>JBJEKL010000093.1:0-39092 GCA_051878615.1 Bacteroidaceae bacterium | reverse complement strand
TAAATACTCAAGAATGGTGGAAGTCTGCCAATAACCTGTTGGCTCGTTCAAAATCAAGATTCAGGAAATCACGCTCCACATGATGACAGAGAGGACGGATAACCTCTGAAGCCAAACCAGTGGCAAGTCCCACTGTAAAGATGCCTGAACTCATACCTGCCTGAAGGCCATTGGGAGCATCTTCAAAAACCATACAACGCTCCAAAGGAGTTCCAAACACCTGAGCTCCGAGCAAATAACAATCAGGAGCCGGCTTGGACACACAGAAATCCTCCGCTGTAAGGATACGGTCAAAGAGTGACAGCAAATGAGGCATACGTGCCTCCACATGACGCATCTTTTCCTTATTGGAACTCGTAACGACTGCCAATCGGACACCTTTACGACGCAAATCAGAGAGAAATTCCATGACACCAGGAATGAGGGGAAATTCCATAGCACGTTTGAATATGTTCAACTGCCTTTGTACCTCCGCCCTAATCTCTGGCGAAGGTATGAAGTCTTCGAGAATGGATTTCAACGTACGTCCCTTCACTCTCAACGCAAATGCCCGTCCTTCGGGAATCAGTTCTTCACCCACCTCTGCCCAAAACCGGGTATATTGTCCCTCGGTATCAACAAGAGTCCCATCAAGGTCAAAAAGAGCCGTTTCCAGATATTGTTCCATGAACATATTATTGTTACTTGATACCACGATACTTATAAATCCTGTCCCTGGCTTCTCCCACCATCTTGAACAGACGTTCGGCACGCGAACGGACCTCCTCGTCCTGCATAGCGACGCGATCAGGGTGATACTTCATGGCCATTCGGCGATAAGCCTGACGTACTTCATCATCGCTGGCATCGGGACTTATGCCCAAAGTATGATAGGCAGAGAGTACAGTACCGGGTACTGCACCCGATTGCACATCCGACTGAGGTTGATCATCGTACGTTCTCCGCTCGTAGTAGAAATGAACCTTGGGACGGTAGAAGATACCTTCAGCCAACCAACCTAACATAAGACCGACAAAAGCGCCTGGAAGGGAATGGGTAATAGCCAAACCAACAATGGCAAAGGTCCACTTGAGACTACGCAATCCCATCTTTCCACACAACCAGCAACAAGCAAGGATGAGGAGAAACCATTTCAGATTGATAAACATATATACATTTATATATATTAGAGGACTAATGATAAATGATAAATAATATAATAATATAATAGCATACAAGCAAAACCGCGTGTAGGTCTCCCAAGCATGCGTCTTAACGAGGACAAAGGTATAAACTCTTTTGCGTCACACAAGCCACCAACATGTTATTTTTTCTAAACTCAAGATTCAAGGAAAAACAAAAACGACAAAAAAAGCACATCCAAGGGTATGCTGTACATTAAATTCGCTAACTTTGCATATCGGTTGTACAGGATGATGCGACATGCCCCATCCGGCAATACCACAAAATTTGACAGGAGACATCTATCACACTAAAACAGCTACCACATGAAATCCATCATTCCTATCATGACATTGGTAATAGCCATGACAGCCATGCCAATGACAGCCAAAAGGCACAAGGAACAGAAACCACAAATTCCTATCCTGGCATGGTACAGTATTCCTGCAGGTGAGTTTGCCACCGTGGAGCGTTACCAAGAACTGCGTGATGCAGGATTCACCCTCTCGTTCTCACATATCTACAGTTACGAGGATGCCGTCAAAGCTCTTGATTTGTGTGCGCAGACCGGACTCAAGAGTGTATTCATGTGCCCCGAGTTGGAGAGTGAGCCAGAAACCACGGTGAGCAAAGTCAGAAAGCATCCTGGTCTGGGAGCCTATTTTTTGCGTGACGAGCCGGGAAATCAGGATATGCCAGCACTGGCAGAATGGGCACGACGTATCGAAAGCGTGGACAAGGAACATCCCTGCTATCTCAACCTGTTGCCAGTACACGCTTTCGCCTCCGGCGATGATTACAAGTCACATGTACAACTCTTTGACTCATTGGTCAACCTTCCACAAATCTCCTATGACCATTACCCCATCAACCAAATTGGTGATAGTGTGTTCCTCAACGGACATTTTTGGAACAACCTGGAGATCGTATTCAAAGAGGCAAAACTGAGGAACAAACCCTTTTGGGCATTTGCCCTGGCCACAGCACATGGATCATATCCCATTCCTACAGCCGATCATCTGCGTCTGCAGCTATATGCCGATTTGGCCTATGGTGCCCAATGCCTACAATACTTCACATATTGGAACCCAGGCACCGAGACCTGGAATTTCCATCAGGCCCCTGTCATGCAGGACGGACGACGCAGCCCAGTGTATGAGATTGTCAAACAAATCAACCAGGAAATACAAGCACGGGCTGATGTGTTCGCGGGAGCACGAGTTACATCGGTGTACCATACAGGTAATGACATCCCCATAGGTACCCAACATCTGACCACTCTGCCACAACACATCCTGCATCTGGATACCCATGGACAAGGAGCACTTGTCTCATGTCTGACAAACAACGGCACCAACTACGTGGTGATACAGAACACATCTGTCACCACCTCCCTACAAGTTGAAATCATAACAGACCAGCACATGAAACTCGTTATGCCCGACGGAACCAGGCAACCTGCCTCACTTTATGGCACCCTGCACATACTCACTCCTGGCAACGTAATAATCTTTGAGGAGGAAAAGTAAGAAAAAGAGCACGAAACATAAGAGAAAAAGGTGTAACTTTGTAGAGAATTGAAATAGGAAGAGAACTATACAAACATTTTTATAAACCAAAAGCAACACAAGATGAAAAAAACAATGTTGTTTGCCGCATGTGTAGCACTGTTGACTGCATGTTGCGGTGAGAAGAAATGCAATTGTAACTGTGCAGCATGTGCAAACTGTGAAAACAAGACTGCTGAGGCTACCACAGAAGAAGCTGTTGCAGAGATCGTAGAAAACGAGCAGTATGACCTATCCAAACTGAAGCAAGATGCCGATGGTTACTACATTCTCTTTGATGGAACAAGTCTGGACGGGTGGCGTGGCTACGGCCAGGACGCGGTTCCTCAAAGTTGGGAGAACGATGGTGAGTGCATCCATTTGAAAGGTAGCGGCACAGGTGAGGCTCAGGCTGAAGGCGGCGGCGATCTATTGTTCGCTCACAAATTCACCAACTTCACCCTCGAACTGGAATACAAGGTTAGCAAGGGTGGTAACTCTGGCATCTTCTACCTTGCACAGGAAGCTAAGGATGCTGATGGCAACTATCTCCCCATCTGGCAGAGCTGTTCTGAGTATCAGGTGCTTGACAATGCCAACCATGTGGATGCACAGTTAGGCATTGACGGAAACCGCCAGTCAGCGTCCCTCTATGACATGGTTCCAGCCAATCCCCAGAATGCCAATCCCTTCGGAGAATGGAACAAGGCAAAGATTGTTGTCTTCAAGGGTACTGTCATACATTATCAGAATGACGAGAAGGTACTGGAATACCACCTTTGGACTCCCAAATGGAAGGAGATGTTGGATAACAGTAAGTTCTGCAAGGGAGGAGAATTCCCCTATGCCTATGGCATGATGATCGAGGAAGGCAAGAATGGTGGTTACTTCGCCTTGCAAGATCACGGTGATGACGTATGGTACCGTAACGTACGCATCAAGATAATGGACTGAGTTAGTCTGGTCATTATTGACAACGCATAATAGCAGTGGTCATGTCGACGGGAAAACGTCCCCAAGCATGACCACTGCTTTTTTCCCATACATTATTGTCCATACCTTAAACTAAGAGCAAACAGACATATGCTCATATAACCAATCAGTATAACCAATGTCTGCAATCACGAGACCTTTTCCCCGGCAATATTTGTCGGAATGAAAAGGATGATGTAACTTTGCACGTCAGAATGCATCCTCCATTGTCACAACATTGTGGCAATAAGGAAGCGAAAAGGAGAGATGCCAGAGTGGTCGAATGGACCGCACTCGAAATGCGGCATACGGGTGACTGTATCCAGGGTTCGAATCCCTGTCTCTCCGCATAGCGGAATCCTACAAATCATGATTTGCAGGATTCTTTTTTCGTAATTCAACCATATCGGATTTAGGTTAAGACAAGGGCGAGGGAAGTTCTCTTTGGGCTCAGCGGAAATTTCATGAGGAATAAGGAAGATATCCCCTGGGGTACCACCCTCCAGAGGAAAGAGGCTGGTAGACGGATGATTGGTAGGGTTTAGACGTAAACGTTTGCAACCGCTCCCGCAAACGTTTGCGGGAAAAAAAACCGTTTTTAGGGGGTCTGAGAGCGAGGCGGACCTGCACCGGGCAAGTATGGGATTTCTCAACCTTAGTGGGGTTGTTCCACAAAGGCCGTTCCATGAGAAATCCTTTCTGAATCATCTGCCTCTCCATACAAGAGCCCAGAGTCGTCGGACATACTTATTGTATCCACATGAAATTTCTACAGAGCCTCTCTTTGGCGATTTTCCGGTCTGATCATTCCCCAGGGTTTTGCCATTGAGAGAAACAGGAGCCAACGGCCTTTCTGGACTCTCCATGTAATCAAAACCTGATCATCAGTTCACATACCACTTTGTCCAATTCACTCTCTTTGGCTCCCCCATTGGGATACCAATATTTTTCGTAATTAAGCCTTAAGTCTGTGGGAAAATAAGGATTACGTAGATGCAACGTTGTGCCAATGGTCATACGATGTCGCTCCGCATCAGTCAACATCAACTTACCTATGGATCTGCCATCGGTATCCTGGATGAAGCCCATCTGCCCTGAACTATGGTCCTGCATCCAATCATAACGTCCCAAATAAGATAGACTCTCCACCAGGCTCTTCTCTCTCTTCAACCTATGCTTGTATATCATCATGACATCCACAGAACTACAGTTGGAGAAAGCCCTATTGTCATAACTCTTATGAAGGTACTCGGCCTCCACATGCCAATTGACATCCTCATAAAAACCACCTATATCGAAGCTGGTATAGGATGCTTTTCGCTCCGCTATCTGCTGATGCTGCACGCTGGGTATTATGGCCCAATGCTCCGTAGGGAAATACTGCATACGGGCAGAATACGCAGGAGCCGAAAACCATGCCGTTTTCTGATTGTCAAGATTGCTACCATTGAAAATACCAGCATCCAATGACACCACCTTTCTCTCATCATCACCGATGATATCATAACCTGCCTGAAAACCCACATCGCGCATGTCTCCCACCTGCTTGGCTATGAAACTGCGATTGGCAAAATACCTCACAGAGGGATTACGATGGGCATCTATAGAAAAGGGCATACGTTGCTGACCCATGGCAAGGCGAAGTGTCTTGTACGGTATCAGCCTGACCCACGCGTCCTTCATCTTGATAGAACTTTCATCGCAAAAATCCACCTCCAACTTGTATTCGGATATCCTAAGAAATTTTCCACTTGCTGAAAGACGTGCATTACGCACTTCAAAACGCCCCTTGTCAAGATCGGGCTGATATTCAAACTTCCCTCTAAGTACACCATGGATCTGAGGTGCCTGCCCTCTGGCTACACCTACAGACAAGACTATGACGAGAATGGTCGACAGGACAATTCTGTACCATCTACAGATGCCTTGTACACATCTCTTTTTCCCAATAGCCATATACATATGATCAACATTCTTTATGCTGCAAAAGTACAGAAACGATATATCAATGGCATTGCAAACAGATTAGAATACTGTTACCTTCCTCATTCTATAAATGCCATCCCGATACGATGAGTTCGGTCAGCAAGTTTTAAGACCGACCATTTGCATAAAAGACATACAAAAGACACTCAAAAAAATGACAATTTGCCAATGACTATAAACAAAAAGAAGTAATTTTGTAGATGAAGAATAGAATAAAAACAAACACATAAACATATCCAACACATGAACCATTTATCTAGAATCCTTTTCCACCTGGCATTCACCTTGCTGAGTCTATGCGCTCTCCCTATCAAAGGATATGCCGAGGAGATGAATCCTCTACCCTATCCTGAAGCTGTGGTCACAGAAGGCAATGTACGTTTCACGGTCCTCACAGACCGCATGATACGCATCCAATATAGTGCAACCGGGCAATTTGAAGACCGTGCCACTTTTGCCATCGTCAATCGCAGACTACCTGTACCTCACTTCATTACCGAGTACGATGACACCTACCTCTATATCCACACTGACAGCCTTGACCTGCGCTACAAACTGGGCTCGGTGCCACGTGACAAGGACAAGACGCCCACCAACCTGCTCATCACCTTCCGTATGAATGGGTTCACCTGCCAATGGTATCCAGGAAAGGACGATGCACTTAACCTCATGGGGACGCACCGAACCCTTGACACCGCATGGGGAGACAACATGAGGGATAAGCTGGAGAAAGGGCTCATTTCAAGAGCTGGATGGGCCATTATAGATGAAAGCCCCAAAACTACCAGAGAGGATGGTAGTACCTCCTATGCACTTGCACCCAACGAGGAGGGGTTCATGTGGTGGGAGAATCCCGTTGATCCCGATGCAACCGATTGGTATTTCCTGGGATATGGCCATAATTACAAACAATGTCTGGCCGACTACATCAAGGTGGGAGGACGCATCCCTATGCCGCCCAAATACATTTTCGGCTATTGGTACAGTCGTTATGCCGCGTACTCCACCGAGGACTTCAAACAAATCATCAGCGATGTGGAAAAATATGCAGTGCCTATGGATGTACTCATCATGGACATGGACTGGCACAAGGAAGGATGGACAGGATGGAGTTGGAACAAGAATCTCATTCCCGACCCGGCTGAACTCATCAAACACATGCACCTGCACAGGATACGCACGGCACTCAACCTACATCCCGCCGATGGAGTCTCGTCCTATGAAGACTACTATGATGAGATGAAGAAGGATTTGGGCTACCCTGACGACTACACATCCACACTCCCATGGGCTATAGAAGACTACGACTATTACAAGGCCCTCTTCAAATGTTTCCTAAGGAAATACGAGCAGATGGGTATTGATTTCTGGTGGCTTGACTGGCAACAACATCTGCTGGTGAACGATATGACACTGGGGGAGACCTTTTGGTGCAACCATACCTTCTTCGAGGATATGCGCATCAACCGCCCAGAACTACGTCCCGTCATCTATCATCGTTGGGGCGGACTGGGTAGCCATCGCTATCCCATCGGATTCTCCGGAGACACATTTTCAAAATGGACCACATTGGGGTATCTGGCCTATTTCACCAGCAATGCCAGCAATGTGTGTTACACCTACTGGGGACATGACATTGGTGGACATCAAGGTGGATGCAACGATCAGGAACTTTATCTGCGTTGGCTACAATTCGGTGTCTACACCCCCATTTTCCGCACCCATGCTCTCAAGGACAGTTACATAGAGCGAAGGATATGGAAATATCCCAATTTCCTTCAGCTTCGCGAGGCCGTACGTTTGCGCTACCGACTTTTCCCATACCTCTATACAGCCGCCCGAGAGACGTATGACACTGGCATAGGCATGAACCGTCCTTTATATTACGAATGGCCGGAAGAGAGCAAAGCCTACCAGTTTGAAGACGAGTTCTTGTTTGGCCCCGACATTCTGGTTGCTCCCATCTACGAGCCGGCACAGGATGGAATCAGCACACGCACCATATGGCTTCCCAAGGGACTTTGGTGGGATGTGACACAGAACAGCCTTACCCAAGGAGACCGCACCTTCCGTGCCAACTTTACCCTTGACCAATTCCCTGTATATTACAAGGCCGGTGCCATCATTCCTTTCTATCCTTTGCAGAGAACAGTGGTAACGAATCCTGCCACCATCACCCTTTATGTGGTACCAGGAACTGATGGTTCGGGAAGTCTCTATGAAGATGACGGAGCCGACAACGCCTATACCAGTGGTGCCTGGGCACGCACTACCTTCACCCAAAAACGCACAAGTGAGGAGATAACACTCACCATCCACGGCCGACAAGGCACCTTTGAAGGGATACCCACTAAACGTACATGGGACATAGAAATGCCTGCGATGCCAACCAACTGCGACCTGCAGGGCATTACACTCAACGGAAATTCTGTGGATGAATCACTCATTACCTACAATTCCTCCAGCCAGTTACTCAAGGTATCAATCACCACAGAAGATCTGCAGAATGCACTCACCCTGCGGATTCCTCTCTCTCAAACAGAAGAGGAACAGACAGAGCAAAATGACAATGTCCAAATCAACTATGACAGCGAACACGAAGCCGTGCATGTCACTGCACTCCAAAAGGCCACGAACATACGTATGACCATTACTACCATCGACGGAGCCTGCGTAGCCAGCCAAGAAATAAGGGAAGCCTATAGCATGCATCTATCTCTCGCCACGCTACCGGCAGGCACCTATATATGCCGGGCCATTGCAGACGGGAAAACCACAACACGAAAAATCATTAGGAAATGACACGCATTATCACATACCTCATGCAACATCACGAACATCAGCACTCCCCAATGGGCAGAGCATTATTTCTGGCATTACTCTCAGGACTCATTACGCCTGCCATAGCACTATCACAGAGCCGGTTATGGATTTCCGGCAGTGCAGTACCAGGAGGAACACAACCTCTGACACGTTTTGATACAGACGTCACCGGCAAATATTCATTCAAGTACCACGGAAAGCTGTTGCCAGGAAAACTCTATGTGCAGACCACCGACACCAGGCGCGATGGAACCTATTACTATGGCCCCCGACAGGTGGATGCCAACATTGTCAACAACGGAATACTATACCTATCTACCCGCGACAGCACAGAAGCAGCATGGACCGTACTTTTTGAAGCCGACAACTACCGCTTTACAGTACTTCCCTCTGAACATAAACTTACAGGTGAACTCTTCACACAATGGTATGAAGCGTGGATTGTGGGGGGATGCGTAGAAGACAACCAAGGCAGTGGTTCGTCAGCCGGACAATGGCAAGTGAGTGCGGGCAAAGCCATGACACGTTCTCCCTATGATCCCAATGTGTGGAGCTGGACAGGTGAGTTAAAAGTATACACCTCCAATGTAGAATCCAATCGTCTTAAGATCAATGGCCAATATGGCTGGACCCCCAAGGTTCTCCACCCATTCTGTGCCGACCAGGCTTTAACAAGTGCCACACAATTCTGGTACTGCGGACCTGACGATACGAAATGGACCATCAGCAAAGACGGATATTACTATATTACCATCAATGTGTTTGAGGAGACCATGCATGCCGAGTATCTGGGTACCACCATTCCTTCTGGCCTGCTACCCACGCCAGACACTGACGCTCAAGTCAATATTACAGGACGAGACATATGTGTTACCGGCAGCAGAATGCTCTTCTGCAATCTGTACACTACCCAAGGGGAACACATTGTCAGTCAAACTGGCACACAAGTCAGCCTTCGAATGCCTGCCCCAGGAACCTACCTGCTTCATGTCAGCGATGGCAAGAGCGCTATCACACGCAAGATTATCACACAATAATCATTATGGGAAAAGAAAAAGTGGAGATTATCGCCAGCCATCGGAATCCCCGAGTGAAGAGACTAGTCTCCCTACAGCAGAAGTCACAAGTACGTAAGGCAGAGAACCGCTTTGTTGTTGAGGGATACCGAGAACTGATGCATTGCATACAGGCAGGGTTCCGAGTGGAATGCATCTTTACGCACCATGGACTTTCTGGTATCAATCTTCCACCTTTGCCCAAGGAAACCTCCATCATCCCCGTTAGTGCTGAAGTGTACGAACATATTGCATACCGGGGAAGTACGGAGGGTGTGATAGCAATTGTAGAGAGCCGTGTCATGCAACTCATGGATTTGCGTCTGCCACCCAACCCACTCATTGTCGTGCTTGAAAGCGTTGAGAAACCTGGCAACCTGGGTGCTGTGCTTCGTAGTGCCGATGCAGCTCAAGCTGATGCCGTCATCGTATGTGACCCACTCACCGACCTCTACAACCCCAATCTCATACGTTCATCCATCGGTGCCATCTTCACAGTTCCATGCGTGGCATGCAGTTCACAGGAATGCATAGCTTTCCTCAAAAAACGCAACATACAGATTCTCACAGCTCAGTTACAGGACTCCATCCTATATTACAATACTCCCATGACAGGAAGCACTGCTATCGTCATGGGATCAGAGTCCACAGGCCTCACTGATGTTTGGCGACAGGCAGCCGATGCCCATATCCGTATCCCCATGTTAGGACAACTTGATAGTCTGAACGTATCGGTCAGCGCTGCTATACTGCTATATGAAGCAGTACGACAGAGACAAGAGCAGAAAGATTAGAGAAACTCATCATACAGTACTACGATGAGAGAGGGCCAAAGGAGAATCCTGGAAGATAGTGAGCTGGGACAGATAATTATCCGCAAGCATACACATGCCCGACGGATGACTTTCAGATATCATGATAGTCAACTCACCTGTACTGTACCTCCATATGTCACCATTCAGGAAGTGGCGAATGTGATAGAAGAGATGAGAGAGAAACTCCGGAAACTGGTATTTAGGAACAAAATCAATGCAGGTTCCACTACCTTTACACCACACAGCAGCATCAAGGTAGATGGCTTCAATTTCCTTTGTCAACGGATCTGTGAAGGGAAACCGAAGATAAAAGAAGATGCCCAGGGCATGACGTTTTTCTATCCTGATGACCTGGATTGGCAAAAACCTGCACTACAACAATGGCTCACACACGTGGTGGAGGAATGTTTAAGAAGACGGGCCAAACAGACCTTGATTCCACGTCTTGAAGAATTGGCACTATTACGTGGACTACACCCACAAAAAATATCCATCCACAAGACAAAAGGCCGATGGGGCAGTTGCACTGCCTCAGGTAACATCAACCTGAGTCTCTATCTCATGCTCCTACCGACTCATTTGCGTGATTACATCATGCACCATGAACTCACCCATCTGCAAGAGATGAATCATGGAGCACGATTCCACGCTCTGCTCAATCAAGCTGTACACGGACATTCAGAAGAGCTAGGTAAAGAGATAAAGAAATACATACCCACACTCATACTGCAATGAGAGCAAGAATGACTCATTATCTCCCGTCACAAAAAGTGGACCATAAAAAAATTAACAACATGAAGTTACGCTCCACATCCTTTTTCATTCTCCTCCTTCTGTTTACAGGCTACGTAATGGGACAGAGAGTGGTGTGGTGGAACGTAGAAAATCTTTTTGACTGCCGTCACGACACCCTCAAGCAGGACCAGGACTTCTTACCCCAAGGGATTTACCAATGGACTCCCAGTCGTTACTGGCACAAAATAGATAATGTAGCACGGACCCTGGCTGCAATCTCTCAAGACGAAGAATGGCCCATGCTGGTGGGATTAGGCGAAATTGAGAATGACTCCGTACTGCACGACCTCACCCTGCGCAGCCCACTAAGAATAGCGGGATATGCCTATATACATCATGAGGGATCCGACCTACGTGGAATAGATTGCGCCTTACTATACCAACCCCATCTATTCCATCCGTTGGGAAGTGAGCACATACAAGTTCCTTCAAAAGAACATGGGATACGTCCTACACGAGACCTGCTACACTGCTGGGGTATATTAAACAGTGGCGACACATTACATGTCCTCTGCGTACACTTCCCCAGCCGAGCAGGAAACACACGTATATCAGGAATCCACCGTAAACTCGCTGCCGAGACTTTATGCCACCGGCTTGATTCTATAGGCGAAAGAAAAATACTTGTCATGGGAGATTTCAATGCAACTGCCACCGACCCTGTATTTGACATCATCGGACAAAGACTTACCTTCCTCACGCCCACAGGACGCAAGGAAAAAAGAAAGCCCCAAGGCACCTATTGTTATCAAGGGCTTTGGGACTATATTGATCATATACTCGTCAGCAAATCTCTACGACTTTACTGTAGCAAACAGATTACTGTAGGTCGATTCCCTTTCCTTCTAAACAGGGATGGTACACCATGCCGCACCTATCGTGGAACATTCTATCAGGGTGGGATTTCCGATCACTTACCTATCTGGGCAGACCTATTCATCAGATAACAGTCAGCCAACACCATAGCCGCCATAGCCTCGACTATGGGGACTGCGCGTGGCAAGACACAAGGATCATGACGCCCACGAGCAGTAAGAGTTCCCGGTTGCCCATCCTTTGTGACTGTTGACTGTGGCTTGAGTATGGTTGCTACTGGTTTGAAAGCCACGCGGAAATAGATATCCTGGCCATTTGTGATACCACCTTGGATACCTCCACTGTTGTTCGTACTTGTAGTGATTCCACCTCTTCCATCAGGCACGAAGGAATCATTCTGTTCACTTCCTCGCTGTGCCACTCCAGCGAAGCCCTTACCATATTCAAATCCCTTGGCCGCATTGATGCTCAGCATAGCAGTCCCCAAGAGAGCGTGCAACTTGCCGAAAGCTGGTTCACCCCATCCCACTGGGCAACCCTGGATAACACAGGCGATGACTCCGCCTATGGTATCACCATCAGCTTTTACCTGACGAATGAGGTCAGCCATACGTTCTGCCACAATGGCATCAGGGCAGCAAACGTCATTAGTATGAACAAGAGAGAGATCATAGTCGGCATATGATCCAGGGAGGATGATATTGCCTACTTGTTGAGTATATGCCTGAATGGTAACTCCCAACGGGCGAAGCATCATGCGGGCAAAAGCTCCTCCCACGACACGGCTAATAGTCTCGCGTGCTGAACTGCGTCCTCCACCGCGGTGATCACGGAAGCCATACTTCTGCGTGTAGGTAAAGTCAGCATGACTGGGGCGGAAGAGGGTGCGCATGTCCTCATAATCCTGGCTACGCTGGTTATCGTTACGTACCATGAAGCCTATTGGACATCCTGTGGTACAACCTTCGAAAACTCCGCTGAGGAGTTCCACCCTGTCACTCTCCTTACGTGCAGTGGTCAGTGCGCTCTGCCCGGGACGTCGACGATCCAATTCGCTCTGGATAAAACCGACATCAACAGGGATCCCCGCAGGTACTCCATCAATCACGCCTCCAATAGCCTCACCATGACTCTCGCCAAATGTCGTAAGTTTGAAAATATTACCAAATGTATTCATTTTTATTCTCTCACCCCTTGTATCTCCTGATAATATAAATGCACCTCGCCATCCTACCTGTGTGGGAATGGAGAGCATGAGTTATCTACCATGCACAATTACTGACAGCCACTACAGCCAGAGCCGCATCCACCATCACCGCAATTGCCACAGCCTCCACAGCCGCTTTCGCCAGAGAGAGCCATCAAAGTATGCTTCACCTCCTCGTCGGTAGCGAGACGGGTTTGCTCAACCTTACCCACGAAACGAAGTGTCTTTCCTGCCAAAGGGTGATTGAGATCAACGGTCACCATATCATCCTGAATAAGCGCAATGAGCCCATTGAAACGATGGCCATCGCCATCCTGCAAAGGAACAACTGCTCCCTCATAAATGTAACGAGAATCCAGTTTACCGTCAATTTCAAACATACTACGAGGAACCTCCTGTCTACCCTGAGGATCATATTCTCCGTAAGCCTGTTCAACAGAGAGTGTAAAATCAAAAGGTGCATTTTGCTCCAATGGGGATATCTCCTTCTCAAAGTCATCAAGCGTCATTCCGAGGCCAGATATGAACTCAAAAGGAGCTTCGCTTGTAGCCTCCTCAACCAGTTCGGGTTCTGAATCCCGAACCTGTGAATAAAGTTTATAAGATACACTGATGTACCTGTTGGTTGTGTCTAATGCCATACTTTATAAATTATACTAATATTGAGATGCAAAGTTAACCATTTATTTTGATTTCTCAAGAATTTACTGATACACATCCCACGCCACTACTTCCGAATGGTGTAGGTACATCCTTGCTCTGTGGGGATGAGCAACATATCATGGCCAACTACGACACCTTTCATTTCCTTCCCGTCGGGACCATACACATGGTACTGATCTATACCGGGATAAGTGACAGGACATTCTTTTCCCGAATAACTACGTATAACTGCAAACTGCAGATGACCATCCTGCCAATATTGATCCACCTGAAAATTATTCACGGCACGCAAGCCCAAGATATGCCCTGAAGGCCATTGATCAGGCAGAGCAGGCAACAATTGCAAGGTGTCGGTATGACTCTGCAAGAGCATCTCGGCAATACCAGCACATGTACCAAAGTTGCCATCTATCTGGAAAGGTGCATGAGAATCAAACAGATTGTAATACACACCTCCCTTCTGCCAGGCCACATCATATCCCGTGGAATGTTTCAGTGCATTATGGATGATGGCATGTGCATGATTTCCTTCCAGTGCGCGTGCCCACAGACATACTTTCCATCCCATGCTCCAGCCTGTTGCCTTGTCACCTCGCAAACGCAGGGAATTGACTGCTGCATGAAAATAGGGGCTACGCGGTCCTATCTGGGACAGCGGATAGAGTGCCATGAGGTGACTCAGATGACGATGCGAGGGATCCCGACTCACATCATATGTAGCATACTTCCACTCTCTCAACAGTGTATCACCCTTGTTCACGCCAAAGCGGGGATTTGTCCACTCCGCATGCGCCGCCTCATTTGCAGTATACAATTCAGTATGAAGACCACGATCAATACTTTGCAGATAGTGATCAAGCTGGAACAAGTCCTTCTGAGTAATTCCCACGCGCGCTGCCGATAGGATATCCACACTCTGGCGTACACAGGATAGCAAGGAATAAATGAGTTGCTGGGCATGAGCCGTGCCATCCTCCTTGGGATGATCACCTTGCTCGGCACTAAACTCATCAGGAGCCACAAAGGTGCCATCTGGCAAGATATCCATTGAGGGGCATCCACGATCCTCAATCATTCTCTCCATCCAAAATTGTGCACAGCTCCACAATGTGGGAAAAGCACGCAGGAGGAAATCCTCGTCAAGGGTGTAGCGGTAGTGTTGCCAAATGTGGCTACAATACCAAGCGTTGGCCACAAAATAATTATTGCCCCAAAGACTCATTCCTCCAAAAATATTGTTTTCAGTAAAGCAAGTCCATCCATTCTTCACACCTCCATACTCTGTAGCTGCACGTTTCCAATTGTCTCGCCCTGCCATATTGATGACATAGTTGATAAAGGGCATGTGAAGTTCGCTCAGATTGGTTGGTTCTGCCGGCCAATAGTTCATCTGAACATTGATATTGGAATGGATATCTGAATTCCAGGCGGCAAAGCTACGATTGTTCCAGATACCCTGCAGATTACTGGGAAGATCCACTCCACGACTAGAACCTATCATCAAGTATCGTCCATATGCGAAATATAATTGTTCCAGGAAGAGTACATCAGGTTCGCGTCCTGTCACATTATATTGTGGATTATTGTAGAGATTGACCAGACTATCAGTAGGCAAGTTTGTAGCAGCTCCCTCAATCTGGAAATCCACCCGCCCCTGAAGATCGGTAAAATCCTCAAGATGGCGTTCCATCAGTTCCTGCCATCCTCGTGAAGCCGCCTGATTGACACGATTACGTATAAGTCCGGACAAATGATTGGTACCAGAGACAAGCGAAGGTGAATAGGCGTCATAATCGGTTCCCCCTCCCAATACGACGAGAATTTCTTGTGTTCCATATACACGAAGACCTTGCTCCATCCGCTCAATGCGTGCCTCAGATCCCCGAGGAATAACACGCAGACATGCGTTGTGACTGACCGTCCTGAGCTTACCCGAGAAAAAAGCATAGCCGTCAGGAGTATAGGTGACATGATCTACGCCTATATCAGCACCAGGCTTTAATGAGAATAGAAGGTCAAGAGCCGAAACACCCGTCGCGCGATAGCATGCTACCACTACACTGTCAGGATGAGAGGCAAAGTAGCGTCGGTCAAATTGGGTAGCAGAGTCTGTGGAAGAGAAACAGACTCCTCCCACACCAGTCTGAATGTCCAAATAACGCACATAATCCCGCACCTCACTCCCTGTCTCTGTTCCGAACATGTCCGAAAGGTCTCTCACGAGTACGGAACCAAAATTCTTATAAGAACCATACTGACTGGTACTACCCATATCATGAGCCGTACCCTCCCAAAGGGTCTTCTCATTAAACTGTATTTCATCCTGCTTCACACCTCCCATCAAGCATGCACCGAACTGACCATTTCCAATAGGCAGGGCATACTCCATCCATGCATCTTCAACCTGGGACGATGTAGCAGGTTGTTGATACCATAAAGTAAGCGGATGCTCTGGATGGAACTCTCTCCTACCTAAGACCAAATACTCGGGAGCCTCCACCTCATTGATGGGAACCAATTGGCAGGCATTGTTGACGTCTCCTGCCGACCACAAAGCCAACGTAACGCCCACACCTGTCCCGCCGCATTGATTGAGACGGTCATGTTCTGACTTTGCACCCAACCAGCGTATCTCACAGGCATCTGCATAACGTCCGTTTGCAGTACGTACCAGCATAAAGCCCTTGGAATCCGGAGTGTTCGATGCCTGAAACATCGAACCAGCATAAGCCACATATAATCCCTGAGCATTGAGCATCTGGAAGCACTCCTCAGTACCAATCAGATACCATTGCTGACTCCTGTCCGCAATCTTCAGTTTATGTGTCTGAAGATTCTTCCCTACTCCCACAGCCGCCATGACAAGATGGCTGTTGGCAAATTGAAGGAAACAGGGAGTACTCTGTGTGGTATCTGACACGAAAACGGACGAATTCTGTCCAAATGCTCCCACAGCCATGAAAAGTGCAACCAGGAGCTGACCTATTTTTCTTGCGGTATTCATATCTATATCTATTGCAAAGAGGTTTCCACCCAACACCCAACGCGTCAGGAGGAAACCTCTTGTCTATTTATTATTCAAAAAATCAGTATCCAAAGATATCCTCCAAAGTCACACGTTGCAATGTTCCATGCTGTTGCAAGACATCCATATCCCAATCGGCCTCTTCTCCCAGAAGCAAGAGCCTATACTTGCGATGAGCTATCTCACGTTTATGAAACGCCAACAGGTCATCCAAACTCATAGACTTCACCCGCTCATAAACTTTTCTATTGGGATCCTCCGAAAGGCCTCTGTCGCGACAGCGGAGATAGTACTCGAGGATATCCTCACGCAAAGTACGCTCTGTGGAAAGACGTTTGAGCACAGCGTCTCGAGCCAACGAAAAAGCACTCTCGCTACTTGGCAACTGTTCCACTATCTGGTCAAAAACCTCCAGACAATCCTTGAGCTTATCATTCTGCGTAATGATACGGGTGTAAAAACTCTCCCTGTCAGAAGTATTGGACGCTTGAGAGAAATTAGCACCTGCACTGTAAGCAAGACCTCTTGACTCGCGCAACTCCTGAAAGACAATACTATTCATGCCACCGCCAAAATACTCATTGAAGATACCCACATAAGGAAACACCTCCATATCAAACGCTTCATCACGACAGGAATAACCCATCATGTGGGTGTTCTTAGCCTGATAAGGTGCCATGATAACCTGATTTTGATCCACCTTGAGAGGAGTATAGAACTGACTATCATGAGCAGCAACAGGATTCTGTGACATGGGATGGAGATGATTGATGATTCGGCATAACTGATTAGTATCAAGCGGACCATAATAAAGTACGTGTTGAGCATAGCCACTCAAAGAGCGGAGATGATCAAGCACACCCTCGGCGCCAAGTTGTCTCATCTGCTCTGCAGCCAAGGCATCAGTAAGAACATTGTGCGGGCCATAGATACCATAGAGAGAAAGAGCCCGGAAACAGGACCTCTGATTGACCTTGCTATCAGAACGTTGCTTGAGAATATCGTTCACCACCTGTGCATACACATTACTATCAGGCCGCGCCGTAGCTATCCAGTCCTCGGCCAATCGCAAGGCCTCTTCCATATTCTCAGCCAGACCAGATATGGACAAACGGGTACGGCCATCCCCCATGCTGAGTGAAACATCACAAGCAAGGGCATAAAGGCGTGACTGAAGTTCGGCGGCACTCAGAGAATCAGTACCAAGATAAGGCATATACTGTTCGGCTACAGCCAATGCAGGATCCTCCTTCGTACCACGTTCGATGACAAAAGTCAAACTAAAGAGACGACTGGAAATATCCCTATGCGAGATGAGTTCATTGCCACCTGTCAGTTTACCTCTCTGAATCTCACGGTTGAAATCCACAAAGACAGGAGTCACCTCAGCCATAGGCATCCTGAAAACAGAATCCACAAACCCGCTGGTCTGGTCACGGTTGGTCTCTATGGGTGATATTTTCGGCTTATCAATCTTTCGTGCCGACGTATCGGCACCTTGTCGCTTATAAACGCATCCGTAGCCCTCAGCAAGTAGGCGGCGGGCACAATCCACCACTGTCTTCTTGGTCAAAGTATCAAGGCGTTGCATCTCACCCACCGCATCGCTCCAAGACTGTCCGGAGACAAAAGCATCTACGAAACGGCTCGCCCGCATCTCATTGCTCTGCATATCCTCCAGTTGACGGCGTTTCATATTGTTCAAAATAGCCTTCAGCAAGGCCTCATCCCAATCGCCATTTGCAAGTTGGCGCACCTGCTCAAGCATCAAATCACGTACTTCCTCAAGAGTTTGCCCCTCCTTAGGACACCCGATAGCCCAGAATGCACTCTGGTCCGTCATGCCATCAACGAAAGTCTCTGCCTGCATAACCAATTGGGCATTATTAAGGTTTTGGTCAAAAAGACCACACTTCCCATTGGAGAGTATCTGTTTGGCAACCGCAATGATACCATATTGAGGGTCAGCTTTGGCTGGAAGTCTCCAACCAAGCGCCACCATAGGAGTCTCCATGCCAACAACATCCACGCAAACAGGAGCCTCGAGGGGTTTTTCCTGGGGGAATGTGCGCTCAGGCAAACTGTCGGATGCTTGCCAGTCACCAAAATATTTCTCAATAATGCGCACGGTCTCGTCTGGATCAAGGTCTCCACTCATACAGATAGCCACATTGTTGGGTACATACCATTCATGATAATACCGCATGACGTTGCGCAACGATGGATTCTTAAGATGTTGCTGAGTACCAATAGTGGTCTGGGTACCATAAGGATGATGTGGGAAGAGAATTGCATAAAGTGCATTGTTCATCTTCTCAAAATCATTCGTAAGGCTCATATTGAACTCCTCGTATACTGCTTCCAGTTCCGTATGAAATCCACGGATGACCATATTGCGGAAACGTTCTGACTGCACCTTTGCCCAAGGTTCCAGGGCATGACAAGGAATATTCTCCTGATAACAAGTGACATCCGTACTCGTATAAGCATTGGAACCAGTAGATCCGATTCCTGCCATCATCTTGTCATACTCGTTGGCAATAGCAAATTTACTGGCCTCATAACTGAAGCTATCTATGCGCGCATAAATAGCACGACGCTGTGCTTCATCTGTCGTTTTACCATAAATCTCATACTGGGCCTCAATACTGTCAAGCAAAGGCTTTTCCTGCTTATAATCCTTTGTGCCAAAGAGGGTGGTACCTTTGAACATCAAATGTTCCAAATAGTGGGCAAGGCCAGTGCTCTCGGCGGGATCATTCCTCGAACCTGTACGAACTGCCACATAAGTCTGAATGCGTGGTTCGTCAGGATTAACCGTAAGATAAACCTTCAACCCATTACTCAAAGTATAAATGTGTGCTGACAACGGATCATCAGCCAACATGGGTTCCTCCTTGGTACTGGAATCGTGACCAGGCTGACAAGCAGCCAGGATTATACAAAAGCAGAATGCTCCACCCAGGAGACAGGGCACCAACTGTAGTCTCTTTTTCATGCCGTTTTTGTTCTTTTCTTGTTTATTTATATTTAATTTGTTTTCTAAGTGCGACATATATCATGCAGGCTAACGTACGGAAGAATCTCCCTCAACATAATTCTCCAGATATAGTTGCTCACCGTCAAACACAGCATAAGTACATTGGGTAATCCAGTCGCCCAGTATGAGCATGCGGCACTGACGCGTAAGATACAAGTCTAGTTCGATATGACGATGACCGAATAGGAAATAGTTCACATCAGGATGCTGCCGAAGATACTCCTTGGCATAACGGACCAGGAACTCGTTCTCCTCACCCTGATAACCCTGGTCATACGCCTCATTCTGCAGACACGGCTCGTGCTTGAGTCTGCTACGCCGCGCCCATTCCAATCCAAAATTCATACCAATCGTAGGATGAACCCAACGGAAGAGAATCTGGCATAACTTATTATGGAATATAGCGCGAAGGATGCGGAATTTCCTGTCAGGATCCCCCAATCCATCTCCGTGAGCAAGATAGAACAATTTGTCTGCCAACTCCAGCGTCACAGGTTCACGATGCAAAATGACTCCACACTCATGCTCCAGATAATCAGTACACCAGATATCATGATTTCCAGTGAAGAAATGCACCTCGATCCCATTGTCTGTCAACTCACTTACCTTACCCAAAAAGCGCGTATAGCCTCTGGGAACTACCGTAGGATACTCAAACCAGAAGTCAAACATATCACCCAGCATATATACAGCCTGTGCCCTTTCTTTAATATCGTCAAGAAAACGCACAAGACGTCGCTCCTGCTGGCGACCATGCTGTAAAGCCCGGCTACCCAAATGGGCATCACTAATGAAATAAATATTCTTCATAGATAAAGTCGTTACATGAATCCCAGTTCCAAACGAGCTTCCTCGCTCATCATATCCTTATTCCACTCTGGTTCAAATACAAGATTAACCTCCACTTTGTCCAGTCCGGATATAACTGACAACTTGCTGTGAACATCCTCGATGATAAAGTCTGCGGCAGGACAATTGGGAGCCGTAAGAGTCATATCCACCTGAAGTTCCTTGCCATCCTCGTTCAACTCAATACGATATATGAGACCCAAATCATAGATGTTGACGGGAATCTCCGGATCAAATACGGTGCGAAGAATCTCCACCACCTTTTCCTGTATATCTGCCTGTTCCATATTTCCTGGAGTTTCCATATATATTATATATAATGTAAGTCAACACAGAGACCCATCTTCAGAAAAACTGAAATAACCCTGTGTGGATACTATGACATGATCAACAAGGGTGATGTCCACCGACTTGCATGCCACAAATAGGCGATGTGTAAGTTCCTTATCCTGCTTGCTTGGATGCAAAGTGCCACTGGGATGATTGTGACAGAAAGCAATGGCGGTACACTGGCGAAGGAGAGCCTCACGAAGTACCTGCCGTATATCAACTGCCGAAGCTGTCATTCCACCCTCACTGATACGTACCGAGCCCATGAATGTAAGATTATTGCGAAGAAACATCAAATGACATTCCTCACGATGTTTGTCTTGCAACATGGGACGGAAATAATCAGCTATAGCCTGGGGATTATTCATACGCTGCTGTGTGGCACGCTCCATTGTTCTACGGCGTCCCAGTTCACAAGCAGCAAGAATTGTCACTGCTTTTGCAGGACCAAGCCCACGATAGGACTGAAGGGCATCGAGTGACATACAGCTCAATTCCGCCAAGCTCTCATGACAATCCCCAAGCACCCTTTGCATGAGTTCTACTGCCGTCTCCCTACTATTTCCACTCCCTATCAGGATGGCAAGCAGTTCAGCTTTGGAAAGTGACTCCGCACCATGAGAAATGAGTTTCTCACGGGGCCGATCCTCCAATGGCTGCTGATTGATGTTCAGTTTCTCGTACATAAGGATATTGTCTACATACGCCTAAGGTTATTCGTCACTTATAAAAGGTATCACGGAACGCCTGCATTTCCTCCTTATTTCCACACACACAGCGAAGCCACCACGCTCGCAAGAAACCTGTACCATAGCCAATAAGCTGCACGAAACTGGCGACCACACTGAGCGAACCAACACACAAGCTGCGATTCTGCCACGTACTGTCCAGCATGATTGTAAATGAATATAACAAGGGGAAAAGCAAAGAGATGCCTGCCGTGCAGTTCCACCAACATCCTAATGCCGAAGCATGAAAGAATATTCCCATGCCGATTCCTGTAAGGAAAAGCAACAGAAGGCAGATCATCCCAAGTGTAAATACAGCAGGCAGGAGATGAACCGGTTTCAGACTTGAAGGATACTTCTTGTAAAGATTGATGCGAGCAATACCACTATTGTGAACCTGACGGAAAAACTTTCTGAGGTCCGTACGACGCTTATGCCACACCCAGGCCTCAGGAAAGAGACGACATGTAGCACCACTCTGAAAAATACGGATACTCAGATCTATGTCCTCACCAAATCTCATCTGGGAAAACCCGCCAAGCCTTCTATAGAGATTGGCTTGTATGCCCATATTGAAAGAACGAGGATAGAAACGATCCAATTTCTTGCGCCCACCTCGTATTCCACCTGTGGTAAAGAAGCTGGTCATACTATAACTGATGGCCTTCTGTATGGGTGTGAAAGAGGGATGCGAACAATCTGGTCCGCCAAAAGCATCACACGGGTCTTCTTGAAGTTCCTTGTCAACGGCCTCCAAATATCCAGGAGGTAACACACAATCACTATCCAAAAAGATAAGATACTCTCCCTGAGAGCGTTCCGCTCCATAGTTACGTGTCTGTCCCGGACCACTATTAGGCTTACTGAAATATTTGATGGGCATTTGGGCTGCATGAGCTTGCACCACCTGCTGACATGTTATCTGGGATCCATCTTCCACAACAATCACTTCAAAATCGCAAAGCGTCTGCTGTGAAAGGCTTTCAAGCAGTTCATCCGTCTCATCAGGTCTGTTATATACAGGTATTATAAAAGAGTACCTCATCTGTGCGTTTTTTTCGTACGAAAGACAAATGTACACAAAAAACGGGGAAAGAACAATTCTCAATCCCTCTTTTCTTGAATGGAGTGCATCAGGAGAAGTATACAGATACCCAAACACCCTCTTTGGAGAAGATTGCTCATGGCAGAAGATCAAACGTCTTACGCTGCAAGACATAATACTGCCATAGCAGGCTGAAAGAGGCTTGTTCTGGAATGGATTCAAGAACTGATTTTGCAAGATTCTCCTCTCGGGATACCTGAAAATCAGCTTTGATGCGAGCAAACTCATGACGTGCCCGCCATACGGCCTTCGCACTACCCCACTGCCCTGTCAAGAACATCTGCAAAGAAGCTAAAGCATCCAACCAGAAGCGTATTCGCATGACTGATTGCAGATGACGCTCAGGCATATTCTTGTAAAGCAGAAGCAGATTGTTACGAAAATTGAGAAAAGTCTTTCGGGGACTTCCTTGAGGCAGCGTACCACCTCCCAGATGATATACAACACTCTGGGGTACGCACAAAATACCACGGCCTCGGCTTCTAAGTCTCCAGCAAAGGTCTATCTCTTCCTGATGAGCGAAGAAACGTCCATCAAGCCCACCTGCCGACCAATAGTCTGTACTGCGTATGACAAGTGCCGCTCCTGTTGCCCAAAAAACAGGGAGAACATCATCGTACTGGCCATTGTCGGTCTCAACAGTACTCATGAGACGCCCCCGACAATAAGGATAGCCCAATCTATCAATGAAGCCACCCGATGCACCTGCATATTCAAACTGGCATGGCGACCATTCACAACGTATCTTGGGCTGAAGGGCAGCCACCTCAGGATGCGCTTCAAGACATCCAATCAAAGGTTCAAGCCAACCGGAAGTGACGCGCACATCACTATTCAGCAATATGTACACATCTGAATCAACCTGCCGAAGAGCCACATTGTATCCCTCTGCAAAACCATAATTGCGATCCAACACTATTGTCCGTACACAAGGAAAATCACGCATCAATACCTGTAGCGAATCATCCGTACTTCCATTATCAGCGACTACCACCTCTGATCCGGCCGAATACTCCAGAACAGAAGGAAGAAAACGCTGCAACATCGCTGCGCCATTCCAGTTGAGAATGACAATACTTATCTTCATAAAAGAGTTCCTTTAAGAGCATTCCCGTCTGTGTCCCAATCACCCAACTGCACATTGGCTATCTGATTGTCCATACCCTGGAAAGGAATAGAAACGCGAATATAATTATCTGTAAAGCCATGCATCACACCACCACGACGACTATGCTCGACCAGAACAGGACGTGTAGTTCCACGAAAACGTTCATAGAACTCATGCCACTTTCGTTCGCTCAAAGCCATCACCTGCTGGCTCCGCTCATGCTTTTCCTCCGGTGTTACCACATGAGGGATTTGCAAAGCGCGAGTACCTGGACGCTCGCTATAACTGAACACATGATACTGACTCACATCCACCTCCGACATAAAATGCAGAGACTCGGCAAACAAGTCTGCCGTCTCACCTCGAGTACCCACAATCACATCAACGCCAATAAAAGCATCAGGCATAGCCCGACGAACATATGCAACCTTGTCAGCAAAAAGGCGGGTGTCATACCTACGATGCATAAGGCGCAACACCTCATCCGAACCACTCTGCAAAGGAATGTGGAAGTGAGGCATGAAAGCACGGCTCTGCGCACAAAAGTCAATAACCTCATCAGTGAGCAGATTGGGCTCGATGCTGCTGATACGATAACGAGAGATACCCTCCACTGCATCAAGGGCACGTATCAGGTCAATGAAAGATTCACCTGTCGAGCGACCGAAATCTCCTATATTCACACCCGTAATTACAATCTCACGGCCACCCTGTGCCACAACCTGCTCAGCCTGCTGCAACAAGGAAGCAATACTGCCGTTCCTGCTGCGCCCTCGGGCCATAGGTATCGTACAGTACGTACAATAATAGTTGCATCCATCCTGTACTTTAAGAAAATAACGAGTACGATCTCCACATGAACAACTGGGCACGAACGTTCGGATGTCTGATGTACACACCGTCTCATGCCCATGCGCGCACAAAGCCCTCTCCTCCGGCATCATATTGATACGTTGAGCTATATGATGCAAGATATCGCCCTTTTGCTCTGCTCCAAGCACAAGGTCTACCCCATCCAACGATGCCACCAGCTCTGGCTTCAACTGAGCATAACATCCTGTTACAATAACTAAAGCACCAGGATGATGACGTACCATGCGGCTAATAGCCTGACGGCATTTGGCATCTGCTACCTCCGTCACACTACACGTGTTTATAATACATATGTCAGCCATCTCGCCCTCTGTCACGGTCTTCACGCCAGCATCCTTCAATTGACGGCCAATAGTGCTCGTCTCTGCAAAGTTGAGTTTACAGCCCAGTGTAAAATAAGCAGCCTTCTTTCCTGAAAAGTCATACATGCTGCAAAGGTAACACAAAAGAGAGAAAAAAGCAAGATTCTCAGAGACTAGAAAGCACAATACAAACACTGAAAATCAGTCAATTACAAAAAACTATATTCAATTAAAGAAAAAAAGAGGCCAATGCAAGCACAATATAATGAAAAAGTGCGTACCTTTGCAGCGTTTTAGAAAAGCAATTGATTGTTTTACAAATTTAAAAGCAAAGAGAAATGAAAAAGTTTGCATTTGTGTTCGCAGCTGTAGTAGCAGTGTCTTTCGCATCTTGTGGTAACAAGGCAGATCAGGCTTGCTGCGCTGATTCTGACAGTATTTGCTGTGACAGCGTATGCTGCGACAGTGTTGCATGTGACAGCACAGCTGCTGACACCACTGTTGCCGACACCACTGCTGTAGTTGCTGAGTAATCAGGAATTACCCCAAAGGTATCATAAAGGGACGTATCAGGGATACGCCCCTTTCTTTTTTCCCGAAAAACATACCGTCTGAAGAATGTCTTCAAATTCCCGAACAAGATGCGCCTTTTATATGGGCTCTGTAGAAAAACCATGGGGATATAATAAGCATGTCCGACCACTCTGAGTCTTTGTATGGAAAGACAGATGGGATTCAGACAGGATTTCTTATGGAACGGCCTTTATAGAACAACACCATCAAATTTGAGAAATCAGGTTTGTTTTAGGCAATGATGTTTTCCTTCGTAAATGGGTAGCTGGTTTTTCTGTCTTTCGACACGATTTTTCCCGTATCTACCCGAGTTCAGATCCACCACGGCTTCATAACCCCTAAAATAGCCCCTTTTTCCCGCAAACGTTTGCGAGAGCGGTTGCAAACGTTTGCGAGGGCGGTTGCAAACGTTTGCGAGGGCGGTTGCAAACGTTTGCGGGGAAGGTTGCAAACGTTTGCGTCTAAACCATACCAATCATCCGTCCGCAAAAGAAGCCAAAAGAGCGGAGCCAAGTGTAATTGGTTCATACCATGGCGAAAACTGACAAACGAGCAAGAGAATAGCGAAGCCTGATTCAGCTTTTCCGAGCGAGAAGGAAGAAGACGAAGTCAAAACGAAGGTGAAGCCAACAAAGTTAAGGGCAGTACCCCAGGGTATATGTTCATCCCTCCCAATTTTTCTGTTGAACCATTATCGGGTGAGCCTTTTAAGGCGAACGCTTGCGAGGGCATTTGATAACGTTTGCGTTGAAGACAGGCAAAACGGGCAGAACAGCTAAATAGAGTCATGTTACAGGGAAGATATATTTACCTGACCAGAAAAGTATATCCTCCCTGAAAAGAAAGTAGCACCTGCTTTTGATACCTAAAGTGTACAAGATAAGACAAAGGACCATACCCAATTAGGTACAGCCCTTTGCATTATTCAGGAATCTATTTAAGAACTGACTATTATGCTTCTGCAGGAGTTTCTGCAACAGGAGCCTCAGCTTCAGGAGCTGCAGTTTCTCCCTCAGCAACAACAGTGAAAGGAACCTCTGCAGATACTTCCTTGTGGAGTTTCACAACAGCCACATACTCGCCCACAGTCTTCACATCCTTCACGATGATAGTCTTACGATTAATCTCGAAGCCCAACTTCTTCAACTCGTCAGCAATCTGAAGGCTGTTTACACTGCCATAAATCACACCTGTAGCACTCACCTTAGTAGAAATTGTGAGATGCAATGCATTGAGCTTTTCTGCCAAAGCCTCTGCCTCTGCCTTGATTTTAGCCAACTTAACAGCCTTCTGTTTCAAGTCCTCAGCAAGCTGCTTCTTAGCACTGTCACTTGCAATCACACCCTTACCATAAGGGATAAGATAGTTACGTCCATAACCGGACTTCACATTTACAATGTCATTCTTGTAACCCAAGCCAATGACGTCTTCTTTCAGTATAATTTCCATGTCTTGTCCTCCAGATATTACTTCATCAAGTCTGTTACGAAGGGAAGCAAAGCCAAATGGCGGGCACGCTTCACTGCCTGAGCCACGCGACGCTGGTACTTGAGTGATGTACCTGTAATGCGACGAGGCAGGATCTTACCCTGCTCATTAAGGAACTTCTTCAGGAACTCAGGGTCCTTGTAGTCAATATACTTGATTCCGCTCTTCTTGAAACGGCAATACTTCTTCTTCTTGACGTCAATAGCGGGTGCTGTCAAATAGCGAATTTCTGATTGCTGTGCCATGATTAAGCCTCCTTACTTGATTTGTTGTTTCTTCTCTTCTCAGCATACTCTGCTGCATACTTCTCCATCTTTACAGTCAAATAACGGAGAACTTTCTCGTCACGGCGGTAAGCAATCTCCAGAGTCTTGATTGTCTCAGGAGCAGCCTTGAACTCTATCAGCTCAAAGAAACCTGTGCTCTTCTTCTGGATAGGATATGCCAACTTCTTCAGGCCCCAGTTCTCTTCGTTGATGATTTCTGCACCAGCTTTAGTGAGAACGCCTTTGAACTTGCTGACCGCTTCCTTCATCTGATCATCAGACAAAACGGGAGTTAAAATGAAAACGGTTTCGTATTGATTCATAATACGTTAAATGAGTTAATGATTTATTTTTTGCACAAATGCGGTGCAAAGATACTACTTTCCTGCTGAACAACAAACAATTCTAAGAAGTTTCTTTCCCATAGCCTACAAAATCACTCATATGTACAATCAACAAACAGACCTGTACTCACCCCATTATTAAATATTATGTCGGAGGGGGGATTCGTTCAGACAAAGCCCCATGAGAAATTGCCCACCCGAAGATGAAAAAACTGACACATGAGAAACACATCCTTTTACACCTCCTTCGGCAAAAGCAATACAAAACAAACAGGAACTTCATGAACACTTTTTAGAGGAAACACTTTCCAGTCTCGAGAAAAATTCGTTATTTTGCGTGAGAAATGAATTGATTACATTAAAACATCATACAAAATGAAAAAGTATATCGGTATTGCCGCCATCGTTTTGGGCGCGTTGATCTTGGTCGTAAGTTATCTCACTGGAAGCTGGGTAGATTACAACTCCATTCAGATATTGGCCTTGCTATTGATTGTCGCCGGCATTGTTGGCCACATCATCATCACCAAGCGCCCTTCGTAAGGACAACATTAAACTCCGCGTATGCGCCTCCGAAAAATATTACCAGCCCTCCGGTTTTTTATCGGAGCGGTTTTTGTTGTATACTCCACCCAAGGTGTACATGCCCAATATATAGGTGGAGATAGCGATGTGGAAGATTGGCAACTCTATGACGAAGAAGAGGAAGACAGCACGGAAAAACCCAAACACAAGGAATGGGACAACCTGATTTACGTTCGTTACTCACCATCTCAATACACCTTCCCCAGCCATACTCCTCATATCAACATGCAGGAAGTTGCCGCAGGTTGGTCCAGAAGCATTCAGGTAACAGACAGCATCCCCATCTTTGTAGAAGCCGGAGTTGAAATGAAATACACTTTCACCCCCAATGAAGCCGCTCATACCAACGCCAAATATTCGTTGCTGACATTCCGCATACCTGTGAACGTAACCTACAAATTATATTTCTCACGCACAAGAAATATTGCAATCGCGCCCCAAGCAGGCATTCACTTCCGGGCCATAGCCATGGGAAAAGAGAACGTCAAAGGGAAGAAAGAAAACATCTTTAAGGAAAACCGCGAGAACCAGACCTCATGTGAATGGCAAAGATGTCAACTGGGATGGCAAGTGGGACTCAAACTTCAGTTGGAGAGGTATTTCATTGCAGCAAGTTATGGCCGAGATTTTCCCGACAAGAAAAAATGTCCGCAGATTCACGAATGTGGTCTCTCTGCCGGATTCTGCTTCTGAACGGATTAACCCAAATCGATTATCAGATTTAAGCTTAACACTTGAGACAAGAATGAGATAGGCGTGGCGCCACCTGATGAGGGTAAAGCGCCACGCCTTTGACAATTCTTAGATGATGTATCACACAGAAACGCATCAATTGGAAGGCACTACCAAACGATAACCCTTGCCATGCACATTATTGATTTCCACATTAGGATCTGCCTTCAGATGCTTGCGCAACTTTGTTATATACACATCCATGCTACGCGCATTGAAATAATTATCATCTATCCAGATAGTCTTCAGTGCCAAATCACGTTCCAGGATGTCATTCATATGTGTGCACAACATTGTCAGAAGTTCACTCTCCTTCGTAGTCAGCTTGGTCGACTTATCATCAATACTCAGCAACTGACGCTGGGTGTCAAAAGTAAACCGTCCCAACTGATAACGTGTTGCCGTCTGTCTGCTACGTGCCTTGACACGGCGCAGGATGGCCTCCATACGATAAACCAATTCATCCATTGAGAAGGGCTTGGTCAGATAGTCATCAGCCCCCAGTTTAAATCCTTCCAGGATGTCATCCTTCAGGTTCTTTGCCGTAAGGAACATGATGGGCACCTCTGAGTTTATCGAACGCAATTCACGTGCCAATGTAAAACCATCCATCTTAGGCATCATAACGTCAAGCAGACACATGTCATACTTACCCTTGACAAAAGCCTTGTAACCAGCCTCACCATCAAGGTAGAGTTCTGCGTCATATCCCTTCGCCTGAAGGTATTCACGCACCAACATTCCGAGGCTCTCTTCGTCCTCACACAGTAAAATGTGCAGTTTGTTTTCCATACTCTTTTGCTTTAATGATTAATCTTGTACTGTCTGTAATGTGATGGTGAACTTCGTGCCGACTCCCAGCTCGCTCGTCACCTTGATTGTTCCATGCAGCAACTCCACCGTCTTCTTCACATAGGCCAGGCCCAGTCCGAAACCTTTTACATTGTGCTGGTCGCCAGTAGGCACACGGTAGAACTTTTCGAAAATATCCTTTAGTTTGTCCTTTGGGATACCTATTCCATTATCCTGAATACTGATGCAGAGGTTTGAGCCCTGATTCCAGGTTGCCACCTCAAGATGAATGGGAACATCCTCCCGTTTGTATTTTACAGCATTGTCAAGCAGATTGTAGATAATATTTGTGAAATGCATCTCGTCAACATTCACAAAGGGATTGAAGGCATCAAAACACGTGTCAAGCGTCCCTCCGGTATTAGTAACCTGAAGAGAAAAGGTTTTCACAATAAAATCAATCTGCTCGTTAGCATCCAATTCCTGCAATTTGAGTGCAATATTGTTTCTGTCAAACAGACTCATCTGCAATACCTTCTCCACCTGCAGACGCAGGCGTTTCGTCTCATTGTTTATCACGCCACCCAAACGATCATAAGTTGCCTCACTCTTAGGAACCTGTTTATCCACCAACATCTGTGCTGCAATGGAGATAGTCGAGAGAGGTGTCTTGAACTCATGCGTCATGTTGTGGATAAAATCATTCTTCATCTCACTCACCTTCTTCTGACGCACTGCAAGGTAAACCGTAACAAGGAAAGTCAAGAACAAAATAAATGTAAAGAGCATTGCAGGTGCCACATACCGCGCCACGCCCAAGATGTACTGAGCCTGATTTGGAAAATGAATAGTTACAACTCCCATCTGACCCGTAGGATCACTGCGAAAGAGTGTCTGTGTATAACTAACCTCTTGTCCCGCATCATCAAAATCAGAACAACGGAACACCTCCCGACCATCAGAAGTATACACCACATAGTGGAATGGCAGATTTATCCCATTACGCTCCAATGCTGTACGCAGGCAATTATCCAAAACGCCAGGGTTCAAGCGATCCTGGAACCTCAATTCACTGGCTTGATACATTACTGCATAAATAACTTCATCAAGCACCTCACGCTCATACACATATGCCTCCTGCACATGCTTCTGCAGATGCCCGATGGTACGTGCCACACTACTCATCCGAGGCATTGTAAGAGAATTGGGAAATAATGCAGGACGCTTGCCTACAAAATGCATTCCAGAAAAAGCAACCAACGTATCCAGTGGAGCAATCTGTGGTAATATTTCCGATGTATCAGGCACAGCAACATTGTGCTTATCGCTCTCACGTTGGCTGATTACCGTCTGCAAATAGCGGAATGTCTCGGCCTTCTCCAAATCACGTGACGCTTGATCAAGGCCTCTAAAGACATTTTCCTCAAACTGCTGCCTACGCATACGTACAATAGCCGTAGTATACCGACTCTGCAGATAAAGCAAGGCCAGAAAGGAAACGCCTATGACAACACAGATGCACCAAATATAGCTTCTCTTCATACAGACAAAATTAAGTGCTTTCAGAATTAGAGACAAACAAAAAAAGAAATTAATGCCTCTTTATTTAACATTATTAACAATTATATAATATTATGATTGCGATTTTATCAACCAAATGTACGCAACCACAGATATAACCTTCATGCTGTATTTAGGTAAATACTTAAAACCAAATCCCATTTCTGATTTGGGTTTAAAGGCGAGAAAAGCTAATGCCAGGTCAAAGAAAAACGCAGTGGATTGTAATGAAACATCACAACCCACTACGTTTATTATCAGCAGCACCTGTCAGTCAGGACAAAGTGCATGAAATTCTCATTCTGACAGATAGAATTCCACGTACAAGAGTTAATCCTGCTGGGAAACCTCGTATTCTGCTATAAGCTTGTTCTGAACATCTCCAGGAACCAACTCATAAGAGGCAAACTTCATGATGAAACTGGCCCTTCCTCCGGTGATACTACTCAAAGCAGTGCTATAGTTGAGCATCTCCTTCTGAGGAGCCTTGGCAACAATCTTTTCATAACCATTCTCGCTGGTCATGCCCATAATCATAGCTCTCCGACCTTGCAGGTCTCCCATCACATCACCCATCTTGTCACTTGGAACAAACACTTCCACGTCATAAATAGGCTCCAAAATCTTTGGACCTGCGTCACGGAAGGCCTGTGCAAATGCCTGTCTTCCTGCCAGCATGAATGAGAGTTCGTTGCTATCCACAGGATGCATCTTTCCATCATACACGATAACCCTGACATCACGTGCATAGCACCCGGTCAGAGGTCCCTGCTCCATACGTTGCATGACACCCTTGAGTATGGCTGGCATGAAACGGGTATCAATGGCACCGCCCACCACACTATTGATGAACACCAACTTACCACCCCACTCCAAGTCAACAGTCTCGGTACTCTTGGCATTGATGCGGAACTCCTGTCCACTGAAACGATAAACCTCGGGAGCAGGCATTCCCTCATAATAAGGCTCCACGATAAGATGGACCTCACCAAACTGACCTGCACCACCTGACTGTTTCTTATGACGATAGTCTGCACGAGCAGCCTTGGTAATCGTTTCACGATACGGAATCTTAGGTTCTGAGAATACAACTTGAATCTTCTCATTATTCTCCAATCTCCACTTTAAGGTACGCAGATGGAACTCACCCTGTCCATGAACGATAATCTGACGCAGTTCTTTGCTCTGCTCTATTCGCCATGTGGGATCCTCCTCTCTCATGCGCTGCAAAGCGTTCATCATCTTCTCTGTCTCAGCTTCATTGACAGCCTTGATGGCACGACTATACTTGGAATTAGGATACTTGATGAAGTTGAATCGATTCTCGCAATCCTTGCCATTTAGTGTATTACCCGTCTTCACATCCTTCAGTTTCACGGTACAACCGATATCACCAGCCACCATCTCCTCCACTTTGATACGATTGGCTCCTGCACATGCAAATATCTGTGCAATACGTTCTTTGCTTCCACGATCGGCATTGCTCAGGTCATCACCTTCATGCACTTTGCCGCTCATAACCTTGAAATACTGTACTTCACCGATATGAGGCTCTACTGCTGTCTTGAAGAAGAACAGACTGGTAGGACCATCTTTGGTAGGTACGATCTCCTCTCCCCGGGTATTGAACACGCGTGGCATCTCGTCAACGAAAGGAACGACATTGCCCAAGAATTCCATCAGGCGACGCACGCCCATATCCTTACCTGCACATACACAGAACACGGGGAACATACCACGGACTGCCAATCCCTTGCGAATGCCTTCACGCATTTCATCCTCGGTGAGTGCCTCACTCTCAAAGAACTTCTCCATCAACCCCTCGTCGTTCTCGGCTGCAGCCTCGACCAATGCCTTATGCATCTCCATGGCCTTGTCCATCTCCTCTGCAGGAATCTCTTCGATTGTGGGTTCGCCACCCTCAGGCCCCCACGAATACTTCTTCATCAAAAGAACATCTATCAAGGCATTGAAGCCAGGACCAGTCTGAAGTGGATACTGAATGGGTATTACTTTCGGGCCATATACGCTGGTAAGTTGCTCAAGGATAGCCTCGTAATCACAATTTTCATCATCCAGCTGATTAACCAGGAAGATGACAGGCTTGCCCAACTTCTCCGTATAACGGAAATGATTCTGTGTACCGACCTCAAGTCCAACACCACCTTTAAGCAGAAGGACGGCGGTATCTGTCACATTGAGAGCTGTCATTGCAGCTCCCACAAAGTCATCACTGCCAGGGCAATCAATGATGTTCAACTTCTTGTTGTTCCATTCCACATGGAACACAGTGGAAAACACACTATATCCATATTCCTGCTCTACGGGGAAATAGTCACTGACAGTGTTATGCTGAGTGATGCGTCCACGACGTTTAATCACTCCTGCTTCATAAAGAAGAGCCTCTGTGAGGGTTGTCTTTCCAGCCCCATCATTGCCAAGCAAGGCAATGTTTTTAATCTCGTTTGCTTGATAAGTTTTCATATCTTCAGGCCTATTTGCGTTAGTCTGTTATATTTTTTGGGTATAAATTTAGCCGTTTTCATGCACACGGCAATGTGCACGGTATATGTTATAAAACATATTTTGAGAAATGACCACATTCCTTGACCAATTAGGTCTTCATCAGATCACTAATTATGTCATTTGAAGTGAAGATTCCCTTTCTGGTAAGATGTATGAAGTTGCCTTCCTGGACCATCCTTCCTGCACGCAGATGAGGTTGAGCCTGTTCCAGGCAATAAGTCCGGTCTTGATCTTGGAGCAAATCCAAAGAGAGTCCTTCAATAGTACGCAGACGTGTCATCACCAACTCATCATAAAGTTCATTATCCGTCAGAATCTCATTCTGATAAGGTGGCATGCCATCGGCAGCATTCACATAAGTTCTCAGGTCAGAAAGATTCCACCGTCGTGTACGTGCTCCATCATAAGAATGTGCACCCGGGCCCAAGCCCAAATATGGAGTTCCCTGCCAATAGGCGCTGTTGTGTCGGGAATATCGCCCAGGCAAAGAGAAATTGGAAATCTCGTAGTGTAGGAACCCCGCCACCTTTGCTGCATCCATAAGATATTCATACATACGCAAGGAAAGTTCCTCATCAGTCTCCTTCATCTCACCCTGTCTGAGCATACGTTCCAATGGTGTACCTTCCTCATAAGACAAGGCGTAGGCACTCAGATGTTGTATGCCAAGTGCCAAGCCCTGACGTACATCATATTGCCACTGTGCCATTGTCTGTCCGGGCAAGCCATAAATGAGATCGATGCTCACATTGTCGAATCCATAGGAATGAGCTTTCTCCACCGCACGAACGGCCTGTTCCGATGTGTGTCTTCGTCGAAGAAGACGCAGCAGAGCATCGTCAAATGTCTGTATACCCATACTCAGGCGATTGACAGGAGTATGACGCAAGACAGAAAGCCACTCTGCGGTCACATCATCAGGATTTGCCTCCACCGTCACTTCTGCATCACTGTCCACAGAATAAAGGGCAAACACCTCTCTAAATATAACTGCCAGCATATCGGGAGGTAATTGGCTGGGAGTTCCGCCGCCTATATATATAGAATGTACGCGCGCGTATGATAACTCATGCCTCCTTTGTCTGATCTCCTGAAGCAATGCAGAAACATATTGCGACTTCCATTCCGCCCCCTCTGTGGTGGAATAGAAGTCGCAATATATGCATCGTCCCTTGCAAAAGGGGACATGTATGTATAGGCCAGCCACAACTTCAGTCGCGCATCTCTTGATAAAGAATCTCGTAGAAACAAGGATACACATTGCTGGTGGCATTGCTCGTACCCTCGGAATGAGGTACAATGAGTCGCACCTTAGCAATTCCCTCATCATAACTTACTTGCCGTCCCAATCGAATGAAGGAGAGAGGCTTAACCCATCCCGTGGGCACGTTGACATCCTTATAAGTCAAATACATAGCACCTCCGCCATTGATCGTCGTATTGAAACTGGCATTGAGACTGCCGTCATTATTTGAAACATCCAAAATCTCGGGATTGGTATGCCAATAAGGAACATCATCACGAAGCTGTAAGCTGTCGCCCAAAATATTATACTCTATGAAACGACACAGGACACGCTTTTTGTCGCCACTCTTCAACTTCTCTCCTATGCCCTCACGTACTATCTGCATGTACAGCCCCGTACCTGAGAACAATACATACTCATTCTTCTCTACACTGGTGGTAGAGTCCTGTGCATAAAACTGTGCTTCGCTGATAGGATTAATCTTTCCTACGTAGCAGATGGTATCACCCTCCTCATCAAGGATTGCCATATCACGTTTCAGAAAAGAATCGATCACCTTACGCTCCCTCTTCTTCTGGTCGGCATATGTATCATCATCACTACAGGAACACAAGTATGCTGTGCCTACAAGCAATGCCAACATTAGGCAGACATATTTTCTCATGTAAAAACTGATAAGTTTATTCATTTGGCAAAGTTACGTAAAAAAGATTAATTTCCCATTCTCCCGATATTGACAAAACAATCCATTAGGCTATTTTAAGAACTCGGCATAAGCACGGATTGCTCCTTCCACTCTTTTGACCGCATCCTCCATGGTACATTCAAGACGTCCGCCACTGGCATTCTTATGTCCTCCACCGCCAAAGAATCTCGCTGCCATTTCATCACAGGGGAAATCATCCACACTCCTAAGACTGACCTTGACAATACCTGCCATCTCGGAGTCTTCACTAAGGAATACACTCAACTTCATACCCGAGATGGTCAAAGGCAGATTGACAAAACCCTCTGTGTCCCCTTGCTTGATACCGAAACGTGAACGTTCCTCGTTTGTAAGAGTCATCACAGAGGCATGCAACTCGTTGTACACCTGCAACTTGACATAAAGCATATAGCCCTGCAATTTCAGTCGGGCAACGCTACTGCTCCAGAAGACATTTCGATAGATACGATCCTTATCAATCCCACGTTGCAACAATCGACATACACACTCATACACATCAGGACGTGATGAAGCGTACGTGAACGCTCCTGTATCACACATCATCCCTGTATAAAGACAGACAGCCTCATCATAGGATATACTATCCAATTCGCCCATCTGATCCATCAAGTGACATAGTACCTCACTCGTGGCGCACATTTCAGGATGAGAGATAGTGACATTACAAAAATCCTGTGGATTGAGATGGTGGTCTATCATCACCTTTGGACAAGAGTTAGCAAGCACTTCAGACTCCATTTCACGCAAACGCGAAGATACATTCAAATCAGCCACGACAATCAGATCTGCCTGACGTATAAGATTCCTCACGCCATCAGGACAACGGGCATAAGTCCTGATATCCCGCGCTCCAGGAAGCCAATGCAGGAAATCCGGAAAACGATTTGGCATTATCACATCCGCGTGTTTTCTCCATCGTCCCAGCCAATGCCTAATAGCCAAAGAAGAACCGACAGCATCCCCATCAGGCCCCACATGAGCACAGACAACAATACGCTCTGACTCCATTATCCACCTGCGCACATTAGCCAGATGTTCGTCTGATATGACTCTCTTCATATAATAGTATAGAGATTAATCTGCACGCACAAGCATCCAACATGTGTCAAGCAGAGACACAAAGATATGACTTTTTATCCGTATAGGACAGGTCACAGAAGGGTATTCAGCGGAAAAGCCGTACCTTTGCAAAGAGAAAATCAAACCAAACAACAGCATGAAGCAGGAAAAGATGAGAATCGTATTCATGGGTACACCAGATTTTGCTGTAGCATCACTCAAAGCGTTGCTTGACAGCAAGCATGAGGTAGTGGGCGTAGTGACAATGCCAGACAAAGCCATTGGCCGTCACCATGATGTCTTACAAGCCAGTCCGGTCAAGGAATGTGCTCTCAAGCATGGCATACCCGTGCTTCAACCGGAGAAATTGAAGGATGAAGATTTCCTCATGCAACTGCGTTCACTAAATGCAGACCTACAGATTGTAGTAGCATTCAGGATGTTACCTGAAGTGGTATGGGCAATGCCCAAATTAGGGACCTTCAACCTGCACGCTGCATTGCTGCCCCAGTATCGAGGGGCTGCTCCCATCAACTGGTCCATCATCCATGGCGACAGCATCACGGGGATAACAACATTCTGGCTTGATCACCAGATAGACACCGGGCGAATTATCTGCCAAGAGACATTACCCATCGGACCAAACGACTGTGCAGGGGACATCCACGACCGCTTGATGCTCCAAGGTGCTCATTTGGTATGTAAGACAGCTGACATGATAGCCAATGGGGAGGCTGAGGCTGTACCACAAGAGCAATTTCTAACAGACGAGCCACTCCGGCCTGCTCCAAAAATCTTCAAAGAGACTTGCCAGATACACTGGAGTAACCTGAAAGTGCAGAGTGCACACAATTTTGTGCGTGGACTCAGCCCCTACCCTGCAGCGTGGACAACCATTGAAGAAGGAAAAGGAAAGCGATCTGTACTGAAGATATATAGGACTCGCCCGGAAATATGCACACACGAACTACCCATAGGAACATTGGAAACGAATGGGAAGAACTGGCTACGGGCTGCCCTACCAGATGGATACCTATATCTGGAGGAAATACAGTTGGCAGGGAAAAAGCGCATGCCTGTGACAGACTTCCTGCGTGGCGCACATTTGGAAGACGCTCATTTGATAGAGGAAGAATGATGCATTACATAGTTTCCGGGCATACCTGTCAAGGCATCAGGACCTTCCCATAATCATATCAAGGAAACTGTAATAAGCACCCTTTATCCTACGTTTTCTGGAACATTCCTCTCAATAGAAACACAAAATTGAGCCTCATGAAGCAAAAAAGCATTCAGAAATGTTTGCTTTTACAAAATATTATCCGAAATTTGCAGCACTGAGTTAATCAAAGCAATACACACATAACCGATACTTAAAACCACGTTGCCTATAGGAAAAAGCTACTCCTAATCAAAACAGACCAACTGTAATGAACAAACTGAGTGCAATGACCGACCATGATTTGGCCGAATTGTATGAGCAAGGTAACGATATGGCATTTGACGAACTGCTGCGTAGGCATCAGGATTATGTGTATTCCTACATATTATTCGTCTGCAAGAATGAGGATACGGCACAAGACGTATTCCAAGACACATTTATGCGCGCTATTATAGCCATAAGGAATCACAAGTACCAAAAGACGGGGAAGTTCAGCGCATGGCTTGTGCGTATTGCCCACAATCTTGCCATTGACCGTATCAGAAATGCCGAGCCTGGACTCACATTCTCCCATGACGAGTTTCCACAAGCCGTGACCAATAGTCTTCGCCTTAGCGAAAGCACCGTGGAGAGTCGCATAATCGAGAATCAGGACATCGAAAGTCTGCGCTCACTCCTTGACTATCTGCCAGAAGTTCAGCGAGAAGTTGTAATCATGAAATTCTACCAGGACCTCTCATTCAGGGAGATTGCAGAAAAGACAGACGTGAGTAGCAACACCTCTTTAGGACGTATGCGTTAAGCCCTCATAAATCTACGTAAACTCATCCAG
>JBJEKL010000092.1:0-11986 GCA_051878615.1 Bacteroidaceae bacterium | reverse complement strand
ATGAATTGGTACATATTCTTCGTGGGGTACAACTCAAAAGTTCCACAGCCTGAACAAAGGGACAAGTGGCTTCTGACTGCTTTTGAGAAGAAAAACAGTGCCCCCAACAATACGACAGACACTGTTGGAACCAAAGAAAATGGCAAGCGGAATGACACAACTACTCCGCAAAACACTGTTTCTCAAGACAAAGTTACAAACACTTCCGATAACAATCAAGGGGAAGCGGAAAAAATTTCCGAAAGTCTGCCTGCAAACGATGTACAATCCGCCATTGCGGTAGCCGAGTCTGAAACAAATACAGAACCTACCGATGCGCAGTCAGAACTTGACTATTGGGGCGAGGTAAAGGCAGAGCATACTGCTCCTCCCGTTGAGGAGACCGATGCGGATGTAGAGGTTGACGAGAATGGGAAGCCGTTTGTAGTATCTCCCAATGGGACTACTACATTTGGCGAGATTACAGATGATACAGGATTGCCTGCGGCGCCTATAAAATTAAGCGAGGGGTTCCAAGACGAAGACGGAAAAGGCTACGGTCTTGCCCACATAGAAACAAATCATGGTGAGCAGATAAGAAATTCTGGATTTACTTCCGTTGAGGAATTTGTTGCATTTGTTGCCCAAAATTATGATAAATCCAACATTCGTGTTGGAAAGCGTCGTGATAACGGAAGCACAACCTATTTGCTACAGGCACAAGACGACCACGACAACACCTTGTTCATAGAGATGTCTCGTGACGGTTCATATTGGAATGTAAATAGTGCTGGGGTGTTCCGTAAAGGGTACTCAAATAAAAAGGAAACGGCCGCCAAGACCGAACCTCAGCAACCGAACAATGCCGTTTCAGATGGCTCTTCGCTTTCTGCGGATGACAATAGCGGCATTTCAGCCACAGAACCCAACGGTGAGCCAACCGTTTCTGCTGGCAAAGTTACAAACACTTCCGATAACAATCAAGGGGAAGCGGAAAAAATTTCCGAAAGTCTGCCTGCAAACGATGTACAATCCGCCATTGCGGTAGCCGAGTCCGAAACAAATACAGAACCTACGGAGGCGCAGAAGGAAGCGGGCAACTACAAGAAGGGTCACTTTAAGATTGACGGCTTCGATGTCAGCATCGAGCAGCCGAAGGGTTCTGTTAGACGTGGCACTGATGCCAGCGGCAGGAAGTGGGAGCAGACGATGAACAACACGTACGGGTATATTCGCGGCACTGAGGGTGTTGACGGCGACCACATTGACGTGTTCTTCAGTGATGACCCCTCTCTGGGTGATGTGTTCGTGATTGACCAGGTGAACAAGGATGGCACGTTTGACGAGCACAAGGTGATGTACGGTTTCCCCGACGAACTGTCGGCACGTGAGGCGTACCTTTCCAACTACGAAGACGGCTGGCAGGGTCTTGGATCTATAACTCACGTGGGCAGGGATGAGTTCAAGAAATGGGTGGAGAGCAGCCACCGCAAGACCAAGCCTTTTGCGGAATACAAGAGCGTGAAGGAATCCGCCGCTTCTTCTTCCCCAAAGTCGTATGATGTCCGCCCCGTTCCTTCAGAGCGCAAAAAAGAGGATGAGGGTGTTCGCCAGCAGACCAAGGAATCTGAAGTCTCAACCGATGATATAGATGAAACAACTCATGACAATGGGGAGGAAAGTCAGCAGGAATCGCCTATTGAAAAGTCCACACGTGAAGACAATGACGCGTATGACAAACTCCTGGAGAATCAGGGGGAGATATCCGGCAAGGAACGACCTAAATACAGGCTTATAGATTTCGCAGCCAAGGGAAAGGAAAACGTGACTAATCGTCCGGCTCTTACAGGCATCTATCACGATGGTGGCTTTGCTGTCTCCACTGACGGGTATGTCCTTGTTGCTGACAAGCGAGGATATGACAAGAATAACGAGGGGAATATACTCGACAAGGAAGGAAACAAGATAGAGGCGATATACCCGAAATGGGCCAATATCCTTCCATCCCAGATACGCCCGACATCCATAGACCCTCTCAACATGCTGCAATTTCTCTCCGGGGTGAAGGCCAAGGCCAAGGAACGCGGAATAAAATACGCTGATTGCATGGTGTACCTCAACCTCGGTGGGGAGATAAGAGCGTACAAAGCGTATCGTCTTGAAAAGTTCTGCAACGCGGCAAAGGATCTTGGAGCAAAGGTATTCAAATCCATTGGGGAAGAGAATAGCTACATACGCCTTTATGCTGAAGGCAAGAACGGATGCGCCATAGTCATGCCCTATACTCTGTATGAGGGCTTTGAATCCCTTCCGGAATCCTTCGCCTACAAGCCAGTCACACTTGGCGAGCCTGTGGAGGCAAAGATACCGAAGAAGTTGGAGTCAAAGGGCAAGAGGAATCCCTACCGCCTTCAGAAGTCCATCCTCGAAGCCGATTCCATTACCGATGAGGAGGAGGCCTTACGCGATGCGCTCACCGATGTTCTCACCGGTTCAGGAATAGAGGTCATCACAGACGCAGAGGAGGGTCAACGCGTGCTTGATGCTGCCAATGGCGGCGCAAAGTTGATGGGAAGCCGTGTGTCCAAACGTATGACTGAAATATCAGACTTTTATGCAGACCGAGAACTTTCGGAACAAGAAAAAACTGTTATTGATGTGTTCACAGGAAAGAAGGACAGGTCTTCATTTAAGGTTGATAGGACAGACGGCCGCATGGTTATTGAAATGCAGCAGGGCAATGAAAATCATTCCGGTTCAAAACATAGCATTTTCAGGCACTTCAACACAAGAGTCGGATTCTATACAGCGCAAGAGATTGCATTTATTCCGGACATAATTTCAAACGGAGAAAGAAAGGAGGAAGGTAAAAGTGTAATCTATTCAAAGACGATAGACGGTGTTCAGTATAAGGTTATCACCGACAAAAAGGGAAATAAGGAAGTCTTCAAAGACTTCTATACAAACAGAAAAGCGGCAACTTCAGAGTCGTCTAACACGCCATCAGGCGCACGAACCAGTGAAGTAACCGCTAATCGTGATGCAAAGTTACAAGAAAAATCAGATACGTCCAAATCTGATGATGTAAAATTTCAGAAATCGGTACCGTCTGAAGAGGATATTCGCAGAAAAGAGGTTCAGTTGGATATTATCAACAGCAACAATCCTGCTCCTGACGATTACCATACTTGGGTACGAAGTACGGATGACATACTTACTCTTCAGGAGGCTGTGGATGAAGTGTTGAGTGAAGATCCCGACTATGAACTTTCTGCATATCCTGATGTGAGCGATGAGATGATAAGAAGCGCATTGGAAACAGGTCGGATAACTGTTTATAGCAGTTATCCAATCGGGAATGGTGTGTTTGTGACCCCGAGCATGATGCAGGCTATTGATTACGCAGGAGGCAACAGAGTTTACTCTAAGGAAGTGTCCATAAAGGATGTTGCATGGCTAACTACTGACGAGGGGCAGTATGCTTCCGATGGGAAAGATGCTGCTGCAGAAAGTACTGATGTCCGTTTCTTCCGCACCCCCGTCGGTGATGCCTACGGCTTCACGATAGGCGGAAAGATATACATCGATCCGCGCAGGGTGAATGCGGAGACTCCCATCCATGAGTACACCCATCTCTGGGCATCAGCCTTGAGGGAGCGCAACCCGAAGGAATGGGAGAACATCGTCTCACTGATGAAGGATACACCCGTATGGGACGAGGTCAGGAAGGCATACCCCGAACTTGAAACGGATGATGAGATAGCGGATGAGGTTCTTGCCCAGTACAGCGGAAAGCGTGGCGCGGAACGTCTCCGTGCCGAGCAGGAGAGGATCATGGAGCAGAACGGGGACCTGTTCGGAAAGGCTGCGGCCATCAAGGCCATCAGCAACGTCCGTTCCGCCCTGGACAGCTTCTGGAAGCGTGTCGCACGCATGCTCGGAATCCCGTACGTCTCCGCGGAGGACGTGGCCGACAGCGTGCTGCGCGACATGCTGAACGGAGTGAAGCCTGAAACTTCATCCGAGGCAGGAGGCATCCGATATGAGTCCAACAGCGAGGAGGCTGAGATTGTTGCTCGTGCCAAGGATGGCGGCACGTATATGAAGGCTCCGAACGGCAAGAAGTCTAATCTTACTCCAAGACAGTGGGTTCAGGTTCGTACGAAGGCTTTCAAGGATTGGTTCGGTGACTGGGAGAAATCTGTCCGTTCGAAGAGAATACAAGGATTGTCAGCAATTGGCATCAATCCGCATTCTATGTCGAAAGAGGAACTTCAAGAGGTATATAAATCCTTAAAACCGATACAAAAGGACGGGCACACTATTACTTTCTATAATAGCGCGTTCAAGAAAATCTATAAAGAAGACGGCTTGTTTGCAAAGATTGTTCCGCAACTTCGAGATGTCTTTAAGCAGTCACTTTTTGCATACGACGAGAAAGATAATCTTGGCGGAACGAAAAGAAAAGACGAGACTATCCACAAGGAGCATAAAAATATTGTCCGTTATCTGAACTATGTCGGTAAGGTCAATATTTTAGGCAAGGATTATTATGTACGTTTTACTGTCCAGGAGGAAGTGAGCGGCATGGTGGGCACACATTCGTTCTTTGTATCGAATGTGGATATATATGAAAATCCCACCGAGAGCCGAACCATTCCGATTACATCACGGGGGACTACCGACTTCGATGGGATTGTTGATGCAAAGTTACAACAATTTTTCGATGATGCAAAAAATTCATCAAAAATTGTGGACGAAAACGGTGAGCCGCTGGTGGTTACGCATGTCACGGATAATACATTCACCGTATTTGATATTGATAAGGCTGGAGAGAATACCGATTTCAATGCCTCTGACGAGAATTATGCTAAGACTGCACATCTTGGATTCTGGTCTAATGACAAAATTACATCGGACAAAGCCTTCAGCAGCAGAGAGATGAAGCTGTTCCTCAATATTCGTTCCCCTTATACGTCAAAGAGTCTAAACGATTTGGCATCCGATTTGGAGGGAATGTCCGCAGAGGATATGGTAGAAAACTTGAAGGACCGGGATTATGATGGCATTATGCTTCCGGATGAGGAATTTGGCGGTACAAGTTATGTGGCTTTCGATCCATCTCAGATAAAGTCTGCCACGGACAATGTGGGAACTTTTGACGGGAGAAACCCCGACATCAGGTATCAGTTTGTAGGTGAGAGGGGTGCTGCAACTATGGATAAGTCTGAGGAGGCTTCTGTGAGACTTGATAATCTTGCGGTGGCGAGGGAGATGGATCGTTCCGGCAAGGATGCAACCGTTGAAGCGGCTGACAATCTCGCCAATGCCGAAGAAGATGATGTGCTTTATCGTAGTGATGAGGCGATAGAGGCGTCAAATGAACAGTTCAATGAGGAATTGCAACGCTATTTAGATGGAGATATGAACCCTAATGATATGCTGCATCTTGGTACACCATTGGGAGCAATGCAATCGTTCTTACCGAAACTGCCGATAGTCATTCGTCAACGCATTTTAAGTAAAGCCGCCGAGAAGAAACACGATGTAGATATTTCTTCTTTGCAGAACATGCCGAGACACCTTGCAGAACCTATCTTTATATTCCAACGGGATGAGAATACTATCGGAGTTCTTACCGAGATAAAGGATAAAAACGATAGAAACGTTTGTGTCGCCATCGAAATGAATAAGACGATACAGAATGGAGGAGACTTTTTAGAAGTAAATGATATTCGTTCTATTCATGGTCGTCGGGTGGAGAACATAATATTTCCCATTATTCAAAATGGTACACTTTGGTGGGTGGACAAAACAAAAGGTCTTAATTGGCTCTCCTCAGCGTCACCCAATGTTCAGCAGGAAATAGACAAAAAAGACCTTGATTCTGCTGCAAAGATAGTGAAAGATTTCGAGAATCCCAAATTCCCGGATGAAAACTCTTCATCGGATACCGATTTTGAGCGCCAAGGAGAAGGGGAATACACCGACTCCGATATATCCCAAGCCAACGACCCTGTAAGCAAGATGACCGGGGAGAACCCCAATTTTCCACTGAGCACTGATTCCGGTTCTGCCATGGGTCAGTCACGATGAGAGTAGATAATTAAATAAAAAAGAGATGAGCGTAATGTTCATCTCTTATAGTTGCGGGGGTCCGACTCGAACGGGCGACCTCCAGGTTATGAGCCTGGCGAGCTACCAACTGCTCCACCCCGCGATGTTATTTTCTGTTTGCGATTGCAAAGGTAGCACATTCCGACATAATGACCAAGCTTTTCCCTATGTTTTTGTCCAAAAGAGCCATTGGCATGGCATTTTTGGCACAGAACAGACATACTTGTGCATATTTTCATGAACTTTATTGCACAAATAAGGCAATTTGTGCTAACTTTGCACCAATTAAAGCCAATAGAGACTACGGTGGAAAGACACCGCTGAGGATAGGCAGAACAGAGGATTTATTCGAAAGAACGCAAAATGGCAGCAACAAAGACCAGAGAGAAATTGGTGGACGTAGCCAGACAACTCTTCGCCAAACAAGGACTGGAAAATACCACGATGAATGACATTGCAGTGACCTCAGGCAAGGGACGCCGCACGCTCTACACCTACTTCAAAAACAAGGAGGAAATCTACTGGGCTGTCATCGAAGGAGAGCTGGAGAGACTATCTGAAAGGATGAACGAGGTGGCCAAACAGAATATGGAACCGGAGGACAAACTGGTGGAAATCGTGTACACGCACCTCAATATGATCAAGGAGGCTGTACAGCGTAACGGAAACCTCAGAGCAGAATTTTTCAGAAATATCATCATGGTGGAAAAAGTGAGGAAGAACTTTGACCAGACAGAACTCAAGTTGTTCAATGCCATCATGACAGAAGGAGTGCATAGTGGAAAATTCGAGATTGACAGCATACCACTCTGCGCCAATATCCTGCATTTCAGCGTCAAGGGATTGGAAATACCCTATATCTATGGCCGACTTGCACAAGGACTACCCAGCGGCATGAGTCGAGGCATCGTGCAGAAACTTATCCACAAGGCCTTAGGAAAGCCAGACAGGCAACACATCAGCTACTATTTGTAGTCCCCCCAGACTCGCCTCATACACTCACGAGGAGAATCAAACATCAGGGAAAAAAGGAATTTCTATTATCCAACATACATTAATATATAATATGGGATTATTGACTGGAAAGACCGCACTGATTACAGGTGCGGCAAGAGGAATCGGAAAGGCAATTGCCTTGAAGTTCGCATCAGAAGGTGCCAACATCGCATTCACAGACCTGGTACTCAACGATGACATGGCAGCAAGCCTGGAAGCAACACGCAAAGAGATTGAAGCCGTGGGAGTGACATGCCGTGCCTATGCAGGCAACGCAGCAGATTTCACTGAGACGGAAAACGTAGTCAAGCAGATTCGTGAAGACTTCGGAAGCATAGACATATTGGTGAACAATGCAGGTATCACCAAGGACGGACTGATGCTTCGCATGACGGAAGCACAATGGGATGCCGTCATCAACGTCAACCTGAAGAGTGCATTCAACTTCATACACGCATGTGTACCCGTGATGATGCGCCAGCGTGGCGGTTCCATCATCAACATGGCCAGTGTGGTAGGAGTTCATGGCAACGCCGGACAAGCCAACTATGCGGCCAGCAAGGCTGGTATGATTGCCTTGGCAAAGAGCGTAGCCCAGGAGATGGGTCCAAAAGGCATACGTGCAAATGCCATTGCTCCCGGCTTCATCGAAACGGCCATGACTGCAGCCCTGTCAGAAGAGATTCGCGAAGAGTGGAAGAAGAAGATTCCTCTGAGACGCGGCGGACAAGTGGAAGACATTGCCAATGTGGCAACCTTCCTGGCAAGTGACCTGAGCAGTTACGTATCAGGACAAGTCATCCAAGTGGACGGTGGAATGAATATGTAATGAACCATAGATTTCGCCCGGCAAACACAAACCTGTATGCCGGGCGACTTTTCTATGTCAAGCAAAGAGATGGAAGTACTATACGAAGACAACCACATAATCGTGGTGAACAAGTCTCCGGGCGAGATCGTACAGGGAGACAAGACCGGCGACGAGCCTCTGTCGGAAATCGTCAAGCGTTACCTGAAAGACAAATATGCCAAGCCTGGCAACGTCTATCTGGGGGTCGTGCATCGACTGGACAGACCCGTAAGCGGTGTGGTACTCTTTGCCAAGACAAGCAAATCACTGCCCAGACTCAACAGATTGTTTTCCACACACCAACTGGTACAGAAGACCTACCTGGCCATCGTATGTGCACGTCCCGAACAGGAATCTGGCACACTCACCCATTGGCTGACAAGAAACGAGAAGTCAAATACAGCCAAGGCCTACACAAAAGAGGTTCCCGGAGCAAAAAGAGCCACCCTGGACTATAAACTCATAGGGACCTCAGATCGATACTTTCTCCTTGAAGTACATCTGCACACGGGCAGGCACCACCAGATAAGATGCCAGTTGGCTGCCATAGGATGTCCCATCAAGGGAGACCTGAAGTATGGCGCACCGCGGAGCAATCCCGACGGCAGCATCTGCCTGCATGCCTACGACATAAAGCTTGAGCATCCCGTCAGTCATCAGATGCTGAACATCCAGGCGCCACTTCCTCAGAACCGCCTTTGGCAAAGTTTCCTGTCAGTATCCGATACCCCCAATCCATGATTATCGAACGCCTGAGAATCTCCTAAACGTATTATTCTTCTTGCGATATTTACTGTCGGTTCGTAAACTTACGCTTTTTTAAGAAAAACACAACACGGCAATGCCTGCTTTTTGCTAAATTTGTCCCCAGATTTTGACAAAGTGCCCCTTAACTGATACATGACAATTAGACAGAAGAGGACAATACGTGCCCTGCTGACATTACTCTTGGCTCCTTTTGCCTTGATCCTCGTGCTTGGCATTCTGCTCTACCTGCCTCCTATACAGAGGTGGGCGGTACAACAAGCCACGGCATACCTTTCACACAAAACAGGTATGGAAGTCACCATAGGCAAACTGCGGCTGTCCTTTCCCCTTGACATCAGCCTGAAAGAGGTTTGTGCCGTACAGAAGGGAGATACGATCCTGATGGTAAACGATATACTCGTTGACCTTGACATGAGCCACATAATGAGCATGAACATCGGAGTGGAGGCCGTGGAACTGACTGGCGGGCGGATACACACGGGCATGCTCATCCCGGCTGTGAGTATTGACGGGAAGGTGGGAACGTTACACCTAAACGCAGATGCCATCAGCCTGAAACAGCAATCCATTCTGGCAGCATCAGCTCTTCTGCAGGACTCCGACATCGAAATCACCCTGCATGAGACGCAAGAAGAAGAGGATACGACCTCGTCCGCATCCCCGCTGAGAAATATAGGAATACAGCATGCTGAAATCGGCCAAAGTCACATACTATTGCATCTCCCAGGTGACAGTACAAGGATAGAGGCAGGCATCAGTCATGCCCTCATGAGAGATGGGGACATCCGACTACAGGACGGCATCTACAAGGCTCAGGATTTCTCTCTGATTGCTGACTCCGTACTCTACGACCTGCCCTACGACACGCTCAGGACAGAGTTAGGCATCCATCCGTCACATATCAGAATGGACGACATTGACCTACAGGCTGACAGTATCCTGTTCAGGCAGGATCCTCTATTGGTAAAATGCCGTCTGCGTCAGGGAAGGATGAAAGAACGATGCGGATTGGCACTTGATACTCTGGCAGGAGAAATAACATGTACGCAACAGGATATTACCGTCAACCGACTGAACATCGCCACTCCACAAAGCCATCTGGCAGCTGACATCCAGATAGATTACCTGGCCTTCTCCACACATGCAGATGGCAAGATAAAGTTCATCAGCAAAGGATATATCGCCATGGATGATATAGCAAACGTGGCAGGGGCGTTGATTCCTACAGGTCTCAGCCAGGAACTCTCCGGCAAGGGGAGCAACTTCCAGGCAAATGTCCAGGGAAATACCGCTCAGTTGAATATAGATACGCTGCTCCTCACCATCCCGTCTGTGGTTGACATCAGGACTGAAGGCTGTTTGTCCCATCTCCTGAGCACCGACAGCATGGAAGCCCGGATGAGGCTTGACATGCACACCATGGATCTGTCATGCATACATCGTGCATTCAACCTGAAAGACATCGCACTACCATCCACCACACTGCATGCCACCTCAGAATTACGTAAGGGGAGCCTGCTAAATGTGGACGCATTGCTCATCCAACACAACGGAAGAGCACGCATGGCACTCTCTGCCAACACACGCAGCATGGCATACAGGGCCAAGACAGCCATACGAAACTGGAGGCTGGATGAATGGCTGCCCCAGAGCGGACTACATTACCTCACGGCACAAGCATCAGCCAAAGGTAAAGGCACTGACTTCCTTTCAGAAAAGACAAGTATCGAAGGACAAATATGCATAGACTCGATAGGCTATGAAGAATGGAACCTGGGCAATATGGGACTGGATGCCAAGCTGCACCAAGGCTATGGCCAAGTAGAAATTAACAGCGGCAACCAATTGGTGGACATGCTGGCAAAGATTGACTTGCACCTAAATGAGCGCAGACTGGAATCATCCTCCTTCAGCATGGACCTGAACAATATGGACCTGCACGCCCTCCGTCTGGCAAAGGACACCCTGAGAGCAAGCATGAAAATGCATCTGGAAGGAAGTTCGGATTTCCGACAAACCCACATGCTGAAGGCACAGGCCAACCACATAACACTTCAGCTGAAGGACACCACACTGTATCCCGTGGAACTGGGAGCACGCCTCTTCCTGTCACCTGACAGCATACTGGCCGAAGCATCTGCAGGAGATCTTGAACTGGGCATCCGCTCTCCACACGGAATAGACTCCCTGCAGACGTATTGTGAGAACATCATCCAAGAGATACGTAACGAAATGGACAGCCTGCACCTTGACCAGGAGAAACTGCGAAAGATGCTACCCACCCTGCAGGTACATCTGCTCTGCGGCACGCGCAATCCCGTCACCAACATCCTGAAAACAGCTGCCGGATATACATTTGACAGACTATGCATGGACCTGGACTCCAGTCCCGAAAAGGGATTGAGAGGCAATGGATACCTGCACACACTCAACACAGGTGCCATTCTGCTGGATACCATCCAATGGGGTATCACGCAGGATGCTGAGGGAGTGGCCCTCAAGTCACGCATCAGAAACGGTTTGCGCAATCGGGTGGTTTCTTTCCAGTCAACCCTGCAAGCACGTCTTACAGCGACAGGAACATCTGTACATCTGGATTACACGGACGCCAAGGGGAGGAAAGGAGTGGATATAGGTATGGAAGCCAATGTGACCCCCGAGGGGATAAGGATACACACGACTCCACTCAATCCCATCATTGCATACCGACGTTTCACACTCAACGAGGACAATTATGTGGAATTGTCAAGACAGGGGAAGGTTATGGCCCTGGTAGACTTGCTGGCAGATGACGGAACGGGACTGAAAATATATTCCACGCCCAACGAGGAGGCATTGCAGGACATATCATTGAGTATGAACAACATCAACATGGCTGAATTGACCAGTGTAATGCCTTATGCACCTGCGCTGAGCGGTCTGCTGCATGGTGACATCCACTATATGCAAGCCGACCAGGCCATAACCGTTTCTGCCGATATCGGTATCAACAAACTGACCTATGAGGGCACACCCATGGGAGATATGGGAATAAATGCCATCTACTTCCCCAATTCAGACGGAAGCCATCATGTAGATGCCATGCTCACCCAAAATGACAATGAAATAGCCATGCTGGCAGGAACCTATTGGGAAGAGAACAAGCAAGGAATGATTGATGGAGAAGCCACTCTGGATAACCTTCCGCTCAGTTTGGCTAATGCCTTCCTGCCCGAAGGAACAATACGTCTCAAAGGAGCCACATCAGGCGTTATGTCAGTCACAGGCCCGACATCC
>JBJEKL010000091.1:0-40004 GCA_051878615.1 Bacteroidaceae bacterium | reverse complement strand
CGGTCGTTGTCCACCACATCCACACGGATGTTCTTCACCTCCTGGTTCATCACCCAAGGCATTACACACATCATCATAATCGGGAAGATGATGATGAGACGGGGCAGAAACGCATTGCGGCGTATCTGCAGGAATTCCTTTTGTATGAGATATTTCAGCATGACTCTTTACTCCAGCCTTTTCTTGAACATTTTCAATGCCACCATCAGGAAAAACAGCGCCATGGCCGAGAGGATGACAATCTCGCGCACGACATTGCCGATATCCACACCCATGATCATAAGCTTGCGCATCGCATCGATGTAATACCGCGGCGGCACCACGGCGGCGATATATTGGAGGACCTCCGGCATCGACTCCACAGGAAACATCATCCCCGAGAGCATCACTATCGGCACCAGTAGCACCATGGCCGACAGCAGCAACGCCATCAACTGCGTGGTGGCAATGTTGGAGATCAGCAGTCCCAGCGAAAGAGCCAGGACAATGTAGAGGGTGGATACGATGTATATCCACATGATACTCCCCGCCAACGGCACATCAAGTACATAACGCGCCATGAGCAGGATGGTGGTGAGGACAGCAAAGGCAAGCACGAGATACGGCACCACTTTGGCAACGATGATCATCAGCGGCCGGACCGGCGACACCAGCAGGACTTCCATCGTCCCACGCTCCTTCTCACGCACGATGGAGATGGATGTCATCATCGCGCACACGAGCATCAGCAGCATGCCGAGGATGGCCGGCACAAAATTGTAGGCGGAGCGCATCTGGGGGTTGTAGAGCAACCTGGTACTGACGATGCCATCCTGCACGTTGCCGATGACGCTGGTGGCATAGCTGGTCCACTGCTGCGCCATGTTCGGATCGGCACCATCCACGATAAACTGAATGCCGGTATGCCTTGCTGCGAAGTCAGGAGCAAACACTACAGCCATATCGGCCTCTTGACTGCGTATGAGCCGTTCGGCATCCTGCGGTGTAGCCACTGTATGGGTGATGGTGAAATATTCCGATTGGGAAAGCCGCTCTGCAGCACTGCGTGTCTGCACATCCATCTGCGAGGTGACGATGACAGTACGCACGTTCTTCACGTCAGTGGTGATGGCAAAACCGAAAAGCAACATCATCACCACCGGCATACCGAACAGTATGAGCATCGTGCGTCTGTCACGCAGGATGTGTCGGGCTTCTTTCTGTACAAAGGATACAAACTGTCTCATTCTTACTCTCCTCTCTTTGCCTCTCGCGCCAAATAGGTGAACACATGGTCCATGTCGGGTTGGTCGAAATCCCGCTTCAGCTCATCCGGTGTCCCCATGGCGCTGATCCTACCATCCACCATGATGCTGATACGGTCGCAGTACTCGGCCTCATCCATATAGTGCGTGGTGACGAAGACGGTGATACCGCGATGGGCAGCGTCGTAGATAAGTTGCCAGAACTGTCGGCGCGTGGCAGGGTCGACACCGCCCGTCGGCTCGTCGAGGAATACAATCTTCGGCTCATGAAAGATAGCTATTGAGAAGGCAAGTTTCTGCTTCCAGCCGATAGGGAGCGATCCCACGAGGTCGTTGCGGTGGGCGGCAAACTGCAACTGCTGCAGCAGCTGGTCGGTCTTGTCCGCAATCTCCCTCGCCGACATGCCGTAAATCCCGCCGAAGAGCCGGATGTTCTCCGCCACGGTGAGATCCTCGTATAATGAGAACTTTTGACTCATGTATCCGATATTCTTCTTTATCTCTTCGTACTCGGTGCGGATGTCGTAGCCCGCCACCATGCCCCTGCCGCCTGTAGGTTGGTTGAGTCCCGTGAGGATATGCATGGCTGTTGTCTTACCTGCCCCGTTCGCACCGAGAAAACCGAAGATTTCGCCACGGCGGACCGTGAACGAGATGTCATCCACGGCACGGAAGTCGCCAAACGCCTTGACGAGATGCTCCACCTCAATGACGTTTTCCGCCTGCATCCTGCCGCACGTGTCTTTGCGTTCAATGCCCGGAGGATTGAAGATGTCACCGAAGCGCTCGAGAATGACCTCCGGCGTATCGATACCCTGCACCCTGCCTTCGTTGAGGAAGGCTACACGCTCACACCGCCTCACCTCGTCAAGATAGGGTGTGGAAACCACGGTGGTGATGTCCCGCTCCTTGAGCATGGAGAGCATGTCCCAAAACTCCTTGCGGCTTACGGGATCGACACCTGTTGTCGGCTCATCAAGGAACAGCACCGTAGGCCGGTGCACCAAGGCGCACGACAATGCGAGTTTCTGCTTCATACCTCCCGACAAGGCACCGGCCTTGCGCTTCCGGAACCGCTCTATCTGGCTGTATATCGCCCTGATACTGTCATAACCCTCGTCGACGGTGCTTCCGAAGAGAGTGGCGAAAAACTGCAGGTTCTCCTCCACGGTAAGGTCCTGATACAGCGAGAATCTTCCGGGCATATAGCCCACCCGACGGCGAATCTCCTTCATCCCATCCGCCACATCGAAGCCATCCACCGTCGCCGTTCCGCTGTCGGGAAGAAGAAGCGTGCAGAGGATGCGGAAAAGCGTAGTCTTGCCGGCACCGTCCGGACCGATAAGGCCGAACAACTCACCCCTGCCAACGTCAAGGCTGACATCGTGCAAGGCCTGTACCTTGCCATAGCTCTTACAGATATTCTCAACGTGGATCATTCAGAACCTCACTTCCCCGTACATGCCGATCTTCACATAACCATCTCCCTTTATCGCCACCTTCATGGCATAGACAAGGTCGGCACGCTCGTCGTCGGTGAGAATGGTCTTCGGTGTAAACTCCGCGCGGCTGGATATCCACGTCACCTTGCCCGGGTACTCCTTCTTCTCACCATTGCCATAGTCGGCATAGACGATGACACTCTGCCCCACCCTGATGTCCTTCAACTGTACAGAGGTGACATACGCACGCAGGTACATGATTTCAGTGTCGGCCATCTTGAAGAGCGGTTTGCCTGTGGCGACAAACTCCCCACGCTCCACATATTTCTCGAGGACGGTACCCCTCACAGGAGCGAGGATATGGCACTTGCGCAACTGGTCGCGCAGCTGGTCGACCTGCACATCTGCGGCATCCATCTGCCTGTTGAGGGCATTGGTGCTCACCGCCAACGATGAAATCTGGGCATCGAGTTGTCGTTGCAGCACCTCCACCTGACTGTCGGCATCGTCAAGCATCTTGGCCGGTGCGGCTCCATCAGATACCAACTCCCTATACCGCTGCTGATCCTGCCTGGCTTTTACCAACTGCTGGCGTGTGGCTGCAATCTGCTTCTCGAGCTCCGGTTTCTGACTCTCATAAACACTCCTGGTGGCTACAACCTGCTGAATCTTCAACCACAACTGTGTGGTATCTATAAGTCCCACTTCCCTGCCTTCGCTGATAATATCGCCCTCCTCGACATCGAAGGTCATGAGGGCACCCGACTGCTCGGAAAATACCGTTGTCTCGGTGGCTTCAAACACGCCCGTAGCATCGAATTCTTTCTCCTTGTTTCCACAGGCGTTCAGCATCAGTACCACACCTGTCATTACCAATATCCTTTTCATATCCTCTTATTCTTGGTTTGTGGTGAACTTCAAGTCATATATCTCTTTCAGCATTTCTATTTCATGAATGGATTGCTGCACACGTGCATTGTTCTCGCTGTTGATTTCCCTCACAAGATCGTTGGCGTCAATGATACCATGAGAGAGTTTCGACTCCGCCGCCATTCTTATTGACGAGCGCAGTGAAATTATCTCCTCGTCGCTGGCCATGAGCTGGCGATAGCGCCTGATGTTCTCGTTCTGCTGTATCTGCTCCATATGATTGTCGAAGAGAAAACGATCACGTGACACTTCCGCCGTCTCACGCCGGAAGCGTATCATTGCCTTGTCGTTCCTGCGGGTGTAGAGTGCGCCGATGTTCCACGTCAACTTTGCGCCAATCATACCGTTCCACGAAAATTTGCGGTTCATCATATCCTCGAACATGTTATATCCGGGATAACCATAGAACCCCTGTGCAAAGACTCCCAGCCGGGGCATCAAGGCTGCATCGAGAGCCTTCTTCTGACTGTCGGCAAGCCGAAGTTGGGCGTCTATCACCTTGAGTTCCGGGCGAAGGTTTCGGGTATACAGAAGCGCAGTTTCCGAATAATCCGTAATGGACGGCTTGACAAGGCTTCTTATGTCAATACCGCAGAATGTGGATAACATTCTCATGAGAGCCGTCTGCTGAGACTTGAGACTTGTCATCTGTTGCACCACGTTGAGCCGCTCCGCCTTCACATTATGCCAATCGCTTTCGGCAGCCGTGCCTTTCGAAAGCATTGATGCGAGTTTCTTCTCGTTGCCCTCCAGTACCAACTGCAGGTCGGCATTCAGCCGGATCTGTTCTTCAACGAGCAACAATGAGAAGTACATCTCATTGACGCGCATCCGTACATTATAAATACTGACATCATTCTGCAACTGCTGCAACTCGCCTTGGAGACGTGCAATATCCTTCTGACTTCTGATACTTCCACCATCATACACCATTTGCTGCACGTCAACGCCCACGCGGTATTGGTCGTTCCTCAGTCCCTCTATGGTGATGCCCATCTGCTGGTAGAGTTTCTGTAATTCATCGGGGAATGCCGTCACGTCACTCTGCAACGTAGCCTGTGCCGATGCCGATACCTGCGGCAACCATCCCTTCCGGATGTTCGCCATGGTGAGTTCGGTAGTTTTCTCTATCAACCCATACTGCTGTATGAGCGGATAGTTGCGTTCTGCAGCCTGCTGACATTCCTCCAGGGTCTGCCCTGAAACCATCTGGGGCAAGAGCGTGAGTAATAAAAGGATTTTTCTCATAATCATCACGATTCTTAATCTGTTGCAAATGTAGTCCTTTTATTCTCACGAACCCACTATCCAAAACAAAGGAATAATGTCCTTTTTGTATTTTATATTATGTATTGCCTGTTCATGTATTTTCAGAACTGATTATCTTTGCAGCTGAATTACCTACAATCAGGACATCAGACTATGTTAAATGACAATCTGAAAAAACTTTCACTCTCGATGCTTCACCAACTTGTCATAGAACTGGACGAAGAACGCATAAAATCATTTGTAGGCAACAACCTTGCCGTGGCAAGGATATGGTCCAACGACCTTGCCCGCCATTTCCTTTCCCAACCGTTTATGATGAATGAGTTGAGAATACTTGTGCTGCAAAAGGGATATGTGGATGTCAAGGTCAACATGGCTGCACACAGGTTAGAAGCAGGGACACTGAAATTCGTGGGGCGATGTGTTGTCACAGAAATCATTCAAGTGGCTGATGACATACAGGGCTATGTTCTCAGCATCTCCGATGAATTGCTTCGCATGTCGGTGGGGAGCAGACTTCCCCGGGCTTTCGACGGACATGTGCAGGATTTCATGCTGCCATTGTCGAAAGAAGAGATGGATTTCATCGACAACCTGCACTTGATCCTGTATGAAGCCCTGAAACAGGAGATGTCCTCAACAGCGGTGGTCGTACAACTTGTAGGAGCGCTGATGATGCATGTCAGTTACCTATGGGAAAAGAGTGATTCGTCACAGTCTGGAGCGAGGAGCCGCGAACAGCAGCTATTCTCAGAATTCATCCAGCTTGTAAACCTACACGCCGCCAGTCAGCACTCTCTTGACTTCTATGCCTCCCGCCTCTGCGTCACCCCTCGCTATATGAGCACCGTAGTGCGTAACGTCAGCGGTAAGAGCGCCAAGTATTTTGTTGACGAAGCTATAACCAATGCCATCAAAGTGCAGTTACGTTATACCGATAAGCAAATTGCCGAAATAGCCAACGACATGTGCTTCCCAAATGCCAGCTTCTTCGGCAAATTTTTCAGACGCATGACGAGTATGACTCCCAAGGAATACAGAGACAGGGAGTGACAGTATGACAGCTCTTGCCTTTGGTCTCACGCTCGAATCAGGGATATGGTACTGCATCCTTGTGCAAGTCGGCCAGTGCTTCCTGCACGATGTCCCCGGCTCATAGTCCAGCCCTGATGCCTTCGCGAAGCGTTTGGCCAAGGGCATCAGTCTCGTCCTTAGCGCATCGGCATTATCTTCAGATTCATCTCTTGTCATGCCTCCTTTCTACAGGTGATAATCTGTGAATGATAGTGTGCTCCTATCTATATAGTGCCAGAAAATGCAGAAAGGTTAAAGGAAAATGTAATCCGCCTCGTGCCGCCTCCCTTCATGGCTGAGGGGCGAATTGCCTGATGAGGCGTATTCCCCCGTGGCCAAGGCGGAGCGATAGGGGGCAGAAAACAGTCTTCTTCAGGGAGTTTTGCCGTGAGACTGCACATGCCTTTGTGAGCTGTGCAGTCCCTTGTCGGCAATCGGATTCTTACTCTCTGATATAACTTTGGCTCACGTCACCGTCGGCCATCTTGCGGGTGCCGTAGTTGGGGAAGAACAGACGGCCCTTGCCACCAGCCTCGCCCCGGAGCAGCGATATGGTGCTGCAGTCATGGTGGAAGTCGGCCTGGAATCCCAGAGCCGTGCCTTCGAATGTACCGTCGCACTCGATTGCGGTCTGGAAGGGGCAGCGCGAACCATTGTACCAATAGCAGTAGCAGTCAGTCAGATGCACCCGGGCACCCTTGCCCAGGCGGAATCCTGTGGCCATCTGGTCGCTGTAGCAGTAGTTCATCCAATTACTGCCGAATTCCACTCTGAATCCACAGCTTGTCTCATATTTCTGTGTATCCCGAAAAATGTAAAGCGGATGAATGTTTCTGAGCGAGTTTCCCGCACTCTTGATCCAAACACCTGTATTGACATCGGCAATGCGCATGTTGCTGAAGGTGTTGTCAAACCCCTCCACCAGCACGCCCACCGACTGCTCCGTACCATTGCCTGTGATATTGACATCCGTCACATCGGCATCTGACGAACCGCTGTTGGCTCCGTGCTTCACGTGCAGCCCTACCACAGCACGTTTGATGCTTACACCGCATACGCGTGTTTCCCTGCCGCTGTCAATGGAAATCCCGTTGGCCACTCCGTTACCGTCGATGATACCTCCCGTAAGACCATAGTTGCTGCCTGGCACGTAGATGGTGTTGAAGGGGTCTTTTCCTCCCAATCTGATGACCGCCTCCTTCTCCGGCCACTCACCTATGGCCCGGATACAGGCGTAGTTGGCCAGCACAAGGGACACGCTCTTCTTGGGGTCGGCAGGGGTGAGGATAGGGCATGATACGCAGTAGGTGCCATCAGGAAAGAATATCGTGCGGTTGGGATTCCGGTCTATCAGGTCCTGAAGTGCCCCGGCAATGTCTGTCTTGCCGTCATTCCTGATATGGTCGGTGACAACGACATAACCATCGGCAACTTTCGACTTTCCCCGGGCCTGCGCTGTGTACTGCATACCGCAGAAGAACATGGTCAGGATGGCAAGGATGGCTAATGCCAGACGGTTGATTTTCTGATTGATCTGTCGGAAACTGTTTGCTCGCTTCATTCTTCTTCACTTTTTTGTTCGTAATCTCTCAGTTCGTAGCCTTCCGTCCGGAGAGGGAAAGTTTCAGAGGCCTTTTTCCTGAGGATAAGGAAAGGCACTTTTCAATCGGCGTCCGCAAGGACAGGAAACTTCATGCGGAAACATCGGAGCCGCTCCATGTCGATCTCGATTGGCAGTGTCTCCTGCCGATAGTCATGCGCTTGTCCCAAGACATTGCCGTAAGGGTCCACGCAGAGAGTCCCTCCCGAATATTCACACACGGAATCGTGTCCCACGCGGTTCACGCCACACACGTAACATTGGTTTTCGATGGCTCTGGCCACCAACAGCGATTTCCATGCCTGTATCCTTGAGGCTGGCCACGAGGCCACGTAGAGCAGCACGTCGTACTCCGCAAGAGGGTCCTCTGGAGGAGGCTGCACCTCTGTTTCCTGCACGATTCTGGTGTGGAAAAGCGCAGAGGCAGCTGATTTGTTGCGGCTCCACATGGGGAAACGCAAATCGTAGCATACCAATGGCATGAATCGTGTGCCGCGCCATTCCACAATCAGCCGGCTGTCTCCCTGACTATATCGAGTATGTTCCCCACCATAGGTGAAAAGGTGTCTCTTGTCGTAGAACAGAGGTTCCCGGCCAGGACGAATGAAGTGAAGGCGGTTTCGCCATTCTCCCTCCGCCGTCATAGTGGCCATACTTCCCACGATGGCGAAATTCATCTTGTCGGCTATCGACTGGAGCCAGTCAAGACTTTCCCGCTGACATCCACAGACCTCCTGAGAGGGTTCTGTCAGGAACCCTGTGGGCCACATCTCCGGCAACACACACAGATCGCTTCCCGTACATGCCAAAAGGGCAGGCCCCACCGCCTTTTTGTTGGCCTCGGGGTCTGCCCATTGGATATCTCTCTGAAGAAGGCTTATCTTCACTTCACGGCCACTTTCTGTCCGCGAATCACATAGATGCCACTTGGCAAGGACTGTAATGCGCTGTTGATATTAGACTTTCTCAGCACCAGATTGCCCTGCGTGTCATAAATGTTCTCCACGGCATTCTGAGCCTGAAGTGCATCAATGCTGGTCTCTATGCCTTCCAATGATGTGACATGCTTAATTTCGATGGCCGTAGCTGTAGGTGACTGCTTGTCCCAAGTGAATCCGCATCGGGTGGGAAGGAATGTCTTGTCGGCATCTGTACGTACCAAGATACTTTGCAGGGGATAAACTTCCTGCTGGGCGGGGATGCCATAACGCCCCTCAACACGCAAACTCTCCCAACTGCTTCCGAAGGTAACCTGATTGCCTTCATTGTCGGTCTTGGTGACGCTGCGCAACTGTGTATTTATTGAAGAAACCTGCGTGGATGCTGCTTTCAAGGTCTGCAACTTAGGAGAGAAGATCAAGTAAGGTGTACCAGCCTGCATGCCCTCGGCTGTGCAGTCGAGGAAAACCAGGGTGAGCGTGTTGCCCTCCTGCTGTATCTTAGCCAGTCTCTCCAGCTGCACGCCAGGAGCGGCCTTCTGGAGTTGGTCGGCATTAAGGGTCATGGGCAGGCATATGCTGTTGTATCCTGCCAGCAATGTGCGATACAGGGTCGTTTCCTGACCGGGTGTCTCCAATGCTTCCAGATTCAGTACGTCACTGCTTGTGTAGATGTTCTTGATCTTCTGCTGTGCCTTAACTGGCATACACAAGGCTGCTACGGTCATTAGCGCAAGGGTAATTTTCTTCATGTTCAGACTCTATTTAATTTGTTCATTTGTCATTTTCCATGCAATATTACGAAAAATATCAGTCGCTTGTATCATTTGGGCTGTCTTTTTTTTGCTTTACACGAAAAATCTTCCTCTGCCGATGTCCGCCCCCTGCCTTCTTATCGACACACGCAGGGGATACCATCCAGAATGCACTTGTGTCAAACCCCAATCGGTCATTAGGCTGTTATACGCAAACACACTTTCTTTTTTTCATCTGTCTTTCCGCTTATCAGTTACAATGGCCTCCCATTGCTCCCTCAAAACAAAAAAACATCTGTTCAAAAATATAAGCAGTTCTCATCATAACGCTAATGACCGATTGAGGTTAGAGCGAATCGACAGGAACCCATTCCTCGGCACTCTTCACCTTTGTGTCATGTGTGCCGAAGCGCGAATGGCGCTGTGCAGGCGAGGGCGTACTGCCAGATTTCATCGGACGCGCCGATTGTCTGTAGCCCTGCCATCGCCTGATGATACTTGACACGTATTCACTTGTTTCCGATCCACGCATGTATCCGTATTGTACCACAGGATTGCGATAATATTGAGGGTCAGAGAGGCGCAGAACATAGGGTGCCACCTGTTCCCAGGAGTTGGGATTGCCCCCATAGGCTGAAGCTAACGCCATGGCATCCCTAATGTGTCTGGCTCCCCCATTGTAGGCGGCAAGCACAAACCGGATGCGTTCGGAACTGTTGCCTATGTCGGAAAATTGGCGGTCGAGCATGGCCAAGTATCGTGTGCCTGCAGATATGTTGGTCTCAGGGTCATGAATATCTTTTTGTCCCACTCCCAACAGACTGGCTGTTCCTGGCATTATCTGCATCAGTCCACGTGCTCCGGCCCATGAAACAGCCTCGGGATCGAAGCCCGACTCCTGATAACAGAGTGCGGCAATCAGCCGCCAGTCCCATCGTACTTGCTGACTATAGCGCACAAACAGATGGTCATAAGGAGAAATGATGCCTTTGGCACGGTCCTTCATTACTGGTCTCATGTGACGCTTGGTTACATGTGACATCGTTCCGAATGATTTGAGTACAGCCTCTCGCGCTCCGCTTCTCCACCATTCACTGATGGCTTTTGAGAGTAAGGGAGCATCCGGGCGTGTCTTCCATTGTGGCATTTCGAGCGCAATGAAATCTATGTTTCCGTTGGCGAGTTGTTGGAGGAGTGTGGCTGTATCAGGTGCAATGTCCATTTGCAGCTTCACTCCAATACTTCTTGCGAACTCTTCAGCCAACCTGAATTGGCGTCCCATGCCCTGTCCGCGATATTCGTAATAGGTGTCAGGACCGCTCAGAGTTCCACCTATCAGCAGGGTAGCCTCCTGTATCTCTGGCAAATCATAGCAATCCAGACTGTCTGTGTCAAAGGATTCCCTGCCGAATATGGGTGATTGTGCAGGCTGCCTCTTGCTTTCACAGGCAGTCAAGCATAGGAATGACAATATACATCCGTACAGCCAGCGCCTGTCCAGCGCTGATGTTATCAGCCTCATGAGAAATGTTTCACTTTCAGGGACGCTGGCGGTGGATGATGTACGAACGCATGATTTCAATAGCCTGTCTGTTGGAGCCGCCCATGGGGATAATCAGGTCGGCGTATCTCTTGGTAGGTTCGATAAACTCCTCGTGCATAGGTTTGAGAACCTTCAGATATCGGTCAATCACCATCTGAGCAGTCCGTCCGCGCTCTAAGGTGTCACGCTGGATGACTCTGATGAGGCGCTCGTCGGGATCAGCGTCAACAAACAGCTTCAGATCCATCAGTTCGCGCAACTGCTTCTTCCAAAGTGCCATGATGCCCTCTATAATGATTACCTCACAGGGTTCCACATGGATGGTCTCCTCCAATCGGTTGCATACGAGGTAACTGTAAGTGGGCTGCTCGATGGATTCTCCGCGCCGGAGTTTCTGTATGTGCTGGGTCAGTAGCCTCCAGTCAAATGCATCCGGGTGGTCGAAGTTGATCTTCTTGCGGTCTTCCATGGCAAGGTGCGTGTTATCGTTGTAATAGGAGTCCTGCGGGATGACTGACACACAGCCAGGAGGTAGAGTCTCGATAATCTTTCTCACTACTGTGGTCTTGCCCGAACCAGTTCCACCTGCGATTCCTATTATATACATGGTGACAGAGTTTGTTGTTTTGTTGGGTCCCGGAAGGAGCTTCCTGCTTCATACCGGGGCTCTGTATGTGTTCTTTTTCTGCAAAGTTATGTAAAATTCCTGCATGTGAAGTGACCTCGTGCAGGAAATTTAATGGAGGAATGATGTCGTCGGTTGATTTATATCAAGAAATCACAGGGAAATGACTATTTGCATATCACAGTTTGATGCTGATTTCTTATTTCGTTCTACATTTGCACTCAGAAAGAAGACAAGAAGTTTCGGAATGAAAGAAAAATTCCCATTCTGATTCTAATCTGAAAGATATAATAGTGTTGTTAGTTTTAGTTTAAGGAAAGAGATTATTTAGGGTATTTACTAGGTAAAAGATTGTTTCTTTTTATGATGTTAGGTCAGCCGTGAGGTTGACCTAACATCATTTATGCCCTGGACCTTATTTCGGGCTCACCCGATAGAACCTGATCTCTCTGGCTCACAAAAAGCCATCGGGGGATGAATGAGGCCATTTCTCCTTCTCTTTATATATATATTATATATAATGTGTAAGCGTAAGAAGAATACATAATAGAGTGTAAAACGTACCTACACTCTCTGACAAAGGCTGTCACCTCCTCATCCTTGAAGTCAAGAAAATATATCCATGAGGTAAGCCGAACCTACTTTTACATCCCATAAGAGACCGAGCGGACGCAACAGGACAACAATCGTTCCTATCGGATATATAAACCCATATCAATCATTTGATTCGGGCAAGAAAGAATCCAGATATCTACATATCCCTATGCAGACAAGACACAAGAATACAATGAAGACTGCCAGAAGCAATATTACTTCACCCTGTTGTTCTCAGGGAAAACAACCGTAGGCTTGAAAGTCCTTGCCTCTTCAAAGTCCATCAACGCATAAGAAATAATGATAAGTTCGTCACCCACCTGAACCTTACGTGCCGCTGCACCATTGAGACATATACATCCAGAACCCCGTTCTCCCTTGATAATATAGGTTTCCAGACGCTCACCATTGTTGTTGTCCACAATCTGCACTTTCTCACCGGCTATCATTCCTGCAGCATCCAGCAGGTCCTCATCAATGGTGATACTGCCCATGTAATGCAGATTGGCCTCTGTAACCGTTACACAATGAAGTTTTGACTTCAATACCTCAATCATCATGACTGTAAGTGTTTACTTATATCTAATGTGATCAATGAGACGAATGGGCTGTGAACCACAAAACACCGTGATGCATCCCACCACGCTCTGGCAATCATCCCATGACTGCACGTCAGCCAGCGTGTCACCATTCACGATACTGAAATACTGGACCTCAAGTCCGTCCACCGCATTGATGCGAGTCACCACATAATCATGGGTAGCACCCACATCCAACCCCTGTGCCTTACTTTCCTTCAACACACGATAGATATTTGCTGCAATGGCACGCTCCTCAGCGGAAAGCAAAGTATTGCGGCTACTCATGGCAAGCCCGCTATCTTCCCTGATTACAGGACATGGCACAATCTGCAGGTTGAAGCCAAGGTCGTCAACCATCCTGCGTATAACGGCAATCTGCTGATAATCCTTTTCTCCGAAATAGGCCTTGTCTGGCTGAACATAACTGAAAAGCTTGCTGACAATCTGACAAACACCATTGAAATGTCCGGGACGCATGGCTCCCTCCATCACACTGTCTGTAGGCGGATAAGTGAAATGACGGGTATCCGGCTCAGGATAAATCTCCTCCACACTGGGAGCAAAAACAATAGTAGCCCCCTCTTGCTGCAAAAGTCGGCAATCGGCTTCCAGAGTACGTGGATACTTGGCCAAGTCCGCCTTGTCATTAAACTGAGTGGGATTTAAGAAGATGCTCACCACTGTAGCATCATTTTCCTGCACGCTTCGCCTCACAAGCGACGCATGTCCCTCATGCAAAGCACCCATAGTCGGCACCAGACCCACCGTGGTACCCTTTTGAGAGCGCAGTTGTTGGAGTTCTGCTTGCAATTGGGCAATTGTGTGAACTACTTTCATTTCTTAATTTACATTCAACAGACCAACAGCATGATTACCTGCCACACCTGTTTCGAACACGACAAGGCAGGCCTTCAAAAGTGCTGCTTATCCACATGAAGCCAAAAATGCGCTGCAAAGTAACACAGAAAAACAGAAACAAGAAAAGGTTTTGAGGAAATATTCGCCCTCTTTCTGAATTTCAATGACCAAACTGCCACTCCAAGTGCCAAAAACTTCGTACCTTTGTAGATAATATGAAAAAAAGACGTGATGATTAAAGCGAAAAAGATCTTGTTTATCACTCAGGAAATGACTCCGTACGTTTCCGATTCCCAATTGGCCACATTGGGACGCAAGGTACCACAGGCTACCCAGGAAAGCAAGAAAGAAATACGCACGTTCATGCCCAAGTGGGGGCACATCAACGAGCGTAGAAACCAGTTGCACGAAGTGATACGACTGAGTGGAATGAATCTGGTAATAGATGACACAGACCATACTCTCGTCATCAAGGTTGCCAGTATCCCCGCGGCACGCATGCAGGTATATTTCATCGATAATGATGACTTCTTTACCAAGAGAAAGATGGCACGCGATGACAAGGGACAGGAATACAAGGACAACGCAGAGCGTGCCGCTTTCTTCGCACGCGGTGTGCTGGAAACTGTCAAGAAACTACGCTGGACACCGGATATCATTCAATGCCAAGGATGGATGTCAAGTTTCATCCCTGTATATCTGAAAGAAGCATACAATGACGAACCCTCATTCCGTGACTGCCGCATTGTCTTCATGCCCGCCGACGATAACCTGAAGGCAGAACTGCCTGACAACATCAACGGCATATTAGGCTTCAATGGCATCACGCCAGATGCCCTGGAAGGCGCCAATGAGACCAATGACATGCAAACACTTAACCGTCTGGGCATGAAATATGCCGATGGCATCATGATATTAAAGAGTGAGACCAGCCTGCTGACCTATGCCGAGAAGACAGGGAAACCACTCCTTACCGCCGAGACCCCAGAAGATTTCTGCAACACTGCACCTGCCTTCTTCGACGAAATATGGGGAGAAGGCAAAGAAGAAACCACTGAAGACGATGAAGATTAAAGGAGCACTGGCCAGCATACTCATCCTGACCACACTACTCATCACGGCATGTGACAGCGACACTGCCACCATGGGTATCCCCTCAAAGGACGAGGAGGTATTCCCCTCATATGACACTTTCCTTGCATACACACGTTCCGAGGCCATGGACTCCGTGTTGGGAAACAGTACAAGGAGTTACCTGGGAAGCATCGACGATCCAGAGACCGGAACACGAATCAGAGCAAATTTTGCCGCTCAGTTCCACACCTTTGAGAACTATGCGTTCCCGAAACTGGCCCAAATGTTTCCTGAGGACAAAAAGGACTACACCATCGACTCCGTAAAATGCGACTCGGTGGAGATACGCCTCTATTTCGACAGCTACTATGGAGCCAAGAATGCGCCTCTCAAACTGGAAATATACCCTCTTGACAAAAACAACATTCTGGAAGAGGAAGAAGATTACTATACCGACATCGACCTGGACAAATATGTACAACCTGGCAGTCTGCCCATAGCGACGAAGGTATTCACGCCCGAAGACTATAATCTTGCCGATGCCGAACGTAACAGTGCAACACATAGTGACAACGTGCACATCACACTGCCAGACTCTGTCGGCACGCAAATAATGAGAACCTATTATGCTCACCCGGAGTATTTCAAGGACTCCTACACCTTTATACGCAAGGTATGCCCAGGATTCCTGTTCAAGATCAAAAGCGGCAATGGAAGCATGCTCAGCATAGAAGCAAGTACAATAAACATCTATTTCAGTTACTACAGCAACGAAAGACGTGACTCAATCTGTAGCGGACTGGGGAGATTTGCCGCTACGCCAGAGGTAATTCAGAGCACTCAGTTTACAAATGACGACCTGAACCAACTGGTAGAGGTGGACACATGCACCTTCCTGAAGACACCAGCAGGCATACTCACCGAAGTGGAATTGCCCATCAACGACATTTACAGCAAGCACGAGAATGACAGCGTAAGTCGTGCGCAACTTACATTTACACGAATCAACAACTCCAAGCCTTCACAAAACTCCTTGGGAATCCCGCAGTCATTGCTGTTGGTAAGGAAAAATGAGATGACCTCCTTCTTCAGGGAAAGGAAAGTGGCGGATTCCAAATCCGCCTATACCACCTCGTATAGCAGCACGTACAACACATACACTTTCAACAACATCAGCCGCCTCATCAGTCTTTGCCATCAAGAAAAAGTAAATGGTATGGCTACGGAAAAGATAAGTGAGGAACAATGGGAACAGAAACATCCCAATTGGAACAAAGCCGTACTGATACCGGTGAACATAAGTACCACGAGTGATACATATGGTAACACTTATCAGGTGAGCGTTACTCATGATATGGGCATGAATAGCGTGCGTTTACAGGGAGGTCCCTACCATCCTATCAGCATGCAGGTCATCTACAGTCGGTTCAAGCAATAGAAATCAGACACCTACATACCACACACAAAAGGCGGCGCCTAATGGCAGCCGCCTTTCATTTTCAACGAAACCATGCAAAATACACATTCCTAATCATTTATATAATATAGAATCACCCGATAAATCTGTGGTGAATGGAGGTCATCGGTATCTCCCGACGTCGCTCGCCATGCTTTTGACAAAACGGTCATAACCAGGCACATAGATAAAGAAAACTGCGTTGAAATCCAATAAATAATTTTAGGGAGGATAAAGACACGCACTGTTCTCTCCATACCCTATTGTATTTTGCATTCAGCTCAAACTGAACGCAAAACAAACATAACAACCCTTTACGGAGGAGATAGTCTGCATTTTGAAAGAAGATGATTTCCCTGGATCTACAGAAAGAAAGACATACGACTCTACTTATAGACAGGTATCCATTATCAATATTAACATTAATTAACTACATATTAACAACACAAATAATATTGTGACGAAACTTGTCACACAACACACCGAACTTTGCATCGTGAAACAAAAAACGAATACGAAACCTCAAAAGAAAACAGAGATGAAAACTGAAGCTATCTACATGACAAAGAAAAAAGTGCAACAACGCACCGTACGCCAGATGATTCTGAATTCAAAGGCAATACTTGTAGCCGCAGAGGTGCTAAGCAAAATTCTCGATGAGAAAATCAGTCCGCTCAAAACCATCAAAGTACTCAACGCACAAGCAGCGATAGCCTCCCTGATGATATTCGGAGGCATATCGCCGCTCGTAGCTACTATCCTGCTTGCCTGGGTAGGGTTGGCAGTATATCAGTGCAAGAACTAATATTACTTTACGTTGCCAACCTTAATAAGATATTCGGCTATCTGTACAGCATTGAGCGCTGCACCCTTCTTGATCTGGTCACCCACAATCCAGAAAGTGAGACCATTCTCATTGGCTAAATCCTTGCGGATTCGTCCTACGTAGACATCATCCTTGCCTGCAAGAAACAAAGGCATGGGATATACCAGATTGGCAGGATCATCCATCAGCTGTACACCTTCTCCATCCTTGACAGCCTGTGCAAAAGCCTCGGGCGATACAGGTTCCTCTGTTTCCGCCCAAATGGCTTCGGAATGGCTTCGCAGACTCGGAACACGCACACACATTGCTGAGCAGCGGGCATCGCTATGCATAATCTTACGCGTCTCATTGAACATCTTCATCTCCTCCTTGGTATACCCGTTGTCGGTGAAGATGTCAATCTGAGGAATCACATTGTAAGCCAACTGGTAGGCAAACTTATTAACCGTAACATCCTTGCCATCAAGAACCTCGCGGTATTGCTGCTCCAGTTCGGCCATGGCTGCGGCACCAGCGCCACTGGCTGCCTGATATGAAGCCACATGAATGCGCCTGATATGACTCAGATTCTCCAGACATTGTAAGGCTACCACCATCATGATGGTGGTGCAATTGGGATTGGCGATGATACCCCGTGGCCTGTTCAACGCATCCTCGGCATTACATTCGGGTACGACCAAAGGAACATCCTCATCCATACGAAATGCCGAGGAGTTGTCAATCATCACAGCACCATACTTGGTGATAGTCTCGGCATACTCACGGCTCACTCCTGCACCCGCACTGGTAAAGGCAATATCAACACCCTTGAAATCATCATTATGCGCCAAGAGTCTTACTTCAAGCTCCTTCCCGCGAAACTTATATTTGGCACCGGCACTACGCTGACTGCCAAACAACAACAACTCGTCTGCTGGGAAGTTTCTCTCTTCCAACACCTTCAGGAACTCCTGTCCTACGGCACCACTGGCGCCAACGATAGCTACTCTCATCTACTTTTCATCTAATTGATTTGCCGGTGCAAAATTACTCATTTATTCATAATTAAGGGGGAACATGACCACACATTTCGTCAAAAGAGCGTATCTTTGTATGAAAATACAATATCAGAACAGCCCACATCATGCTCATCACATCAACGAACATCACTTTGGCACAGGCTCTGATTACAGACCCGACATGGATATTCTTCGTGGTGCTGGGCATCATACTGCTTGCTCCTATACTGCTCCGACGTTTGCGCATACCGCATATCATCGGTCTAATTCTGGCAGGAATGCTAGTGGGAGAGCATGGTTTCAACCTCTTGAGCCGAGACAGCTCGTTTGAACTTTTTGGTCAAGTGGGCATATATTACATCATGTTTCTGGCTGCACTGGAACTGGATATGGGTAGTGTGACCCAATATGGCCGTAGTGGACTTAAGTTCGGCATACTCACCTTTCTTGTCCCATTTGTATTAGGATGGTGTTCATGCCGATACATATTGCATTATGAAACACTTACAAGCATACTGATGGCCTGCATATTTGCATCACACACTCTGGTAAGCTACCCTACCGTAAGCCGGTACGGACTAAGTCGTAACAGCGTGGTGGTCATCAGCGTGGTAGCCACGGCCTTCACCACATTTGCAGCCTTGCTCATTGTGGCCTTTGTAGAAGGAACACAGAAGACCGACTCATCTGCGCTCACATGGATATTATTCCCCGTGAAATGTCTGCTCTACGTCACCTTTGTAATGCTTGTCTTCCCACGCCTGGGACGATGGTTTTTGCGGCGCTTTGATGACGGAGTCATGCAGTATATTTTTATCATGGCACTCGTATTCCTCAGTGCTGCCCTGGCCAAACTATCAGGCCTGGAAGGTCTGCTTGGAGCCTTTCTTGCGGGTCTTGTCATCAACCGCCTCATCCCACGCACCAGTCCATTGATGAGCCATCTGGAATTTGTAGGCAACGCGCTTTTCATCCCCTATTTTCTTATCGGTGTGGGCATGATTATCAATGTGCGCTCTCTTTCAAATGGTCTCAACGAGCTATGGCCAATGCTGGTCCTGGTGGTTACCGGGATTGTCACCAAATGGATTGCCTCTGCCGTCATGGCATGGTATAACGGCTATGATCGCAACAGCATGTGGCTGATGTTTGGTCTGACCAATGCTCATGCTGCAGGTGCTTTGGCCATCGTGATGATTGGAATAGACCCTCACGTGGGACTAATGAACGAGCAGACACTCAACGGAACAATGCTCCTAATATTATGCAGCTGTATCGTAAGCAGTCTGGCAACAAGCAAGGGAGCAAGAACATTGGCGCTGTCAGACACCACGCTGGAGGAAAACAGAGGTTCGTACCATGGAAAATGTCTGGTGACATATAGTCAGGAGGACACGGTAAGCGTCATGACCCAACTGGCCATATTGATCAGGAACCCCTATATACCGGACAGTCTGATGGGCTTATCTGTGGCCTATGATACCGACAACAACGATGGAGTAGATCGTCACAGACGTGGCCAAAGACTTTTGGAGAAAGCCCAAAAGATAGCAGCGGCCGCAGATGTGCGCATGGCGATACTGAACCGCATGAGCACGAACATTGCGGGAGGTATTCTGCACACCATAAAGGAATATGACTGCGGTGAGGTCATCGTATGCCTTACTGACCGCACCACAGGTATGCCCAAATCCTCACTCGGACCAGTGATTGACAATGTCCTAAGTGGATCTCACCGGGAAGTCATGGCTGTCAGAGGAATTGTGCCTCCTGGGACATTGCGACGCGTGTTGGTAGCGATTCCTCAAAAAGCAGAATACGAAGTAGGCTTCTACAAATGGCTGGAACATGTGTGCAGAATCGGAGAACAACTGGATTGCCACCTTGATTACTACGCTCATATGGACACACTGCCCTACATACGCGGATACATGCAGAACAAGCACTCCAGCCTGCGTTCGGAATACACAGAGATGAACAATTGGAAAGATTGGATCAAACTGCAATCAGTAACAGGAAAAGACACCATGATCATCGTGGTGACAGCACGTCCAGGCTTTATTTCCTACAAGCCTGAATTTGACGAACTTCCTCATAAAATCTGCAAGAACTTCACCCATACCAGCGTCATGCTATTGTATCCCGACCAATGGGGAGACCCACAGGAATCTGTCTATGTATTTACTCCCAACGGGTCGGCAGTTACCAGAAGGCCGAGAACACTCAAGAGCTGGTTTAAGCAATTCCTCACATCATGAGCAAACTGAAACAACACATTCTGACAGCATTTCTGCTTGCCGTGGGAATCCTTGCCCACGACGGAAAGAAACTATATGCTCAAGAACTTCCCTTTGTGGTACGTACCGGACTGCAGGACAAATTCCATGTGCAGGGAATAGCTTACGACAAAGAGCGCAACTGCATGTACATGTCCTTTACCACAAGCCTGCTCAAGACAGACATGCGGGGAAATGTGTTGGGTAGCGTGGAAGGACTAACCGGACATTTGGGTTGCATATCCCTCAATCCCGATGACGGACGTCTCTATGGCAGTCTGGAATACAAGCACGATGCCATAGGCCAGGGAATCCTGAATGGCCTGGATGGCGCAAACAATGATGCAAAGACAGGATTCTATGTGGCTATCTTTGATGTGTCACGCATCAATCGTGAACACATGAAAGCCTCAGAAGTGATGACCTCGGTATACCTGACACCTGCCGTAAGAGATTACGAAGCCAAAGTCACCAACAAAGGACGTATCGTGGAGCACCGATATGGATGTTCGGGAGTTGATGGTCTGACACTGGCACCCCAATGGGGGAAGCAGAGCAGCCGCAACATGCTCTACGTGGCTTATGGCATCTATTCAGAAAATGACCGAACCGATAATGACTATCAGGTACTGCTCTGCTATGACATAGACAAACTGAAGAAATACGAACGACCTCTGACTCCACAGAATCTTCATAATAGCGGACCCAAGAAAGCCCACCACACATACTATATATACACAGGAAACACCAGTTGGGGAATACAGAACCTGTGCTATGACAGCCATACAGGCAATATGATGGCCGCCGTATATACAGGCAAGAAACCAGAATGGAAGAATTTTGGCCTTTACGTGGTTGACGGTCAGAAGCTCCCCGTCAAGGAAGTGCTGCATGGAGTGGAGCCGAAAACCAAAGGACTTGTCCTGTCTCTTCTGCAACAAGGAGAACAAGACCAAGTCCATGGAACCTGGGGATGGAACTTCAATTGGGGAAATACAGGTTTGACATCCTTGGGCGACGGACGCTTTTACGTATCTGTAGGAGGAAAAGACAAAGAGACTGGACGCCAATACTGTGAGGCCAGATTGTTCCGATGGGAAGACAACAAGGGGCTGGTGCCAATAGGGAAATAGCTTTGGGACGAGTATCAAGGACACAGCAGGATCAGTTCAGAACAGTAGGAAGAGACAAAAGAAAGCAAATCAACATGCAGAAAGAAAACATAATACAACTCCACGGAATAATTAAAAAATTCGGTTCCTTGCAGGTACTACGAGGCATTGATCTGGAAGTAAATCGTGGAGAAGTGATGTCAATCGTCGGACCCAGTGGTGCAGGCAAAACCACCCTACTGCAAATTATGGGTACCCTTGACCGTCCCGACCAGGGAGAAATAATCATTGATGGCGAAAACGTAAACAGGCTTTCAGCCAACAAGATTGCACATTTCCGCAACAAGAACATCGGTTTTGTTTTCCAGTTCCACCAACTGCTGCCAGAGTTCACTGCACTTGAAAACGTAATGATACCGGCTCTGATAGGTGGAACAAGCAAGAGAGATGCCAGACAAAGAGCACAGCAACTGCTTGATTTCATGGGACTATCCGACCGGACAGAACATAAGCCCAACCAATTGTCGGGTGGAGAGAAACAACGTGTGGCTGTTGCACGCGCACTGGTAAACCATCCTGCCGTGGTACTTGCCGACGAGCCAAGCGGTTCGCTTGACACACACAACAAGGAAGAGCTGCATCGTCTTTTCTTTGATTTACGTGACCGCATGGGACAAACATTTGTCATCGTCACCCACGACGAGAATCTGGCCATGCAGACTGACAGAACCATACACATGCTGGATGGAAACATCATAGTACCTGCGGAGATACAAAAAAACGAGGAGGAACAGAGATGAGAGAAAAAGACACATTACAAATCGGACGTGCCTGCATACTGAAGATCAATCGGCAAGTGAACTTCGGTTTCTATCTGGATGGTGGGGAGCAGTATGGCGAGATACTTCTACCCAATGGCGAGATACGTTCAGATATTGATATGCACATTGGCGAAATGATTGAGGTATTCCTATATCTCGATCAACAGGAGCGGATAGTGGCCACCACGCATATGCCGTTGGCACAAGTGGGAGACTTTGCCTATCTGGAGGTCGCATGGATAAACAATTTCGGAGCCTTTCTGCATTGGGGACCACAGAAAGACCTTTTCGTACCCTTCAGAGAACAGAAGATGAAGATGCAAAAAGGGCACAGATATATCGTATATGTACATCTTGACCCTGAGACATACCGAATCATGGCCAGTGCCAAGGTGGAACGTTTTCTGTCAGAAGACTTCCCTCCTTACCACACGGGAGACTCCGTGGACCTGCTCATCTGGCAAAAGACGGACCTTGGACTCAAAGCTATCGTGGACGGACGATATAGCGGACTGCTCTATGACAGTCAGATGTTCCGAACCATGCATACAGGTGACCGCGTAAAAGGCTATATCAGCCAGGTACGGGAAGACGGAAAAATAGACCTGGCATTACAATGCCCTGGTCAACAAGGAGTTATGAACTTCAGTTCACAACTCCTTCGGCATCTGGAAATGAATGGTGGGCAGACACCATTGGGTGACAAAAGTCCTGCCGAAGAAATATATGCCGTGTTTGGCGTAAGTAAGAAGGTATTCAAGAAAGCCGTGGGTGATCTATATCGTAAAAGACTTATCGAAATCACAGAGAACGGCATACGTATGACCTCAAAGCAGACGAACAAAGAATGAGAAAATATCACCTGTTTTCACTCATCGTATTCCTTCTTACCATAGTATCCTGTGGCGAAGGAGAAACTATCACCCCATCTCAACCTCCGACACCAACTCCTGGGGACAGCATAGAAGTGCCTGATACCACCAATAAGGACACCACACCCGACACCAAGCCAGAGGACTTTGCCCGTGGTGCAGATATCAGCTGGTATACGCAGATGGAAGACAATGGGAAGAAGTTCTATTCCTGGAGTAGCAGAGAAGCCAAAGAATGTCCGACTGTCATGCAGGAACTGGGGTTGAACGCCATTGCCTTGCGAGTGCTGGTTAAGCCAAAGGATGGTTATTGTGACCTGCCCGATCTCCTTCTCAAGGCCAAGAAAGTGAGTATGTCTAACATGGATCTCCTGATAAGTTTTCATCTTAGCGATACAATAGCCACATCCACACTCCAACGCACACCAGAGGAATGGCAGGGTCACAATGCAGACATGCTTACGGAGGACATTCAGCATCACATAACCAATGTGCTGGGAGCTTTGGCAGAGGAGGATATCCATCCACGATGGATTCAGATTGGCAACCAACTGAGCCAAGGAGTGCTATGGCCTGAGGGCGACATCACACGACATGCCGAACAGTATGCAAGACTCATCAATACAGGATGCATGACTGCCAGAACCCTGTTTCCTGAAGCAAAAATTATCGTAGCTGCCGGTGATCCTCTCAATCAGCCTATCTTATGCGAAGCATTGGACAAGCTGGACAAGAGCATGTTTGACCAGATAGGATTGACACTCTACCCCACCCTGTCAGTCGGTTCCATCTTCCAGCCGCTCGGCATTGGCGCATCATACAAGATAATGAATGAAAACGATGCCATCGCCTATTCCCTGCAAACCGTGGACATGCTCTACAACAGATACAAAAAGGAGTGTATGATAGTGGAATGCGGGGTGCCTGTCAGTCAGGAAACAGCCAGCAGCATGAACATGAGACAACTGGTGAGCGAAGCCAGAAAAAATGCCACATGCCGGGGCGTCATCTATTGGGAACCAGAAGCCTATGAAGGATGGATGGGCTATACACAGGGAGCATTCCTCAGTAATGGACACCCTACACAGATTATCGATGCCTTGAGCAAATAATAATAAGAAGAAGATAAACAACCATATTCAAAACAATAAATAATAACCCTATGAGAAAACCGATTTTATTAGTGGCGGGAGTCCTATTCCTACTATTGAGTCCAAATACCAAGGCTCAAGAGCCGGACCTATTCACTCCCGTACGAGGAAACAGCCTACGACTTCCCTCCGTCCCATTGGTAAGCGTGGACCCCTATTTCAGTATTTGGTGTCCTTACGACAAACTCTACCAGAATTCCCCTACACACTGGCACAACACGCCCAAGCCACTTAATGGAGTGATTCGTGTAGACGGCAAAGCCTACAGATTTATGGGGCAGACGCTGGAAACACAGGCAGCAATGGCCGACGAGAAGGTATGGACAGGGCGATATACGACATCAGCACCCTCTGATGACACATGGACTACCTTGGAATACGATGATTCCTCATGGACACAAGGCAAAGCTGCATGGGGAGGCAATGATGACAATTATGGAAACATCGGAACAGCCTGGGAAGGTGAAGGTAGCAATATATGGGTCCGCCGCATAGTGACTCTGACCGAGATTGACGAAACAGCAGACTATTATGTTACCTACAAGCACGATGACACTTTCGAGTTGTATGTCAATGGCAAACAGGTGGTATCCACAGGGTATACCTGGAACGTAAACGGAACAACTACAAAAATTGACCGCACCCTACTCCATGAGGGAGAAAACGTAATTGCAGCACATTGTGCAAACAATACAGGCGGCGCCTATGTTGATTTCGGTTTGGCAAAGGATAATTTTATCACAGCCGTACAAAAATCATGTGTAGTAATGCCCACCAGCACCTATTACACTTTCAGTTGTGGAAGCGTGAACCTGGATATTGTATTCACCACCCCTCTCGTCATGGACGATCTGGAACTCTTCAGCACTCCACTTACCTACATTTCCTATCAGGTGCAAAGCAATGACGGAAACCCTCACGAAGTAAGCATTCTGCTGGAAACCTCTGCCGCTATGGCACTCAAGAATAACACACAGACTGCACAAACCCGCTTCATGAGTTCCACAACATGTCCCGGACTTAATATAGTACGTACAGGCAATGCCGCTCAGAATCCTTTGTCACATACAGGCGAACTGATAGACTGGGGATATTACTACGTAAGTGCACAGGATGAAGAAGGAAAAACTCTCAGCATCATCACCCATAGCGATGCCATAAGCCAATTCCTCACAACAGGCCAAGTGGAGGAAGTTCGTACCTCGCGGCAAAATGCAGGAAGTCCATATCATTCCATTGCATACACCGACTCTTTGGGAATAATTGGAACAGAGCCAAATGGTTCCTTCCTCTCGCTCTCCTATGATGACGTGTTCTCCATTCAGTTCTTCAATAGCAATCGCAGAGCCTATTGGACACAGAATGGTAATGTGACCATCACCTCGCGTATCAAGGATTTGCATGAAAATTATGCAAACATCATGGCTCGAAGCCGACAGATGGACGAAAGAGTGTATGACGATGCATTCAATACGGGTGGTGAAAAATACGCAGAAATCTGTTGTGCCGTATACCGACAGGTGTGTGCCGCACACAAATTGGTAAATGACTCTGAAGGCAATCTCCTGTATCTGTCACGCGAGAACGATTCAGGTGGATTCATCAACACATTGGATGTGACTTACCCCTCACAACCACTGTTCTGGATATATTCACCCACACTGGCAAAGGCTATGCTAACTCCCATCCTACAGTATGCATATACAGGCAGGTGGAATAAAGACTGGGCTGCGCATGACCTGGGTGCATATCCTCATGCCAACGGGCAGACATACGGAGACGGAATGCCTGTGGAAGAAGCAGGGAACATGCTCACTCTACTGACTCTCATAACCCATCTGGACGGAGACCTCGACTATGTAAGAAAATACTGGGAACAGTTGACCCGATGGACAAACTATCTGTATACCAACGGAAAAGATCCCCAAAACCAACTCTGTACGGATGACTTCATGGGCACATCGGAGCGTAACGCAAACCTGGCAGCAAAGGCAACGCTGGGAGTAAGAAGTTATGCTGAACTGGCCTCTTGGTTGGGCATGGACGATGTGGCAGCCGAATACAGAAAGAAAGCAGAAGAGATGGCCACCTACTGGAAAGAGAATGCCTACACCACAACAGATGGCGTACATTACCTGCTCAACTTTGGTGCATCAGGATCCACATGGAGCACAAAATACAATCTCATATGGGATCAGATATGGGAATGGGACCTTTTCAAAGAAGTACGCACACGCGAACTCACCTTTTATCGCGGGAAAATAAACACATATGGCCTACCCCTTGACAGCCGAGGAGCAGGATGTAAGAGCGACTGGGTGATGTGGACTGCAGCCATGGCTCCAAGTACTTTAACTTTCAACCAACTGATGCTTCCCATATGGAAATACATCAATGAGACCACCTCACGTGTCCCCGTGAGTGACAACCATCGCTCTGATAGTGGAAACATGTGGATGTTCCGTGCCCGCTCTGTGGTTGGCGGCTATTGGATGAAATGCTTTGTGGAGAAATTCAAGGCCGGAGACCTAGGCACAGGAATCACATCTCCTGATGCAGAAAGCGCACCCCACGATGGTGGAATGCGCTCCCGAAGGGAACTATATGACCTGGGAGGCAGGTCACTCAAGCAACCTCAGCCTGGCGAGGTTTATATCGAGGAAGGCCAGAAAAAACTCAACAGCCGATAATCCATTTGCTACCTGGCAAGAGAGAGATAAGCTTTGACGTAAAGACACAACAGACATAGCTGACAAGAGCTATTACAGGAATGGCCAGCCATACGGGGATCAGAGGATTTGCCTGGTCCCCGTTTACTATATAAGATGCTATAGGAGCCAGGAAGAGCATGTGCATGAGATACATCCCATAGGACATCTTTGATATCTGCGTAATCCAACCTGGAGCCTTCTTCTGACGGATACAGGAGAAAAGCAGGAATGCTCCGAAAGTGCTCATAAGCACGTTGGGCAGACAGAACTCCCATGCCCACTCAAGCTCAGGAGTGTCAATCAATTGGCCAGGAACACCCTTCCACCAAAAAGCCCATGCAGTAAAAGCAGAACCCACCAACAGGCTTGTCACTCCCACCCACATGCGTTTCGCACGTGACCAGGTAAGATGTACCCGAATGTAATGTGCCAAAACCAGATATCCCAAGAAGCCCGAGCAATACCAAAGCATGTGATAACTATTCCAAAAACATTCGCCCCACAACTCTGCCTGAACGAATCTGCGCAAGAAAGGCATGCACGTGCTTACGGCAAAAAGGGCGATAAAAAACAGCTCCTCCTGCGGCTTGCTCCTCTCAAGCCAAGGAGAGACAATAGGGATGATCAGATAGAGACTGATGAGCGGATACATAAACCAGAGGATACCACTCATTGACGTGAAATTCCAGGGAATTGACTTCAGGTCGGACAAACTCTGTTCCCAAGTCATTGCTCCCCAAAGAAGAGGTAACAGAGAATATGCGATCAGGAAGAATACGAAGGGAGGCAGGATATGCAGGAATCTGCGCTTATAGAAGGAGGCCATAGTCTGACCAGGCTTCATCGGTACCAGCAGATAAGCCGATATCATCATGAAGATAGGCACACAATAACGGGATACGCCACCATCCCAAAATGCCACCCAAAAACGGTTGCTTTCATTGGCAAGCATAGCCACATTACCAGCCAGGCCAGAGGAGTCCGCTGCATAAAAATTCTCACTTGCATGTACAAGCATCACCAGTAATGGAGCCACTACACGCACATAGTCAATGAAGACCACTCTTTCCTTTTCTTGCATACTTTTCATCAGTCTAATTATAAAAGGTATTTTCTTTTTCTCTAATTTTGTCCTTGAACATTTCAACACTATTCATACACACCAAGGCTATGGCAAGTTATTGGACACGCAAAGATGACCAGAGTGGCGAGACTGCCACAATATATCCCTGGCATGAGAAGATTGGAGGCGGAGACAAGGAGTTTCCCGAGCCACCAGACCGACAGACAGAACCATCCGACACTTCATCCTCCAAATAGAGGGTCACATACCTGTCATATAGGTAGGACACCTATGAATCCCAATCATACCATGTGACCTGCGTAGTCTGGAATTACCCTGGCCGCATGTCACATGGTCTCCTCTTATCTCATTTCTGTCCTTCAGACTCCTTCTCCCTTGGCAATATCAGATTGAGCACAAGAGCCAGCAGGAAGATGACAGCCACACAATTGTCTGCAAATACCGTACGAATCAGTTCGGGGAAAATGCCAAACATCTCACTTGAGGCAGTAAAGCCCAAACCTACACTTAGCGACGTGGCCACGATAACCAGATTACGCTGGTTGTTTCCACAACGGGCAACCATATTGATACCAGCAAACAGGATACTGCCAAACATCATGATGGTACATCCACCCAAAACAGCCTGAGGGATAGTGGTAAGCACAAATCCCACCGCAGGGAAGATTCCACCCAATATCATGATGACAGCACCTGTGGCAATAGTGAAACGATTGACAACACCCGACATGGCTGCCAATCCAACATTCTGGCTGAAAGAAGTAATAGGGGTACAGCCGAAAAGTCCCGCCACAGTACTCACAAATCCGTCACATGAAATAGAGCCCTGCAACTCGGCAGGTTTGACATCCCGCCCAACAGCACTTGAGCACAAAGCTGTTGTGTCACCAATGGTCTCTGTGGCAGAAACCAGATAGATGGCCACCACGGAAAGGATTGTGCCAAGATGGAATTCCGGTTTGAAAGGCAAGAATTTGGGTAAAGAAACAATGCCGACGTTCTGAAGGCCACTAAAGTCAACCATACCCATACAGAGAGCGAGGATATATCCTACCACCAAACCGACCAAAACCGAAAGCGAGCGAAGGAAGCCTCGGGCAAGAACCTGGAACAGCAGACACACCAGCAAGGTTATGCTTCCCACAATCCAATTGTTTACAGAACCAAAATCAGGAGCACCCTGGCCTCCAGCGAAGCTATTGGCTCCGATAGGAAGCAATGACACGCCAATGGCCGTAACCACAGTGGCGGCCACCACAGGAGAGATGAAACGTATCCAATACTTGGCACACAGACCGAGCAAGCCTTCCACCAGACCGCCCACTATCACGGCTCCCATCAGCGAACCCATGCCCTGTGAGGTAGCAATGGCAATAGAAAGGGACAGGAAGGTGAAACTGATACCCATCACCACAGGTAAACGAGAACCCACCCGCCAAAGGGGATACAACTGAACAAGCGTACCGATACCTGCTATCACCATGCAGTTCTGTACAAGTGCTGCAGACAACTGAGCATCCAATCCCACCACATTGGCCAGGATGATGATGGGAGTTACGTTGCTCACGAACATGGCCAGCACATGCTGCAAGCCAAAAGGAACGGCTTGCCCTACTGGCACCCGGCCGTCCAGAGAATAAAGATTACTCATGGGATCGAATATTAGTTATAGATTATCATATTCTTCGTTGTCTGCTGTCTCTACTGAGAACGGAAACGAAACGTCTGTGTCTCAAAATCCATTCCGTCAAGGATAGCTATCGACTCCAGATGATACCCGGCCTCACGCAATATACTTCCACCCTTCTGCTGGCCTTTCTCAATGGCGATTCCGATTCCTGTCACGCTGGCTCCTGCCTGTTTCACGATATCTATGAGCGAAAGTGTAGCCTGACCGTCAGCCAGGAAATCGTCCACGATAAGCACCTTGTCATCAGCATTCAGATAAGGACGGGACACAAACACGTCATTCATCTTCTTGTGGGTAAAGGAATAGGCATGAGAGATATACTTGTCATCGGTACAATTGGCTGTCTCACCCTTCTTGGCAAACACCACAGGCACATCGTACAAGTCACCAAGCAACACTCCGATGGCTATTCCACTGGCTTCGATGGTCAGAATCTTGGTAACGGGCTTACCGCGAAAACGACGTTTGAACTCATACGCTATCTGACGCATGATATCAATATCAATCTGATGATTCAGGAAGTTGTCAACCTTCAGTATATTACCTGGCTTGACAGAACCTTCCTCCATAATCTTCTGCTCAAGGAAATTCATAGACAAGTATAAATTTGGGATATAACATATTATACGCAAAATTACATTTTTTTCACAACTTTTACTTCATATCAGAAGGAAAAAACGTATTCTTGCCAAAAACCATCAAGGTTGAGAAATCCCATATCTACCCGACACAGATCTGTCTCGCCTCAGCCCCCCAAAAAGCCCTTTTTCCCGCAAACGTTTGCGGGAGCGGTTGCAAACGTTTGCGGGGAAGGTTGCAAACGTTTGCGTCTAAAACGTACCTGTTATCCGTCCGCCAACATCTATCCTCTGGAGAGCAGGTCCCAGAGGAGAGGCTCCTTATTCCCCATGAAATTTCCGCTAAGCCCTTATGGGCAGTTGTGGCTCCTTCGCAAGAAAAAAGCTGTGCCGTAAAAAACAAATACGACACAGCCTCCTGAAAAATTAGGATTCCATTATGTGATGCTCCTGACTTCGGGCCGGTTCACAGGCCGAAATGACCACAGAATCGGTGAAGACGGCATCAAAACGTGTAACCTATGCGCAGGACATGGTCCTTGTGGCTTCCGTCATTGAAGAGACCGCCGAAGCCATAACCGAGATACAAGCCTTTGTAAACTTGCAGACCAACCGTAAAGTCAAGTGCAAAGCAATGAACAGCATCACATCCGCCCTCGGTCGCCTTCATACCTCCGTAACCAAGGTCGATGGCGGCAAACGCCTTCAGATCAGGACCGAACGAGGGGCTGTATCCGCGCAAACCTGTGGTAAGCTCCCACTCGTGGGCGTTGACATGATTGCCGTAATCGAAGGCGTACTTCAGATTGAGAACATCCCACGCCAGATACTGGTTGAAGTTTTTCTGGATGCGGCCGCCAATCTCAAATTCACTGCCGATGCCGCCTTCCACAGCATAGGTAAAACCTTTTTCCTGCTGAGCCATTGCCATGGCGGTGCTCATAAGGGCCACCATAGCCAAAACCATTAGTTTCTTCATAATACCTTTTATTAAAAAACGATTTAACGAAGACAAAGGTAGCCCTTTTAGCTCAAATTTTCCTGAGATTATCCTATTTTAACTATTGGAGGGGGAGGGAGAAGGAGGATGGAGGGAATCGCGTACATACTTATTCTCCCTGGTCTTCGTCCACGAAAATGACATGGGCATATCCCAGCGAGAGGAAAAAGCGCTGGAGCTGTTCGCAGGCAGTCTGCCTGGCAGTCTGCATGTTTTCCGGTGTGAGGCAACGGCGGCGCATGGCCTGCTCAGCGCGAAGCCTGAGATCGTTGCGCACCGAGGCATCCCATCGGCCAGACTCGTAGAAACTGCGTGCACGTGCTTCGTCAATGAAAAGATTGTCCAGCAGTCGCACTTCGGGAATGCGCACCTTGACGGTATCAGAGTAAGCCAAGGCCCAATCATCGTTGCACTGGCGGAAATCTATCCCGATACGGAGCGTTCCTCGGTAAATGCGCACGAGATGGTCATCGGTGCCGATCCAACGGCGCCGGACAGTGTCGACAACCTCTTCATCGTCAATGCTCAGGAACTCCCACTGACCGATATTGCGAATGGCCTGGATGCGCATGGGTGTAGGATCGGCCTGCAGGGAACTCCCGGCGGAGAAGGAAAAGAGGGAACGGGACGTTCCCGATAGGTACAAGTACGCCATCCAGCCCAGGAGAGCAAGAGTAGCCATTAGGATCAGGCGGATTATCAGTCGTCGCAGGAACTTCATCTCTTACCTCCTTCCCAGTGCACCACAGAATGGTCGCTATCATAAATTGTACGGGGATCGGAGAGGTCAAGACCGCTTCGGAAGGTGATGACCACACAATCGGACCTGTAGCCGAGTTGCACCATGAGCGGTATGAGCAATCGGGCGGCACTCTCACGCGCGCGTTCTATTATATCTGTGTTTCCGATGTCGGCAATGATGCTCTCCACGCCCTGACGGGTAAGTTCGCTCATCTCGCGATCGGTGTATCCGCTGCGTAGCATACTGATGTATTGGCGCACCCCAGCGTAGTCCACCTGTGAGGATGTGAGGATGATACGAGGATCGGGCAGAGTGATGTGGATGAGGGAATCGTGGTGCTCCACGTTACGCTCCGAGAAGGTGGAAAAGTCCAGACAGGCCTTGAAGGTGACATCAATGGGAATGACTATCTTCCTGTCCCCGAAATGGAATGTCTGCTCGTAGGAATAGCCCAGGAAACTACCCTGGAAGCGCATCAGGTCGTCGTGCGTGACTATCTTGTGGATACGGTACTCCGCCGTGTAGAGCCTGCTTTGGGCACGCATCCGCATGATCATATCTGAGGAATCCGTGCGGACTGTATCGGCAGAGCGGGTGGGCAGGAGACGCGAGAAGGAGCAGTCGGAGAATCCCCCGAGTGCCAGAAACACCACAGCCGCCACGATGGCCAGATATACGAAAGCGCGTTTCATAACAACGCAAAGGTACGAAATAAATCAGTTCCCCGGCTGCACATCAAAGTTGATTCTATTGTTCGGAAAGGAAAAAAGGCCTACCTTTGTGAAGAGTTTTCCAACAAATACAACAAACAGAGACATGACACAGAAGCACATCACCATACTGACCGTCATAGCACTGATGCTGGCAGCATGCAAGGAGAACAAGGACAAGGCCACCATCAACGTACTTCCGGAAGTGGAACCGGACACGGTGACGCACAGCATGCCCGGCTGCAACTTCCCCGACAGCCTGCAGGCCTGGAACAGCCTCATCACCTTCAACATCCACCGCGAGCCGTGCGACTCCATGCCTGTGGTGACCGACCAATATGGCACGAAGTTCAAGGACAATATCTTCGTGCTCTCCATCCAGAAGAACGGACAAAGATTCTTCCACCGGCTTTTCAGCAAGAACGACTTCCTGAACTTCCTCGAACAGGATTTCCGCGAGCACGGCATGTTCGATGGCTTCCGTTGCATCGGATACGAGGAAGGTAAGCTCACCTTCGGTACCTGTGTAAGTTATCCCGAGAGCGACATGTCCCAGCCATTCCTCATCAAAATAGCACAAGATGGCACCTACAGTGTGGAGGAGGACCATACGCCTATCAACGAGAATCCGGCCGAAGATCCCGTTGAGGAAGAGGATGGTATATGACCGTATCTGCCTCCCGACACAGTCAAGATACCTTAGATACAGAACTCCATAAAAGAACAATGAGATGGGACTGGACATTTATGCAGGAACTCTGACCCGCTATTACATCCGCGACTGGAAAACCATAGTACAGCAGAAGGCCGAAAAAACGGTCTGATTTGCAAGGTGATAGATAAAAATGGGGAGGAATTCAAGCCCATAGAAGACCCCGACCAAATCCGTGAGATACGCCATACCGTGTGCTACTGGAGCGACAACCTCGCCTCTGTCCTGCATCCGCATCCCTCGGCTCCCCTGTGGAATGAGGACGATGACGACGGATATTTTACAGACAAGCCCAACTGGCTTGCCTACGAGACGCTGGTCATGCTTCAGGCCTGCAGATACATGCACGGCAAACTCCCCGAGAGCGTAGTTGGAGGTGACCACCTGCTTGATGAACCAATCGTCAGGAAGGCCATAAAGAAGGATTTTCCCTGCACATTGCTCCACAACGTCACAATGTGGGTACCCTCTTTGACGAAGAATTTATCGCCGAGCCTGCCACCTTCCCTAATGGAGCGGAGGGAGCTCTCTCCACGCTGCAGTTCCTAAGCAAAGAACTGGACGAACTGAACCGCGAGCGATGGAAGGCCAACGAGGCCACTATACGTTCCTGGAACGAAAAGAAATTCTACGTACCCATAAACCAAAAGAAAACCCGTCTCCTGTACGGCCTCATCCCCAAACGTTCCAAGAAGGAGAAGTACGTCTTCCGCACCGAGGACCTGGCACAGTGCGCCTTCTCCATGCTCTGGCGAGGCCTGCAGTATGCCAAGACAAATAGGGTTCCCCTGCTTATCGACTACTAAGATACCCCCGCAGACAACCAGTCCTCTGCTGACTCTACGGCAGACTCTAGTGTCCGTCACCACCCCACATTTCAAACCGTTCCCAAAGCCCGTCAGCACAGCACCCTGGAACAGGAATCCCGCCTCTGCCTCCTGATCCCACAGGAATCCGTACGACAGGAGACCGGGAGGGTCGTTACCCTATCCAAAGAAATGCTCCGCCTGCAGAGCAAGATCGTGCATGCCTGGTAGCACACAGTCGGCACCCGACTGCCAAAGAACTTCATCGGGGAGCGTACCCGTGTTGAGAGCCAGCGTATAGATTCCTGCAGCATGGCCGGCCTGAACGCCCAGGGGAGCGTTCTCGACCACCATAGCCTCGGAGGCCTGCACTCCGGCCTTGCGGAGGGCAATGAGATAAGGCTCGGGATGAGGCTTTCCGTGTACCACATCAAAGGCCGTCACCATGTAGTCGGGGTGGAAGCATCCGGGGAAAGCCAGTTCCAGCCTCTCAAGCAACGAGCACTGCCCACTGCCCGTCACCAGCACGATGCGGAGGCCCCGTGCGCGAACCGCCTGGAGCACCTCACGGGCATAGGGCATGGGAGAAGCCTCTGGAAGCGTGTTGAAGAGGTCACTCTTCACGCGGTATATCTCCTCAATCTCCTCCCGGGTGGCCCTGCGGCCCCAAGTACGCATGGTCAGCATGTCCACGGTGCCGCTGCCGGTGCGCCCCTCGTTGAGATACACGTCCTGAGGTGTCATGTGCAGTCCGAAACTTTCTGCAGCCCTGCACCACGCTTCCACGTGGTTTGGCATGGAGTCAAAAAGGACTCCGTCCATGTCAAAAAGAACGGCCTTGAGGCTATCTGCCCCAGGACCGTTTCTATGAATAACTTGTCTGTTCAAGATTCCTGCGTGTTTGTTCAGTTCTGCAAACGATTCTTGATAGCCTCGGTCTCTTTCTCGTATCCGGGCTTACCCAGGAGTGCGAACATATTCTTCTTGTATGCCTCCACACCGGGTTGGTTGAAAGGATTCACTCCCAGGATGAGTCCGCTGATGCCACATGCCTTCTCGAAGAAATAGATGAGTTGTCCCAGATTATAGGCATCAAGGCGTGGCACACTCACGCGGATGTTGGGGACTCCGCCGTCCACATGCGCCAGCTGTGTGCCCAGTTCCGCCATCTTGTTCACCTCGTCCACACGCTTGCCCTCCAGGAAATTCAAGCCGTCCAGGTTCTCCTCGTCGTGTGGGAAAAGGAGCGTATGCTCGGGTTCCTCGATACTCACCACCGTCTCAAAGATGGTGCGCTCGCCTTCCTGAATCCACTGTCCCATGGAATGCAGGTCAGTGCTGAAGTCCACAGCGGCGGGGAAGATGCCTTTCTGGTCCTTGCCCTCCGACTCGCCATAAAGCTGCTTCCACCACTCGTTCATGTAATGCAACTTGGGCTGGAAGTTCACCAGAATCTCTATCTTCTTACCCTCGCGGTACAAAGCATTGCGCACGGCTGCATATTGTGCGCTGGGGTTCTGCTCGAAGGGGACACCGACAGCAGTGGCACGCTCCATGTCGGCTGCACCTTTCACCAGACTTGCAATGTCGAAGCCTGCCACGGCAATGGGCAACAGCCCCACGGGCGTAAGCACGCTGAAGCGTCCACCCACATTGTTGGGAATGACGAACGAGGTGTATCCCTCGCGGTCGGCCGTGGTGCGCGCAGCGCCCTTGCGGGCATCGGTAACAGCCACGATGACCTTGCGTGCCGTCTCCAATCCGCGCTGCTGCTCACACTGCTTCTTGAGCAGGCGGAAGGCAAGTGCAGTCTCCGTGGTGGTGCCACTCTTACTGATATTGATGACTCCGAAACGGCGGCCACGCAGATACTCCGTAAGTTCGTACAAGTAGTCCTCACCGATGTTGTTTCCGGCAAAGAGGATGTCGGGATTCGTGCCGTCGTTGGTCAGCCACTGGAAACTGTTGCCCAAAGCCTCGATTACAGCACGGGCACCCAGATACGAGCCACCTATGCCAGCCACCACCACCGTGTCACAATTGGCACGCAGGGTATCGGCACACGCCTGCAGTTCCTGCAGGAATTCAGGGGTAATCTGGCTGGGCAGATGCAGCCATCCGAGGAAATCATTGCCAGCGCAGGTTGCATCCTCCAGAGCCTGCTGGGCTGAAGCCACGGCCTGCTCATAGGAAGCGACAGCCTCGGGAGCAAGCAGCGATTTACTGATGTCTAACTTAATCATGATAAAATTCTATATTTATTCTGTTCTTCTCTTTTCTTCTATCTCCGGCCTTTACGGCCTTGTCGTTTTGGAACGAAGGTGCCCCTATCGGCATTGGAACATGTCCGTGCGCATGAGGAACAGTCAGCGGAAAGCTTCGCTCAGCAGACGTATCTCCAGCACCGGGCTCACCCGTTGGTAGAGGATGTTGTACACAGCATCCAGGATGGGCATGTTGACCTTCATCCTACGGTTGATCTCCTGCATGCACTTGGCTGCGAAATATCCCTCGGCAATCATGCGCATCTCTGCACGCGCGCTCTGCACGCTATAGCCCCGGCCTATCATGGTGCCGAACACGCGGTTGCGGCTGAACTGGCTGTAGCCCGTCACGAGCAAGTCCCCGGTGTACACCGAGTCGCACATGTTGCGCTCTATGGGACAGGCGGCATTCAGGAAGCGCTGCATCTCCTGGATAGCGTTGCTAACGAGCACGGCCTGGAAGTTATCCCCGTAATTCATGCCATGGCAGATACCGGCTGCCAAGGCATACACATTCTTGAGCACGCTGGCATACTCGATGCCCGTAACATCCTGACTCACCTTGGTCCGCACATAATCATTGGCCAGGATTGAAGCAAGATACCCTGCACGCTCCGTATCGGCACATCCTACAGTAAGATAGGTGAGGTGGTCCATCGCCACTTCCTCAGCATGACTTGGCCCTCCAATGACAGCCAGCTGATCCTGCGGCAAACCGTACATCAGGGAAAGGTAGTCGGTGCAGATAAGATTCTCTCCGGGCACGATACCTTTGATGGCAGTCATCAGGAATTTGGAGCGCAATTTAACGTGCAACTGCTCCAGCGTACCTTTCAGGAAGGGAGATGGGAGCACCAGAATGAGCGTCTGGCACGCATCAACCACCTGATTGATGTCATCCGTCAGGGTAATACGGTCCATATCGAAACGAACCTGGGAAAGATAAGCAGGATTGTGTCCCGAGTGCCTGAATTCCTCTACTCTGTCAGCATTACGCATATACCAATGGATGTGCGGTACACTTTCAAGCAGGATCTTCGCTATGGCCGTGGCCCAGCTTCCGCCTCCGACGACACCTATCCGGTCTGTCATGCCGTCCATTCTGCGATCGCCTCCTGGGCAGGGCGCTCCACCTCGAGCTTGTACTTCTTGACTATTTCGATGATCTGCTGCTGTATCTTGGCAGGGGCAACACCCTGAAGCGTGCTCACCAGATTGTAACCAGCCTTGCGCAGAATGGGAACATATTCGGAAGGAATGCCTTTTTCCAGGAAAAGCTCGTCTTTGTCACGAGGAGCCTTCACCTCGGGCTTCATCTGCGGGAAGAGCATCACCTCACCAATGGCAAATTTGCCCGTAAGAAGCATGACCAGACGGTCAATGCCGATGCCGATGCCAAAAGTAGGAGGCATGCCATACTGCAGGGCACGCAAGAAATCATGATCGATAATCATGGCCTCATCATCACCCTTATCGGCCAGCTTCATCTGATCCACGAAGCGCTGCTCCTGGTCAATGGGGTCGTTGAGCTCGCTATAGGCATTGGCCAGCTCCTTGCCGTTGACCATCAACTCAAACCGCTCCGTCAATCCAGGCTTGCTGCGGTGCATCTTGGTCAGCGGAGACATTTCCACGGGATAATCCGTGATGAAAGTAGGCTGTATGAACGAACCCTCGCAGGTCTCTCCAAAAATTTCGTCAATGAGTTTGCCCTTACCCATGCTCTCGTCTACCTCGATGCCCAACTTGGCAGCCACGCCGCGAATTTCCTCCTCACTCATGGGATACAGGTCATAACCCGTCTTCTCCTTAATTGCATCCAGGATGGGAAGGCGGCGGAAAGGAGCCTTGAAGGAAATCACCTTGCCATCTATCTCTACCTCGGGTTTTCCGTTCACGGCTGTACAGATTTCCTCCAGCATACGCTCTGTAAAACTCATGCCCCAATTGAGGTCCTTGTAGCTCACATAGAGCTCCATGCAGGTAAACTCGGGGTTGTGCGTCTTGTCCATTCCCTCGTTGCGGAAATTCTTGCCCATCTCGTACACACCCTCAAAACCACCCACGATGAGACGCTTGAGGTAAAGTTCGGTGGCGATACGCATGTACATGTCCTGATTGAGAGCGTTGAAATGCGTGATGAAAGGACGTGCGCTGGCACCTCCGGCAATATTCTGCAGGATGGGAGTGTCCACCTCGGTATATCCCGCCTCATCAAGGATACGGCGCAGAGTGCGCACAATGGTAGCCCTTTTGATGAAAGTATCCTTGACACCGTTGTTCACTATCAGGTCCACATATCTCTGGCGATAACGCAATTCGGGATCGTCAAAGGCATCAAAGACATTGCCGTCGGAATCAGTCTTCACCACGGGCAGGGGACGCAGACTCTTGGAAAGCACGGTCATCTCAGTCACATGAACGCTTATCTCGCCGGTCTTGGTCCGGAACACATATCCCTTGACACCGACAAAATCGCCCAAGTCGAGGCACTTTTTGAACACGATATTGTACATATCCTTGTTTTCTCCAGGACAGATGGCATCGCGCTGGATATACACCTGAATGCGTCCCTTGCTGTCCTGCAGCTCGGCAAAGCCTGCCTTACCCATGATGCGTTTACTCATGATACGGCCAGCGATACTCACGTTTCGGCTGTTTTCTGCGGTGGCAGGAGTGGGAATCTCCTCTCCTTCGGGGCCTGTTACAGTGGGCAGATCCACAAATGACTCGCGTATTTCTGTGCTCCATGCATCCACAGGATACTCTGCTGCAGGATACGGGTCAATACCCAGGTCACGCAACTGCTGTAGGTTGTTTCTCCTGACAATCTCCTGATCGCTCAATTCCAATATGTTCATCGTACTTATTCCTTATTAAACATTCTTTTAGGTCGCAAAGTTACGCAGAAATATCAGATGTGACAAGAAAGATGCTGACGAAAGACCTGAGCATAGAAAAAAGGGGAACAGATCACCGAAACAAACCTACCTGAAAGAAAATTTATTATCTATGCATAAAATACAGAGAAGGCACCCGATTGCCTGCACAACGAATCGCATCCCGTAAACAAGAAAACAATCCTGAAAAGATACAGAACTTCTATTCACTCCCTTAAACCCAAACCAGTCACTATGCTGTTATGCGCAAACATACTTTCTTATTGTCATCTGTCTTTCCGTTTATCAGTTACAAAACACCCCATTGCTCCCTCAAAACGGAAAATATCTGTTCAAAAATATAAGCAGTTCTCATCATAACGCCAATGACCGATTTGGGTTAAAAGAAAAATACTCTATGTTCACTGCATATGAGCGATGTATTCGGAGAATTGTTTTGGTAATTTTACTCAATGCCATGTTAAGAGGCATCTCCACCTGTACCACACTCCCATCATTCAAGTAGAAATTCCTCCTACAGGCATTTGCCTCCATATAAACTATAGAGTCAGTACTAATACTCTTCAATCCAGCAGCATGTCGGACGAAAAATGGGATTCGGAGTTCTGTCACATTCAGTCATATTCATTGTTGTATAGTGTATTCTAAATAAAGTAAATGTAATAGCAACGATTTCCTTTCGCTACATTTTGCCACTATACAACCAAGATCAAGGCTCAGTAGAAAAACCATGGGGATATAATAAGCATGTGCAACAACTCTGAGTCC
>JBJEKL010000090.1:0-3025 GCA_051878615.1 Bacteroidaceae bacterium | reverse complement strand
AGTAACTGTTCGGTGAACCCCGTCATTGTAGTGTAGAAAAATGAGAGTACCTTTGTCGTTGATAATTTCACTTTAAATTTTTAGCGACAATGAACAACAAGAAGCAAATCAAGCAGCCTGTTTTTGCAGAGGTAAATCTTACGGGAGATGAGTTCCAGCAGTCTCCAAGTACTCACATGCAGCGCACGAGATTCCTGAAGTTGGTTTATCCCAACAATGTGACACTAATACTCCCCGGAGACATCAGTGCCAGCCAGCTGGAACAATACATCCGCATAAAAGTGTAAACCATGGCAAAGATATGTCAATTGCATGCTGACCTTCACTACTTCCTGTGTATGGAGCCAGTGGACATGCGGAAACAGTTCCGTGGACTTCAAGGACTCATCAGTGAGTATTACAATCGTTACCTGACTCAGGACGAGGCATTCATCTTCATTGGCAAGACAAGGACAACTGCCAAGATCCTGCATCGGGAAAGCAATGGTCTGACTCTCTATGTCAGAAAACTGAGTGAGGGACGTTTCCAGATTCCTCAACTGAACGAAGACAAGCGCACTTGCAACCTCGATTATAAGAATTTTGTTTGCCTGATTTTGGGCGAGAAATGTGTTGGTGAATAGCCTTGAATTATGCGACTTCTGTATTGGCATCATACAACTTAAATAGCTTAAAATCAGCAAGAAAAAGTCAGCAAAAAACTTGTATAATTCAAGAAAAATTCGTACCTTTGTAAGGTGATCAAGAGATAAAAAGATGGTATCTGAAACGAACAAAAACAGTCAAGATCAGGCGTTGGAAGAGAGGCTTTCCAACATGCATGAGCAGATGGCAGGAGTGACTTCCCGTCTGGATCAGACTGAGCGTGCCCTGGATTTGGAGCGTGCAACCCGTGAGGATATCATCAAGGCAGAGGTGGAACGCAGGATGCGTGAAGCAGAACAGCGTATCCGTAAAGAGATTGAGGCGGAATATGCCGATGAGCGTGCGGTGATGGACAAAGAGAGGCAGGCTATTGATCAGCAGCGTGAGGAGATGCTGAAGGCCTTTGAGCTGATGCAGCAGAAACTCGTCACAGAGACTGAGCAGAAGATCAGAAAGGCGAAGGATGAGGCAGAAAGCCATTTCCTTGGAAAGATGGCTGCACAGACTGAAGGCTTCCTCAGGCTGTTCTCTGAAATGACGCACCGTAACAATGCGGATATTCAGGGCTATCTTGCCAAATTTAAGGCTGCTTCCGAAGAAGCCCAGGCTGCCATAGGCAATGAGATAAAGACAAGACTTGAGAGGATATTCAAGAATGAGCAGTCGAAAAATCGTCAGATTGCCGAGCTTGTCAGGATGATATTCACGCAGAAGCGGGAGCGGTTCCTGGTTTCGGAAGAAGACCGCACCGGTGTTCACAATCAGCTGCTGGCATCTCTTAAGTTTAATGAAGAGGAGGAGGCGAATTATAAGAAGGCTCTTGAGACTGTCAAGAAGTACCGTCTCCAGAAAGAGGCGTGTCGTCTGGCCCGCAAGGAACAGCATAAAGACGGTCACGGTCGCAACAAGATACCTGATGACATGGTCCGTCTGCCGGAGATACTTGTCTATCCTGAAGAATGTATCGGTCACATGGACGAGTACCGCGAGGCTTTCCCGGGAGAAACTACGGAATTTATCGTTCCAGTCTCTGCCAAATACATGGTACAGGGCTACCGCTGCCCCGTCATGGTACGCAAGGATGACTTATACCAGAAATTCCATACAGCTCCCGTACACGAGGAACTCATATGGAAAAGTTACGCATCCAACAAGCTGTTGTCACAGATAGAGGTGCGCAAGTATATGGATCATATGCCCTTCAACCGCCAGATTGGCCAGATGAAGAGAGACGGTCTGGTGCTGGCCCGGACTACTATCAATGACTGGCATGTGGCTGTATGCGACACGCTTGTTCCATTGTACAGATTACAAGAGCATTATGTGATGCGTGGGCTTCACTTGGCAGCAGACGGAAGTCCGATGCCTGTGGTGGACAATGAGAAACATAAGACTGTCAAGAAGTACATCATAGAATACCGCAATATAGACACCGGCATACCGATTTTTTTGACCGCAGTCGATAAAGGCAATGGTCGTGGAAAGGAGGTGATACAGGCTCAACTGGCCAATTGGAGCGGGCTTGCCCTGATGTGTGATGCCTATCCCGGATATGACTGGATAAAGAAGACAGGACGTGTACTGTGCAGGTGCTCGGCCCATGCTAGGCGTGAGCATGAGCGAGCTTTGAAAGAAGCCCCGAAGGCTTCCATGCCAGGCATGCTTCTTTTTCAAGAAATCTACGGAGTAGAGGAAATCATCAGACATGAGAATGCGTCAGGCAGCAGGATAACGGAGCTGCGCAATGAATTGGCGCGTCCTCTGTGGGAGACGCTCCATTTGTGGTGTATGAATGAAATACTGAATCATGACAAGCATTCCCAGATGTACAAGGCGCTGAACTATGTAATCCGACATTATGAAGAGCTGACGGCATATCTTGGCATACCAGAAATGCCTCTGGATAATAATGCGACCGAACGGGAAATCCGGGCAATGGTGATGGGCAAGAAGGCTTATCTCTTCTGTCAGACGGATGAAGCCTGTGAGCGTGCGGCTATGATGTACTCATTCTTTGGTGCCTGCAAGGTGAAGGGTAAGAACCCGGAGCGATGGCTTGCTTATGTGCTTGATCACATAGGTAGCACCAAAGATGAAGATTTATACAAACTGCTTCCTGAGTTTTGGGAAGACATTAACTGAATCAACATTAAGTTATAAATAAAGGTGAAGTCCTTGCTGATGTCAATGCATCAGCAGGGCTAAACGTCATACACTCGACGGAAATCAGTGCGCAATGGGGCGCGCTGCAAAGTTACAAAGTCTTTTTGAAACGGCAATGACGGACTTCACCGAACAGTTACTCCGCATGCTGGCAGGGGAGCGCGTGTATGTCAACACGACAAAGTTCCAGAATGACATGCATATAGTGAGGAGCAAG
>JBJEKL010000089.1:0-12208 GCA_051878615.1 Bacteroidaceae bacterium | reverse complement strand
GGCTATTCCCTTTCAATATTTATCAGGTGACTACTTTTTAAGGGGCGACTATTTACTCACCGATACACAATTCACCCACATGGACAGCACACAACTATACAACGTCTGGCTGAACGATAAAATCACAGGACTTCAGGACACACTGGGACTTGTAGCACACAACACAGAGCCCTACACATGCTTTGGCGAAGATGTGACCGGACCAAACTTCTACATCAACGTAATCGTCCTGATTACAAGCCTTATAGCAGCCTATTTCTCGCTTATGGACTGGCGTAGTCAGAAGCGCACAAGTGAAGAGGTATCAAAGCAGAACCAGAGATATATCAACTTCGAGTCCTTTGTAAAGGACCTGTATCGGTCATTGGTCTACACTCTTGCCATCGAATACAAATGCAGAGACAAGACGGGAACTACAAAACACTTCCCTAACGACATCTATTATGCCAAAAACAGAGTCTTCGATGACCTCCTGCCTGCGGAATCATTCATCAACGTTGACGGTGCATCAGAACCCATCAACGATTTAAAACTTCAGATGCGCTTTACAAACATCGAAATCAACAACGCCATAGAACATCTTCACAAGGTACTTGACGGCTCGCTTCCATACAATGATTACAAGCAGTTCTTCGCCTTTGATTTTGACAACATGAGTTTCAAACCACTTCATCTGGTGCGCAGAATGATAATTACAGAAGACGTGCTCTATGAAAGAGGTATCATAGCCAGGAAGAGTCTAAGACCAAAGACTGTGGCCGAATGCATCCTGGAGAAACATATAGAGTTGGTAGTGAGCAATAAAAAAATAATTTCTAAACTCTCAATCACTAATTTACGCAAACTAAAACTTGATTTCAAGCACGTTCGGCGTGCGGTAGCGAATTTCAAAAACCCAGAGGAATATGTCGCATCCCTGGCTGAATACTGCAAGAAACATAATGAAGATATCAATTTACTTAGGATGCTGGCAGATACGCTGGGAGATAAAACTTACTCCGCTCTTGTCAATGATAATGTCATACTCTGGGATGTATTGGAAACCATCCTGAAGATAGACGTCTTCGTAGAACTCAAGAAGATGCAGTTCATTAGCCGAAAGTTAGAATCCCTTTCTGACACGAATCCCGAAACGATAGATTAAGAGAGCGTGGAATCAATAGAGAAAGATAGCGAATTCCGTCCCGGGAGACACCCCGAGGTAGTACTTTTCAAGAAATATCCCATAATATGAGCAACCAGTTATTCTCTCCAATGAGAAACTTCAGGACCTGTGTCTTATGCGTATGCGCGCGTACATTATCTATTCTATCCACTCTGTGCCTCGGCCTGTTTCTTGTCTCTTCGTCAGCATATGCAGCCAACATCACGGGCAGCATCACATGCAAGGGAAAAGGAGTGTCGGGCGTAGTGGTAAGTGATGGATTCGCATTCGCCACGACCGACAGAAACGGTAATTATGTACTGCCATCTGACAAGAGAAACGGGTATGTCTTCTACGTCATCCCGTCGGGCTACATGCCCTTTGCCGAAGACGATGACTGGGAGGGCAAACTCTTTGGAGGTTTTTGGCAGACGCTTACTGACCCCGCAGATTCCGAAAAGGATGAGCAACATGATTTCCTGCTTAGGAAGGAACATAACGACAAGCACATCATGGTCTTTGAGGCCGATCCGCAATTAGCTAACAGAAAGGACACCAAGGACATGCAACTCTACCAGAAGTTATTCCTGCCACGTATCAAGGAGGAATGCCAGAAAGCAGGGAAAACACCTATCTATTCCACGGTGCTTGGCGACCTTTCGTGGGACAACTACTGGTACAGTAACAAATTCACTATTGCAGACTATAGGGACCACATACTGAAGAATCACAAGTCCTATCGTATGAGGCATTTTTGTGTAGCAGGAAATCACGACCACGATCCCTCCACCCCTCATTCCCAAGAGACCGATTTCCTTGCAGCAAAACCCTTCCGCATAGCCGTGGGGCCCAACTATTATTCCTACAACATAGGCAAGGTACATTATGTGGTACTGGATGATCTCATCTACGAAAACCAACCCAGTAAAGAGGGAAAGTACAAGAAAGGTGTTGTGGGCACACGCAACTACAAGACAGGACTGACCGACGAACAACTGGCATGGCTGGAGAGGGATCTTTCCTACGTAGAATCCGGCACGCCTGTATTTGTCAGCATGCATGCCCCGGCATGGGCCGAGAACGGCCAGTTTGAGGTCGTCGAACGTCTGACCTACAACCAGAGCACCAAGCGATTGTGTCAAGCCTTGGCAAGGTTTGAGTCCGTACACATCATGTCAGGCCATCGCCACCAATGCTATAACATGCAACCCCGGCAATTTCCCAACATCATGGAACACTCTGTGGGTGCTGTCGGAGGCAACCTATGGGCATCCGGAGGCCTTACTGGCCATCCGGTATGCGTGGACGGAACCCCTGGAGGCTATCAGGTATTTACGATTTCCAAGAAGAATATCTCCTGGCAGTTGCGCACTCTGGAAGGTACGGGGAACGAACAATTCCGTATTATCGACGGCAACACACTCAAAGAATTTTTCCGTTCCGATACCGCATGGCAGGCCATCATGAAGAAATATCCCGAGAGACAGGATTTCACAGAGTTGCCAGAGAACGTGGTTCTCGTCAATGTGTTCAACTATGATCCTGAATGGAAGGTCAGAATCTTGGCAGATGGCAAGCCATTGGAGTCCAAGCGTGTCAGGTGCGAGGACCCTTACCCCATCTTGGCATATGACCTGCCCACATTCAGCCAGAAGAAAAAATACGGCGAGGGGAGTTGTACACGATACAACACCCACACTTTCATGGCTGTGACCGACAGGCCCGACTGCCAGATAACAGTGGAAGTGACAGACAGGTTTGACCACACCTATCGGAGCACGAGGCAGTTTCCCATCCCATGCACCCTGGAGGCTCTGGCACCCACAGGCATTTAGTTGGAGACGTAAAAGACAAACGGCTACATTTGCAGCTATCATCAGGAAAAAACAATCCCCCGGAGATACCTCATGTGAGGTCCTCTCTGGGGGAACATGTTATGATAGCGGCAGGAAGAAACCTGCCTCCGCATCCGATTTATTTCTGACAGGCTGTGCAGGGTGTCCAAGGTTTCAACTGCTTGAAGAAGTCGTTGCCCTTGTCATCTACCAGGATAAAAGCGGGGAAGTCTTCTACAGAAATCTTCCAGATAGCCTCCATGCCCAATTCGGGATATTCCACACACTCGATGCTCTTGATACTGCTCTGAGAGAGAACCGCCGCCACACCGCCAATGGTGCCCAGATAGAATCCGCCATGCTTCTGGCAGGCATCCGTCACCATCTGACTTCTGTTGCCTTTGGCTATCATGACCAGACTGGCTCCGTGGTCTTGGAATTCGTCCACATAAGGATCCATACGGTTGGCCGTGGTGGGGCCCATGCTGCCACAAGGATATCCTTCGGGGGTCTTGGCAGGTCCTGCATACAGGATAGGATGATTCTTGAAGTAGTCTGGCATTTCCTCGCCAGCATCCAGGCGTGCCTTGAGTTTGGCGTGAGCTATATCACGTGCAACAATGATGGTTCCTTTCAGATTGACACGTGTGCTCACAGGATACTTCGTGAGTTCGGCACGTACGGCATCAATACCTTTGTCCAGATCTATCTCTATGCCCTTGGTACCCTCGCCAGGCATGCGCATCTCTTCGGGAATCAGTTCTGTGGGATTGGCATCCATTTGTTCCAGCCAAATACCATCCTTGTTGATTTTGGCCTTGATGTTGCGGTCGGCTGAGCAACTCACGCCCATACCAATAGGACAACTGGCTCCATGACGGGGCAAGCGCACCACACGGATGTCATGTGCCAGATACTTGCCTCCGAACTGGGCTCCCAAGCCAATCTTCTGAGCCTCCACCTGCAGTTTGTTCTCCAAGTCAATATCACGGAAGGCACGTCCTGTCTCATCACCCGTTGTGGGCAGGTTGTCATAATACTTTATGGATGCCAGCTTCACGGTCAGGAGATTCTTCTCGGCGCTGGTACCTCCGATGACAAATGCAATATGGTAAGGTGGACATGCTGCCGTGCCCAGGCTCTTCATCTTCTCCACGAGGAAAGGCAGGAGCGTCCCCTCATTCTGGATGGTTGCCTTGGTCATGGGATAGAAGTAGGTCTTGTTGGCCGAACCTCCCCCCTTTGCTACCATCACAAACCGATACTCATCCCCCTCGACAGCCTCTATATCAATTTGGGCAGGGAGATTGCAACGGGTATTTGCCTCGTCATACATGTTTAGGGGAGCATTCTGCGAATAGCGCAGGTTGTCCTGAGTGAAGGTGTTGAAGACACCCAGGCTGAGTGCTTCTTCGTCTTCAAAGTCAGTCCACACGCGTTGTCCCTTTTCGCCATGAATGATGGCTGTACCTGTATCCTGGCAGAAAGGGAGCACACCTTTGGCGGCTGTTTCTGCATTACGTAGGAACTGTAGAGCCACATACTTGTCATTCTCCGAAGCTTCAGGATCGGTGAGAATTTCAGCCACCTGCTTGTTGTGCTCGCGACGAAGCATAAACTCCACGTCGTGGAACGCCTGCTGTGCCAGCAGAGTAAGTGCCTCAGGGGTCACCTTGAGGATGCTCTTCCCCTCAAACTCAGCTGTACTGATACCTTCCTTGGAGATGAGGCGGTACTGTGTCTTGTCTTCTCCCAATTGGAACATGGGAGCGTACTTAAATGTCACATTAGCCATAATGGTTCGTATTTATTTATATTGTAAAAATGAATTCTTGTTCTTCTTCATACATCCTCGTAATCTACCTCGTGGTCAAGTTGGCTCAGGAAGTCCTCCAGCACACCAGGTTCCACATCTCCCATGGCATATTCCTTCTCAGCATCCTTACGTATCTCGGTTATCCAGACCCTGCGTGCCTTGATATAATCGTCGTGGATACGCCTTACGTCCTCCTCGCTTATAGCGTCAAGCGCATAGTAGTCAAGAATCATGCGATAGGTCCACGTCCATACGTAGTCACGGTACCGTGCATGAATGGAGTCAAATTCCGCCAGAAGCTCCTCCACGTTGGCAAAAAATCCTTGGATGACACTCTCCTTGATGCGCAGTTCCTCTGAAAGCGGGAGCAACATGCCCGACAGATCCGTCCATTCTCCTTCACCCACGGGACACGATGGCGCCACCACATGCCCATATTGTCTGATCACCCGCTTAAGCACGGCCCCCATATAGATACGCAGGGCTATATCATAATACTTGATACCCTTGCGCAAGGATGAGGCGTTGATGACATACTCGTGGTAATTGTATGTAGATACATTGTCTCCCGAAGCTTCACGCAAGCGCTCCAGAATACGCTTTCCTTGCAGAATCTCACCTACCGAGAAGGGTGAAAGCCAGTCGAAATTGACAATACTCTTCTGGCACTCCGACACGCGCATGTCTCGTTTGGGCCACTTGCGTATATCGCGGTACAAACCTACGGTGGTGATGTTTCGTCCGGGTGACAAATACATGATGTCACCATATGCAATGAGATACGAGAAGGGCAGGCACCGTGTGTCGGGGTGATACATCAGTTTGCCGAAGCACACGGAGAATGTTCCTATATTGGCAGGCATGAGTATGTAGGCTCCGCTGGCTGTCTTGGTGCCCCGCTCCAGTATGCCGTAATGCATCGGTCCCATCTTGTAGGCATGGTTGGAGAAATTAGTGGCCGAACCTGCATTGTAGAACGAGAATTGTCCGCCTATGAGAAGCGAACTCTTGTGATGTGACGATGAAAAGGGGCCGCAGAAGGCCGCACATGCCTCACCATTGCTCATGAATGAGTTTGCGAAAAAAACACTCTGGGATGCGGCAAAACCATTAGTGATTTTGCACGATTCTCCCACAAAGCAGTCCTGCATCTTTACCGAATTTGTAATCATGGATCCGTCGGAGACGATGGAATCCTCACAAATGACCCCCGTACCGATGTATACCTGGGCTGTAGCCGAACTGAGCAGAGTACAATCCTTCAGGCGCGAGACTCCATCGATCACGCATCCTTCCTGCAACACGGTATTGATGATGGCTCGGGTATTGACTATCTTCACGCCCTCCTCCACGATACCTTGATGTACCTGTCTGGACAGAATCTGCTGCCTGACCATTTGGATCAGGGCTTGATAAAAAGGGGCATCGCTGGCATACTTTACCATGAGGGCAGCTAACTGGCTATTAAGTCCTCCGAAGAGAATCACGTTTCCTTCGCCCACCTCGTTGAGCACAGATATCATATTCCCCTCGCCGAAAGTGGCACCCTCGGTAGTCTCCATGGTGCACACGTTCGAGATGTAGCAGTTGTTGCCGATGGTGTAGTTGTTGATATAGTTGCCGATGTTCTCTATCAGACAGTTGTTGCCCACGTGCACATTCCGTAATGTGGCATTACAGATGCCCGTGTGCTTGAGAAAACCCTTGCTCACCTCTATCTGTTGTTCAAAGGATCCGAGTTCTATGTTCCCATAGAGCATAACCCTGTGCATGTAGTGTGGGTCGAAGCCCTGGTCCACCCTCACCCATTCCCAATTCTCAGCCCAGCAGGAGTTGGCCTCCAGGATGCTTATTTCCTGCTTTGTCAATGGTCTGTAGTTACTCATGCTTCGTCTGCTATGGGATAAAGGAAATCGTTGTAGGGGTATTTCTGCACATGCAGTTCGCGTACCCGGTTATAAAGCACTTTTTTCAGAGTGTCGATATTGACTTTTTCCCTGGCTGAGATAAACAGGCAATTGTCCCCCAGCCTGGCCATCCAGGTGTGTATCAGTTCGTCAATCGAGACGTTTCGCTGAGTGGCAGGTGTGAGGTCATCGACATCCTTCTCCTCCCATGTGTAAGCATCTATCTTGTTGAAGATTACCATGGATGGTTTCTCGGCACACCCCAAGTCGGCAAGTGTCTTCTCCACTACCTTTATCTGTTCGCTGAAGTCGGGGTGGGAGATATCCACCACATGCAGCAACAGGTCAGCCTCGCGTACTTCGTCAAGGGTACTCTTGAAGGAATCCACCAGATCGGTAGGCAGCTTACGTATGAATCCCACGGTATCAGAGAGCAGGAAGGGCAGATTGTCCACAATCACCTTGCGCACGGTGGTATCCAGGGTGGCAAAGAGTTTGTTTTCGGCAAACACCTCGCTCTTGGCAAGGAGGTTCATAAGGGTGCTCTTGCCTACGTTGGTGTATCCCACCAAAGCCACGCGTATCATACGTCCGCGATTACTGCGCTGGGTGGTCTTCTGCCTGTCGATATCTGCCAGTCGTTGCTTGAGCAGGCTCATGCGATTGAGGATGATACGACGGTCCATCTCGAGCTGCGTCTCTCCTGGTCCTCGCAGTCCCACCGATCCTTTTCCTCCCCCAGATCCGCTGCCTCCTCCTTGGCGTTCGAGGTGCGTCCACATGCGTTGCAGTCGTGGCAGCATGTATCGGTATTGTGCCAGTTCCACTTGTGTCTTGGCATTGGCCGTCTGTGCTCTCATGGCAAATATATCCAGAATGAGACTGGTACGGTCAAGCACCTTTATATGGAGTTCGTTTTCGATGTTACGCAGTTGCTTGGCACTCAGTTCGTCATCAAAGATAGCCATCGACACCTCTCTTTCGGCATCCTCTTCAGCTTGAATATAAGAGCGTATCTCCTGCAGTTTTCCTATGCCCAGATAAGTGGTAGCACTTGGTCCGTTCATTCTTTGGGTGAATCGCTTCACCGTGTGTGCTCCTGCCGTCTCGGCCAGAAACTCCAGTTCATCCAGGTACTCCTGTGTCTTGCGCTCACCCTGCTGTGGCGTAACCAATCCTATCAGTATGGCTGTCTCCTGCACGTCTCCCTCGGTGGCTGTAGTCCTCGTCAGAGCCGCTTTGCCAGTCTCCGAGGAGAGCGAAGAACGTGAGGAGTTGTAATGTTTGCTTCTGCTTGTCTTCAAGTTTCGGTTCCTTCCGTATGTGTATTTTGTTTCCTGAAATTCTAATATAGGCGTCGGTCACTTCACCTGCACCACCAAATATCTGCTCACACTCCAGAACTTCTTGGGGTCGGTGATGTGCAGTTCATACTGTCCTTGGGCGTCCTTAATCAGTTTGTAAGAACCGCTTGGGTGTGTGGAAAGCAATTTGGCACTTTTGCTATATAGTTTCACCTCTTTGTCATACCTGATGTCTATCTGGGTGAAATAATCGCGATTGAAATCTCCATCCTTCAGTACGTCTCCGCTGGTGAGTATCTTCTGCTCCTTGAGTTCTGATTTTGTCCCGAACACAAACCATGCCTCATTGAGTTCCTTTTCTTGAGCTGCCAGACTCTTTGACTTCGATTGGTTGTCGGCCTCCAGCGAACTCACGTTGTCGTTCAGTTCGCTTATCTCCTGCCCTTTGCGTATCAGTTCCTCGTCCTTCTCGGCCAGACTTGCCTCCAGTTCCTGTATTCGCTGTTCCTGTTGCTCTATCTGGTTCTGCAGGTTGGCGATAGTCTTTTGTAGTTTTTCGGCCTTGATGTTGCTATTACGCAACTTCTCTTTCAGTTGTGCCACCATATCGCGGTTTTGTTTCATAGCTTGTTCGATATAGTCCAGATTCTCGCGTATGAGTTCCCTGCTACTGGCATTTTCGCGTGTGGCGTCAGCTATCGTTACCCTTCCCTCAGCCTCCGAGATGCGTCGGATGCCCTCCTGCACCTCGTTGAAGGTTCCCATTATATCATCCAGTTCGGCATCTTTTCCATCGATGACGCGTTGCAATGAATCACGTTCTTGACGGGCAGCCTCGTTCACGGCATTGCCCTGACTGCACGAGCACACCACCAGCGTGCAAGCACATACAATTATAAACTTCTGCAACTTCATAGTTCCAATTCACTTATTTGTCGTTACTCATATTTCCTTTTTCTCTCTTCCTTCTGCTCCAGAGTGGCACCCTCTTCGTATCCTCCCACCACGATGACAAACTCTCCGCGGGGCTCGTTTGCCTGAAAGTGTTCCAGCACTTGTCCGATGGTTCCTCGCACGCTCTCTTCGTGTATCTTGCTTATCTCGCGACACACGCTCACGAGACGCTCCTGTCCAAATATCTCGACCATCTGTACAAGGGCTTTTACCAATCTGTGGGGCGATTCGTAGAAGACCATGGTGCGTGGTTCGGTAGCCAAAGCCTTTAGTCGGCTTAACCTCCCTTTCTTCTGCGGAAGGAATCCTTCAAAGCAGAATTTGTCGCAGGGCAGACCGCTGCTCACCAAAGCAGGCACCATAGCTGTGGCACCTGGCAGGGTGATGACCTCTATGCCTGCCCGGATGGCTTCACGAGCCACCAGAAAACCTGGGTCGCTGATGCCTGGCGTGCCCGCATCCGACACCACAGCCACCGTCTCGCCACCCCGCAACCGGTTCACCACACTTTCCACGGTCTGATGCTCATTGAACTTATGGTAGGAGAGCATGGCATTCCGTATGTCGAAATGTCGCAGCAGATTGCCGCTTGTGCGAGTATCTTCGGCCAAGATCAAGTCAGCCTCTCTGAGTATCCTCAGGGCCCGCATTGTGATATCCTCGAAATTGCCCACAGGGGTGGGTACCAGATATAATGTCCCCATCGTTCGTTTATTTGGGACAAAATTAGCGATAAAAAACGAATTGAAACGCATGCCGGACGAAAATATCGGGAGCAGACGAAGTACGGCCAAAGTGAGGTGTCGGCCCAGACGTGATAAACATCCCGCAAAAATTATATGCCGCTGGATGTCTCTACATGAAGAAACATTATTACCTTTGCCTACAGTAAGACGTGACAGGCGCACCGCCGGGTCATCGTAGAAACGTTCATCGGATTACATCAATCAAGCATAGGAATGAAAGACGTAGGCTCCAGCAACGGAGAGATGATGCGCCGAGGGCGCGTAGAGGTCATCTGCGGTTCGATGTTCTCAGGCAAGACAGAGGAACTCATACGCAGACTGCGACGGGCACAATTTGCCCATCAGAGGGTGGAAATTTTCAAACCGGCCATTGATGTGCGTTATAGTGAAGAGGAAGTGGTATCCCACGAGGGGAACAGCATCATGTCCACACCTGTTGACTCTTCCACCAACATTCTGCTTCTCGCCCAGGGGAGTGATGTGGTGGGCATCGACGAGGCGCAATTTCTCGACGAGCATATCGTGAACGTATGCAATTCCTTGGCAGGAATGGGCATCCGCGTGATTGTGGCAGGATTGGATCTCGACTTCAAAGGGCAGCCTTTTGGTCCCATGCCAGCTTTGTGCGCCATCGCCGACGAGGTGACAAAAGTGCATGCCATCTGCGTCAGATGTGGAGCCCTTGCTTACGTAAGCCACCGTATCGTGGCCGGAGAAAAGCAGGTGATGCTGGGCGAGAAGCACGAGTACGAACCGCTCTGCAGAGAATGCTACGCAAAAGCATGCTCTCATAAGGATAATCAAGAGACTCAGACAGAAGAGGAGAAATAAGATGTTGGAAGAGAAGATTACCTTCGATCGCGTGGCACGATGGGGAATCGTGTTGCTGCTTGGTGTGGCTGCCGTGTGGCTCATCAACCGCTTGTCCACCGTGTTGCTTCCTTTCTTTGCAGCATGGCTGCTGGCATATATGATATATCCCTTGGTGCATTTTCTCCAGCACAGGTTGCGCCTGCGCAATCGCGTGCTCAGCATACTGGCAGCCTTCATACTGGTGTGTGGAGTAATAGCTGGCGCGCTGGCTCTTATCATACCACCTGTAGTGGAGGAGAGTGTGCGTATAGGTGAACTGGCCAAAATCTACTTTCATGATACCCTGGTAGAAACAGGACTCATGAAGCAGGTGGAAGACATGCTCCGCGAATATGCCAAAGGTATTGACTTGATACATCTGGCTCAGCAAAGTTCCTTTGTGGATGCCCTTCAGAGTACTCTCCTGCAGGTATGGGCCATCCTGTCAGGTACCATCAACTTTGCCTTGGGCTTGCTGGGCCTGCTCATTGTGCTTCTTTATATGTTCTTCATCCTGATGGACTACGAAAAGATATCGGCTGGCTGGGTGGCACTCATCCCCAAGGGGAAACGTCCTCTGACCACGATGATCGTGCAGGACCTGAAATCGGGCATGAACGCTTATTTCCGTGGACAGGCACTCATAGCCCTTTGCGTGGGTATCCTTTTCAGCATCGGCTTTCTCATCATCGATTTCCCTATGGCCATTGGCCTGGGACTCTTTATCGGCCTGCTCAATCTGGTGCCTTATCTGCAGACCATCGGCTTTGTACCCACTCTCCTCCTGGCTTTTATCAAATCCCAGGAGACAGGACAGAACTTTTGGATTATAGCCGCCTGTGCGCTTGTTGTCTTTGCCGTGGTGCAAGCTATTCAGGATCTGGTTCTCACACCCCGCATCATGGGGCATGCTATGGGACTTAATCCCGCAGTCATCCTGCTCAGCCTTTCTGTATGGGGAAGTCTGTTGGGTTTCATCGGCCTTATCATAGCCCTTCCGCTCACCACCTTGTTGCTCTCCTATTACCGACGTTTCGTGCTCAAAGAGTCCACCCCGCCTCCCTCGTCATGCTCCGAAGATGCAGAGAGGGATGGACGTGCCTCATCTAATAGCAGTCTGGAGCAATCTACATGATGCCCCAGCAATATCCCCCATTGACCATTAGACCGTCCGTAAGCATTTATTGTGCTGTTTTGATGACTTTCCTAATGACCGGCTTGGGATAAATTTAGCAGAGTAAAGTTTGCCGAATGGGAAAAAATACGTACCTTTGCACCGCTGTAGCGCAGATGTGCCTACAGAATACAGGTTGACTCGCTAGCTCAGTAGGTAGAGCACTTCACTTTTAATGAAGGGGTCTTGGGTTCGAACCCCAAGCGGGTTACACAAGGCGGGAGGACATCAACAGATGTTTCTCCCGCCTTTCTCGTTGGGGCATAATCCTGGTTCAGAGGAAGAACATCGGTCAGTAGAAATTCATGGGAGGGGTACATTAAGAATATCGGAAAACTCTGAGCTCTTGTATGGAGAGCAGATGGTATTTAGAGAAGATTCCGGCTCACCCGATAAATCTGGGGGGACAGATTCCCAGGCTGGTGATTGGTGGGGGTGGCTGGTTCTGTCCGAGCACACCTTCACTTCGTTCCGGT
>JBJEKL010000088.1:0-12317 GCA_051878615.1 Bacteroidaceae bacterium | reverse complement strand
GGAAGCTCCAGGTAAGGATAAAGCGGGAATGGAGAGAAAGAGGGAAAACTATATGCATAGAAACAAAAACAGAAAGCTATGAAAACATCCATGAGACCAACCATGATGCTTGTCGCACTGTTGTGTGCGACAAGCACATTTGCGATGACAAAGGTCATAACGAAGAAGGCCGGCACGCTCGGGACTCTGCTCACACAGGCCCAGTAGGATACGTGTACTTCACTGGCCATCAAGGGCAAGTTGAACTCTGCAGACATAAGGGTGCTGAGGCGCATGGCGGGAGGAGAAGGAGGCGAAGGCAGGCTTTCGTTTCTGGACTTATCCAACGCAAAGATCGTTTCCTGTAAAGAGGATTACATGATACTGAATGCAGCGGAGGAACATTTGGTTTGTGCGGTATATGTAAGGAAAATGCAGGAATGTGGCAGTTACAATGAGCGTAAACGAATCAACGTATGGGCATACGGTTCAGCATATGCTCTTGGACATGATTCTGAGAAGAAATTCGCAGTCGTGCGTAGGGCACAATGCTATCGCAGTAACAATTACATTGACAGGAAAGGAAATAGCACGCCTAAAGACCCTATGACCGGAGGGTCTTTTCAGAATTGGACATTGAATTCCACGAAGGATTGGCAAATGAAGAATGGCACTTCCTTGAAAATGAAAAGATGACCTCGTTTGCTGGACATAAGTTGGTTCGTGAAGGTGATGACTATGTCTTATCCTGCAGAACTCAGAAGGGCGTGTTTTCAGGAGATTTCTTCTATAAATGCCCACGGATGAAGATGTAGTGCTTCCCAGCAAGGTAAAACTTGACGACACAATCATTGTCTGGGGAATCCCCGTCCGTTATATTCATAAGCGAATGCTGGGAAAGGTGAAGGTACAGCACGTTACAGGACAGTAAGGATCTGAAAATGATGCCTTCACTCTTTCTGAATGTATAGGACAGGGTGCCCTCGGTCACTGACTTTCTACTGCAAATGCTGCATAGAGGGCAAAACGCCAGAGGACAGGCAGCGTCACCTTTCTAAGGCTTGACTAATGAGCAGATTCGTGCTCCCGATAATCTGTGAGAGCAGTCAGCGGACTTCGTTGAAGCGATTGCCCCGGTGAATGATTCCCTCCGAAGATGTTGCGCCTTCGCTATCAATGGAATTGCCACGTGTGATGGAGTCGCCATCTGTAATCTCACGCTTCGCAAAGTAGGGATAGGAGACATACCAGTTGTCTCTCGGGTCATAGTAATAGTCACCATAGTTCCCCCAGTCATAGTAGTCTGCCAGTTTATACAAATAGAATTTGGTGCTGGAGGTGCCGAAATATCCATAAAACCTGTTACTGCTCATGTGATAGTCATGTATCACAGTGTTGAGCGATGGGTCATAAGGATATTCCAGAAACAGGTCGCCACGGTCAATATACCAGCGGAACCTGTAATGCTGGTAGGCGTAGGGACCATACTCGTAATAGTCCACTTGTTTGCCGTATCCATAGGTGGCATAGTCGTGGTCAGGATAGAATACGATGCGGGTGTCATAGGAGTCAAACCGATATACACGACCATAGTATTCATATTCGTAATACATCCCAAAGTCACCTTCCCATTCGCCGGAGAGTGTGATGGCGCGTGACATGTCGTCATCACAGGAGGTGAGTGCCGTAGTGGTTACCATGGCGATGAGGACCATCAGGAGTGTTCTGAACTTTTTCATAACGCTGTTGTTTTGTTTCTGCTACAAAATTATCCATTTCCTGTGAAACCACATAGGAAAATCCAGAAAGCCGACAGGGAGATTTCCTAAATGTCAGGAGGGATATGAGAGAAGGCCCGTTGCGGATCACAACAGGCCTTCTCGATGATGGGACAATCTGATACCCCTATTTCCTTGTCATCACTTAATCAGCCTGAGCACTCCATTTTGGATATACATGCCACGTGTGGGACGCATCACGCGACGGCCTTGCAGGTCGTAGATGGTGTCATTTCCTGTGGTCGGCATCCTATTGTCGGTGATGCCCGTTTCCAGGTCGCTGACAGAGAATCCGCTCAGTGCTGTCTCGCTCTTGGGGATTGCCAGATAGGCTTCTCCTGCCTTGTTGGTGAATGCTGCACCATTCTCGGCAGCCCAGAAGAAGCCCAGGACCTCGTTCTGACGGGCGAACTTATAGAAGCAATACTCCTTGCCTTCCTCGGGAGCCTGTGTCTCCTCGTCTGTCAGACTTCCACGGAGGCAGTTATTCTCGGGAATGGTGGTGTTGGCGGCTACGAATACTTGGGGGTATGTACCCTCCTGAGCCATCAGAATCACACCTGTCCATGCAGGGATGACGTCTCCCTCGGCATAGCAATAATCGATGAGTAACTTTTCTTCCTCTATGACTGTTACCAGTCCTGCCTTCATGCCTTGGGGAACAATCGTGGGAATGGCACTATAGCGAGTGGCGTATCCATCTGCGGGAATAGTAATGTTTCCGATGGCAAGTCTCTGAGATACAGAGCTGTTCTTGATACCTGGCTTGCTGAAATAGGTGTTTTTCTTGCCTGTAATAATTACCCACTGGCCAAGGTTTGCTTCGATGGCTGTTCCTTCTCTGAGGACAGCCTGCAGTTGTGCAGGTATGGTGTTGGCCACGGAAACACCTTCGGTAACGGTGGAGAGTGCCATGGCTGTGGCTTCCAGTTTGTCGGCCACGGCATTGTCTGCGCCATTTCCGGGGAATCCTACGTAGTATCCTGCCACGGCAACCTCCTGTGAGGCATCAATCTGGGTGCTCCAGATGATATCTACAGGGCTATAGGGATGTTCCCAGGTGCCGTCTCCGCTGAGCAAAAGGAGGGTGTAGGATGCCGTTGCGCTCTGATAGGAGTCGGTCTCTGATACGGTGGCTGTGATGGTGGTGATACCTGGTGCTACCAGAGTGACGGTACCGTCCTGTGCCACGGTGGCCACATCGGTGTCGCTGCTCTCATAGGTTACGCTGCCGTCAGAGTTGTTTGTAAGTATATTGGCAGGAACATCGGTCGATCCCATGGGAACTTCTATAGCAGTCTCGGCAAAGGAGAACTCAGGCTCTTCTGCTACCATGGTGTAGGTGGCCGAGACGATGGCACTTGTGGTTTTGCCCTCTACTACGGTCATTGCCTTTATAGTGGTGGTGGCAGTCAGATTGATGATCTTGTTTTCGGTGGTGAAGTTTTCACTCTCGGTAGTAGGGTCTGCACCATCAAGGGTGTAGTATACCGTGCCTCCTACTTCGGGATTGGTGATGGTCACGTCCATGCTTCTTACAAACTCGCATGCTTCGGTGAGGGTGGGTGCTTCGGCAGTGGAGGGATCCTGTATGTAGGTGATGCAATCTTCTGATTCGGGAATGAGCTGAAGAGTCTTGTCTCCACTCTTGTTTATATAAAGAAGAACGAAACCCGACACGTCGGCTTCTACGTCGGTGCGGAAGGTGGTGTTGGTGAGCGCGTCCACGGCGTTGTAGATGGTGATGGCATCTTCGCCCTGCTTGATGATGACGGATCCACTGCTCAACTGGTCAGCCTGAAACATTACTCCCTGTACGGTCACTTGCCTTCCCACCATCTCCTCGGTGATGTCGGCCACGTTCATCACCTGGCTTTCGTAAGGCGTGGCTGCATCTGAAATTGTGGCCTCTCCGTCAAGGGCTGCATTCAACATCTCGTCCTGCCCGCTGTAGAGTGTGTAGGTGCCTGTGAATGTGGCAGATACCTTTTTACCATAGACGAGCGTTGCAGGCAGGTTGCCGCTGCTGTTGTAGAGTTGTATCATACCAGTCCCGTCATGTAGGAAGACATTCTTGTTGCTCTTGTTCCCATACACCAGGGCGTCGGTCAGTTGCAGTTTCGCTTTAGTGCTTGGCTTGGCAGCTATAAAGGCGGCTATGTTTTCGTAAGCGGAGACTTTTGTGTAGGTGGCACTCGCAATCTTGCTGTTGTTCTTGTCGGTCTGTATGGCCATTGCCTTGATGGTCGTGGTCTCGGTGACGGTCAGAATTTTGCTTTCACCTGTGAAGTTCTCGCTTTCGGTGGTCGGATTCTCTCCGTCAAGGGTATAATATACGGTTCCGTCCTCTTCGTTGTTGGTGATAATCACCTGTATGCTCTCTTCCTCAAACTCGCAGGATGGTGTCAGAGTGGGGGCAAGTGCCGTTTCCTTTACCTCGCCGTCTTCTGAATAGGAGTAGGAGATGTTGTACACCTTGACACCTTTGGCAATGTCGGTCACGGTGATGGTGAATGTGGATCCCTCGATATTGGGATTTGATTCCACCATCACATCGTTGGTCGTGCTCAGGGCTCCTGTTGCCACCTCTGTGTCATCCAGTTTCATGGAGATGTTGCCTGCGGTGCCGGAGAATCCGCCAAACTTGGCAGAGAAGGCTGTAATCATCTTCTTCTCAGGGAGAGACATGGTGAAGGTGATGCTTGTGGCGGGTTTCTTGGATGAGCCCACCTGCGAGTAGGTAGGCTGTTGGGTGAACGAGACCTCAGAGATGACGGTGTTGATGGTCCAGGTATTGCCCAGATTATCATCTGCCGTTACGTTTTCGGCATTGATTTTCACACTTCCTTCTGCCGAGCCGAACACGATGAGTCCGTCTTCCGCATGGACATTACGGGCTCCCGTTAGGAACATCATCAGGAATAGGAGGGTGACCTTGACGGTCGAGGTGAGAGTAGTTCTTCTCATGTCATTATCAGTTTTAATAGATTAGTCATTCGTTCTGCTATGTCTGAAGCGTTTTCTCGGCATACTCTTCTGTGGGATGTCAGGACTATCGCGGACAAAGTTACGTAAACCCATGCAATCGTGTGCTACTATCATAGGAATAATTTCCCATGTCAGGCAAAAAGTTACGTCTGTATGTCAATCTGCAAGAGGGATATGGTTTAGGGATAGAGCAGATATGGCTTCCGCTGGCGTAGAAACTGTCTGACATCGCTTTGCCAGGTATGCCTGATTTCCTGACAGCTGGCACCACTGGCAATCATTTCTCTTACACGCGTGGTTCCCATCAGAAGGTCAAAGAAACGGGCGCGTTTCCCAAAAAAATGCTTCTTGTCTCTCATTCTTTGATAGGCATCAATCACGTATTCCAGATGAATCCTGTCCCATCGCTCTATCTCCTCCATGGGGATAGATGTCAGGTCCACACCATGGCATTCTTCTCCCAATAGTGGCGGATTCTTGGCACCCGGCATGCTGCGGGGAGTGAATGTGTAGGAGCATCCTTCGAGCATGGGGTGTCCATACATCTGGAAAGGATGTTCCGTCCCGCGTCCCAAAGAGAGTGTTGTTCCCTCAAAGGGACAGATACTGGCATAGAGATAGATGCTGCGCATATCTGGAAGGTTGGGACTTGGCGGAACAGGCAGGGAATAAAGCGTGTGATGAGTGTACCCCTGGCAGGGGATGACGGAAAGGCTGCATGGGTGCTGCACCCAACCTTCCCCCTGTGCCATCAGGGCCAATTCGCCCAGGGTGAGCCCATGTACGACAGGAATGGGCAGGGCTCCTACCCCGCTATGCAGACTATCTTCGAGCAGGGGGCCGTCAACGTAATGTCCCGTAGGATTTGGCCTGTCCAGCAGAACCACCTGCTTGCTGGTCTGCCCGCAGCGGTTCATGAGTTTCAGCATGCTGATATAATAGGTGTAGAAGCGCAGTCCTACATCCTGAATGTCTACAACCAGAATATCAAAATCCTGCATGACAGTGTCAGAGGGGCCTGTGTCGCCTCCGTCATAGAGCGAGCGTATGGGGATGCCCGTAGGCTCATCAATGGAACTCCTCACGTGTTCTCCCGCATCGGCAGTTCCACGGAAGCCATGTTCGGGGCCAAACAAGGTGGTTACCTGTAAGCCTTGGGAGAGCAGTCGGTCCAGGGTATGTATGCCCCGGCGGTCTATTCCTGTCTGGTTGCTGAACAGGGCAATCCTGTGTCCGCTGAGTATTGGGAGATAAAGGCTGTCACGCTCACAGCCCAGCAGGAGCGAGGAGTCAGCATGTAGAAGATGGCTTTTTGCGGAAAAGGATGTAGTCATCCCGGTGCTGACAAGGAACAGGAGAAGTCGTTCCGTGCGTATGAAATGACGATAGAACGAAACGAGGTATCTTTTTGGTAAAAACATGGTGTGTGTGTGGGCTAAACTCTAATGGACTTTGGCCGAAGGAGGAAAGAGGCGAAAGCCAAAGTTCTGGTTCAGTAACCCTTGCGGTATCGGTCTTCGTCCTTATCCTCCAGCATGGAGAGGTAGCTTGTGTAGCGGCTTTGAGCAATGCGGCTTTCCTCCACGGCACGGAGAACAGCGCATCCGGGTTCGTGCGTATGTGTGCAGTCTGCAAAACGGCACTCCTGACCTGTCTGGAAGATCTCCCGGAAGTAATGGGCAACCTCTGTACGCTCCATGTCAAAGGTGCCAAAACCCTTGATTCCCGGAGTGTCGATAAGCGAACCACCTTGTGGCAGAAAGAACATCTGTGAGAAGGTAGTGGTGTGCATGCCTGTCTGATGCGCAGCGCTTATCTCCGCCGTACGTGCTCCTGCATCGGGAAGTAGGGTGTTGAGTAAGGTACTCTTTCCCACACCGCTATTGCCACTGAGTAATGTGGTTTTTCCTGCCAGATGGGAGCGCACTTCATCGAGTCCCATCCCTTGTTTGGCGCTGATGCGCAAACAATTGTAGCCCAAGGACGAATACAGGTGACACACCGCTTCCATATATCGGAGCTCGTCGGGAGTGCAGAGGTCTATCTTGTTGAAAAGCAACAGCACAGGTATGCGGTACGCTTCGGCGCTGGCCAGGAAGCGATCTATAAAGGTCGTGCTGACTTCTGGATAGGATACCGTCACCAGTAGGGCTGCCTGGTCGATATTGGCAGCGATGATGTGGCTTTGTTTGGAGAGGTTGGAGGCACGTCGGATGATATAGTTACGGCGGTCAGCAATCTCCTCGATAAGGGCTGTTTCGCCATCGGCTCCAGGTGTGATACGCACACGGTCACCGACAGCTACGGGATTTGTGCTGCGAATACCTTTCAGGCGGAAATTCCCTTTTACCTTACACTCGAAAGCCTGGCCGCAGTCTGTCAGGACCACGTACCAGCTTCCGGTGTTTCTTATCACAAGTCCCTCCTGAGTCATTGGCTCAGACGGTCATAATCTCCTTGGTCTTGGCGGCCAGCAGGTCATCGATGAGGCGGATATACTTGTCGTGTATCTTCTGGAGTTGTGCCTCGCCATCCTTTTCAGCATCCTCCGACAATCCCTCCTTGACAGCTTTCTTCATGCGGTCGATGGTGTCACGCCGGGCATTGCGTACACTTATCTTGGCCTGCTCTTCTTCCTTGCCACATTGCTTGGCCAGTTGCTTTCTGCGCTCCTCGGTCAGGGGCGGAATGTTCAGGCGGATGATCTCGCCATTGTTGTCGGGAGTGAGCCCCAGGTCACTATCCAGAATGGCCTTCTCGATGATGCGGAACATGCTCTTGTCCCATGGCTTGATGGCTATCGTGCGTGCATCGGGAGTGTTGATGGCTGCCACGTTGTTGAGCGGGACAAGGCTTCCATAACTGTCCACTCTGATACCATCCAGAATCTTGATGTTTGCCTTGCCGGCACGAATGTGTGCCAGTGACTCTTCCAGGTACATCACAGCCTCTTCCATGCGCTCTTCGGCTTGAGCCAAAGTCTCTTTTACGTCTAACATAAACAGGTCAGGTTTTTAATGTTGTTGCCTCTATGAATTATAAATCAATAGCAAAAGTAGGTTATTCCATGCAAAAAAACAAGGAGGAGGGACATAAATGCGGTTTTTTATTTGTACTTTTGCCATAGCATAGTATTATTTTGCAATGGAAACCGACAAAAGAATATATCAACTTTTGAGCAGGCTTGAGCCAATCACGCTGGAGCAGATGTCTGGTATCCGACTGATGAACAGGACGGATACCAAGTTTGTAACCAGCAAGGAGAAGCTGATCCGGCTGCTTGAAATGGCAGAAGGTAAATATTATGCCCAATCGATAGATGGTAACATGATTGCCCGTTATATGACAACCTATTGGGATACGGATGACCATCTCTTTTACAACGAGCACCATAATGGACGCTCGCCCAGGCAAAAGGTGCGCGTGAGGACATACATGGACAGTGACATTACCTTTCTGGAGGTGAAGACAAAAAACAATCATGGACGCACGAAAAAGAAACGTGTCGAAGTGCCTTGCCAGCAGATAAGTTCGGAGAATGGTAACGAAGAGTTCCTGCAGGGACTTGTGCACAAGGGGTTGGAGGACATTCATCCCACAGTGCGCAACCAGTTCCGGCGTATCACATTGGTCAACTACGGAAAGACCGAAAGACTTACCATCGACTTCGATGTAAATTTCCACAACGAAGAGACAGGCCTGCAGGCCGAGACAGGCAATCTGGTTATCATAGAGCTGAAGCGTGACGGAAATGTCTATAGCCCCGTGCTCGACATCCTGCGTAAATTGAGAATCAAGCCCTCGGGATTCAGCAAATATTGCATTGGGAGCGTGATGACCAACAGTACTCTGAAGCGGAACACGTTCAAGCCCCGGCTTATTGACCTCCGCAGGCTTTCTGGCGCCCGCCTACGTATGGCTTAGGCAGAGCCTTTTCTTTCCAGACAACAAATATTTCAGAAAATACAATACTAATAATAAACAAAATAACTTATAAGACAAAAATGGACTTCTTTGCCGACATCAACAACCGCATGGCCGAACTGATTGGGATAACATTCTTCGATCCCAAGCAGTTTGTGTCACTTGTCATCCGTTTCATCATCAATTTCATTGTGGTGGCCATTATTGCGCGCTACTTCTATTTCCCCAAGAGTAACCGCCGAGACTATATGTTTGTCTTTATCATCATGTCCATCAGCATCTTTATGCTTGTAACCCTGATGGAGGGTGATGTGATGAACACAGGTGCAGCCCTTGGACTGTTCGCCATCTTTGGTATCATCCGTTACCGTACCGAAGCCGTGCCCATCAGAGAGATGACCTATCTCTTCATGCTGGTGGCCGTGAGTGTGGTCAATGCCATGGGACGTGCCGAATATCATCCCAAGAGTGATTACTGGTCGGGTGTAGGCCTTATGACAATCCTTTTCGCCAATGCGATGTTCATCATGCTGGCATGGCTCTTCGAGAGCAGCAGACTTGTCAGCAGCAACTGCAGCAAATATATCAAATATGACAATGTGGCGCTCATCTCTCCGGATAAGCGTGAGGAGTTGAAGGCTGATTTGGAGAAGCGTACGGGCCTGAAGATTCTTAAGGTGGAAGTGGGCATGATAGATTTCCTCAAGGATAGCTGTCTGATACGTATCTATTATGATGAGCCATCTGATCGTGGCAATAGCATCGAGCAGGTGATGCGTATGCCCAGATAAGCCTTTCCAAAAACCATAAATATAATATATAATATATAATATATAATGAGAAAGACCCTACTATTATTGCTGCCGCTATTGGCATTTATTCCCATCGCATCCTCGGCAGAAGGAAGTGATGAAGGAGCATTATGGACTGAGATAGGAGTACAGAAGTCCATCAACAAGCAATGGAAGGTGGGGCTTGAGACTGAAGTGCGTGCCGAGAAGGAGACACGCTGGTCAATCGGAGCAAACGCCTCATACAAGCCCATCAAATATTTCAAGTTGGGAGTGGCTTATAACTTCCTCTACAAAAGAAGCCCAGAGGAGACCAAACCACATTATGAGACCATGTATGTCGGAGACGGAACCCTGGATTTGCAGGATGGTTATAACCTTCATGAGAAATATTGGTCACCACGACACCGTCTGAGCATAGATGCCACGGGCACCGTCAAGGTATGCCGTTGGCTGCGTATCTCTTTGCGAGAGCGTTACCAGTTCACCCGCCGTACGGAACTGACCTATGACCGTACCAAGGTGAGATGGGACGGACCCAGGTATGATTCCACTACAGGTGAATATTATTTCGACCAAGAAGATCCGGAAGTGGAATTGGATCCAAAGACGAAGCCTGCCGAGAGCGACAATGTGCTTCGTAGCCGTCTGAAACTGGAGATGGACAAGAAGGGTTGTCCGTGGGGACCATTTGTATCCGTCGAGTCACACAACAACCTCAACAGCGGACAGAAGATGAATCTGGAGAAGGTGCGTACGGGCATTGGTTGTGAGTACAAGATCAACAAGCAACACAGCCTCTCACTTGCCTACATCTTTACGGCCAATATCCATGATGATGAGGATGATCATGTCAGACTGCATGAGCGTGACCATGCTGCCAGCATCGGTTACGTGTTTGAATTCTGAATTATATAACAGGGACGTTAAACGAGAGATCATATAGAGAATATCCACATTCAAAGAAAGATACTACTATGAAGAAAGTTCTTATTTTAGTTGCCGCATTGCTATGTGCGGCTCCAATAGTTGCAGACGAGTACAACTATCTCACTGTGACATGCACCAATGCCGAACAAAGTATTTCACTGCCCACTGTGCAGAAAATCACCTTTGCTGACGGAAATGCTGTGGTGACAGCGTCCGACGGACAGACTTACACCTATCCTCTGACAGAGTTGCAGAAGATGACCTTCACCATGAACCCGACGGCCATCAAGGCCCTGCCTACGCAGGAGAAGGGACTTACCTATAAGGGAGGTACGCTCAGGGTAACCGGCACCGGCCTGCTTTATGTCTATAATTCTGCAGGCGTTCTAGTACAGATGGCACATGTGAAGGATGCTGCCAACATCAACCTCAGTTCTCTTCCCAAGGGTATCTATGTAGTCAATATGGGGCAGCAGACCATCAAGGTGAAGAAATAACGTCTCTTTTGCAGAGATAAAAAGAAGAAGTAACATGAAAAGGATTATCCTCTCTGCGCTCTGTCTGATTGCAGCAATGACCGCAAGCGCACAGCAATATATGCGCATATGGCAGGCGGGCGGCAACGTCCGTGTTGCCTTGCAGGATATTACATATTCTGCCGATGGTTCAATTCTGCTGGCTGATGGCAAACAGTACAGTACGGCCAGTATTGACAGTATCACCATGGTGCATGTCATCACGGTCACTTATGATGGAGGACAGGCCATGGTGGATGTAGGAAATGCTCCTGGTGTCACCTATACCGTGGAGGGAGCCGACGTGAATATTGTCAGTACCAATACAACACATGAATTGGAGACCATCTTGCAGGGAACCAGTAGCAACGGCTCTTTTACCTATACCGGTCCGCTGAAATGTAAATTCACCCTCAATGGTCTCAACCTCACTTCCACCAAAGGAGCTGCCATTGATATCCAGTGTGGCAAGCGCGTGGATCTCATTCTTCCCGAGGGTACCGAGAACGTTCTGGAGGATGTGGCAGGAGGAGTTCACAAGGCTGCACTCTACTGTAAGGGACATCTGGAATTTGAGGGTGGCGGAAGTCTGACTGTAAGTGGGAACACCCGTCATGCCATTGCTTCAAAGGAGTACATACAGCTGAAGAAATCCACAGGTAATATTGTCATCAAGAAGGCTGCCGGTGACGCAATACATATGGGGCAGTACCTGCTGATGAGTGGAGGCAGCATCACCTATGACGAGAATACTATGGGTGATGGTATCCAAGTGGAGACCATGTTGCTGGACGACAACCTGACTCCAGATCCGAGCAAGGAGGAAAATGGCAAGATTTTCATCAATGGCGGCACCATCAACGGTGTCATAGCCCACGAGGACTGCAAGGGGCTCAAGAATGATGAAGGGGATGTATTCATCTCTGGCGGTAATATCCACATACTGGCAAATGGAAATGGCTCTCGAGGCATTCAGACAGATGGTAATATGACTATCAGCGCTGATGCCGGGGAAACCAATATCTATATCGAAGCCAATGGTGCTCGATGCACCGATCCTGCGGATGCGGTGGATCCTCACCGCTGCATGGGAATCAAAGTGGAGAAGAATCTCACCGTTACAGGAGGTACTACCACAATAAACAATAATGGTAGCAAGTCCCGTGGAATCAAGGTAAACGGCACGTACACCAAGACGGGCGGCACAGTCAATGCCGTGGTGACAACGGCATAACATGGCTCAGTAGAAATTTCATGGGGATACAATAAGTATGTCCGATAATTCTGGGCTCTTGTATGGAAAGGCAGGTGATTCAGAAAGGATTTCTCATGGAACGGCCTTGATGGAACAACACCACCAAGGTTGAGAAATCCCATACTTGCCCGATGCAGGTCCGCCTCGCCTTCAGGAC
>JBJEKL010000087.1:0-12388 GCA_051878615.1 Bacteroidaceae bacterium | reverse complement strand
TTGAGAAATCAGGCATGTTTCAGGCAATGGTGTTTTCCTTCATAAAGGGTAGCTGATTTTTCTGTCCTCCAACACGATTTTTCCCGTATCTACCCGAGCACAGATCCGCCTCGCCTTCATAACCCCTAAAAAAGCCCCTTTTCCCGCAAACGTTTGCGTCTAAACCTTACCAATCATCCGTCCGCAAAAAAAAACGTTTTCGCCAAGCCAAATGAACAGAGCCAGATTTACCTGAACTATGTCATGGTGAAAACAGACGAACCGATTGGGACTCTTTTTCCCCACAGGAGTCCTCCCCTAACCTTATTTTCAGAATAACCTGTACATTTTCTGTGAGTTTTATAAGAATGCGCGAAGAAGAAAAGAAATATTATTTGTAACTTTGCACCATACACACATATATATGTAGACTCTACAAAGGAAACGTCATTATGACCAAAACACACAACTCGGGAAGAACGCTTGCTCTGCTTGTTATGGCAACCGCCATTGCAAGTATAGCCAACGCACAGAAATACCCTCAAACAGAAGATGGCGCCACAGTATATTACAAACTGCTGAGCGCCTGTCCCGACTACACCACAAACACACTTTGCCTGCAGGACGATAGCCGTACAAATACAACCTATGCATATTCGATATCCGAACTAAACAACGATACCAAAATTCAGGACTGGATTCTCATCTGTGCCAACAAGGAACAAGAGACCTACCACCTGCGCAACAGAGGCACGTACAGATACATAAGCACGGAAGCCAATTGGGTGGGCAATTTCAATGTGCCGACTTTTGCAACTAAAGTGGTTACATCCAATGCACTTGCAATCTCCGACCTGGGAGACGATCAGGTGGCCATCTCCTACGAAGACTCCAATGGCAAGAGATATCTCTCTGCCACAAATACCGACAAGGAGCAGCCCCCAATGACCAGCCAGCTTAAGAATACCCAATGGGCATGGAAGATATATCGTACGGATGACCTGGCAAACGGAATCTATGAGGCATGCTCACCTGAACTGCAGATATGGGTAGAGAACCGACGCATCCGGGTAAGCGGTACCGACGACTGGATACTGACAGACCTGTCCGGCATGCAACTGCCCAAAGACCAGCCCGTGCAATTCGGGCATATTTATATAATAAAAGCAAAAGGAACCATACGCAAGTTCCTTGTCAAATAACGATTTTTATAACAACAGACTAAGAAGATGAAATACACAAAACATCTGGCTCTACTATGTGGCACACTCGCTGCCGTGCTCTTCTCATGCAAGGAGAATGTCGACACATCAAACCGATACGTTTTCCGTGAGCGTACCATCGCGAGCTACCTGTCAAGTCATGAACAATTCTCCGACTACGTAAATCTACTCAAGGCCCAAAAGATTAGTGACCTGTCTGAGACAAGCGTCTACCAACTCATGACAGCGTACGGTGCATACACATGCTTTGCACCTACCAACGAAGCTCTGCAACTCTATCTGGACTCGCTTGTCATCAAGAATGTCATCCCCGTGGCATCCTGGGACTCATTTCCCAGCGCACATGTACTTGATTCTGTCAGACGTGTTGTGGTGATGAACAGCATACTTGACGGAACCAGTATTGACAAGGTGTTTCCTGTGGCTGAGTTTCCCCAGAACAACGAAGAATTCAGCGTCAACACTATGGAGGACAGGAAAATCAGTGCCTCATATGCCAAAAACGATCCCGACTCCTGCTTTATCGATGGAATCTGTCCTGTCTCTCTGAAAAACAGGGATATTGAAGCCATCAACGGATATATTCACGAACTGGGATACGTCATCGCACCCAGTAACGAAACCTTGGGCAGCACACTCCACCGCTATGCCTACGATCCCCAATGCGGATACAGTGTCATGGCCAAACTGGTTGAGGCCTGCCGGCTGATTGATACCCTGTCCGTCGTGAAAGACGAAGTGTACGAAATGCTTGTACAGACAGATGTCATCACATATTGTAAGAATCCACCTCAGAGTTGGGCCGGCTATCCGTGTCCCGAGCACAGGAAATATGGTTTCACACTCTTTGCAGAGACCGACGAGTTTTGGGCAAAGACGCTTGGAAAAGAAATCAAAGACATCACCGTGAATGATGTGAGAGAATGGATTGCAAGCCAGAACTTCTATCCCGAAGCAAAGAATGATGAGAACTATACCAGCGAGGACAATCTCCTGTATCAGTTTGTCACCTATCACCTGATACCACAGCGAATTCCTGTGGACAAGTTGGTAATCCATTACAACGAGAAGGGATACAATTACAAGAATAGTACACACTACAGCATCCCCGTATGGACACACTTCATCACCATGGGCAAGCGCCGCCTGGTGAAGAGTTGGCAAAGTGTGGAGAGTGACGGTATATACCTGAACCGCTTCCCCGTCCTGGACAACGGACGTCATGGCACTTACCATGAGATATCCTGCGATCCCGAAAACGAAGGTATCTATCTGAACACCAGTATAGAAGCAAATGTAATCAAGCTCATCAACGCCATGATCTATCCCATAGAGAAGGTACTGGTATATGATGATCATACTCGAGACAACCTGGCAAAGACACGCTTGCGCTATGACTCCTGGGACTTCCTGCCCGAGATGATGAACAACGATATGCGTCACATGGGATACAACGCAAGTTTCTATTTCCCCAATGACCAGCTATACAGCTACTTCGAAGACTGCCGGGTAAATACCAAGGACACCTACTTCTATATCCTCAACGGCTGGGGCTCAGACTGGCCGAACTATCAAGGTGACGAGATGCTGGTGATGGGTATCTATGACATCACCCTCAAGTTGCCACCCGTTCCCCGCACAGGCACGTGGGAAGTGCGTATGGGAGTATCCACCGAAAGTTCCTGGCGTGGCATCTGCCAGGTATATTTCGGAACAAATCCCGACCAGCTCTCACCTGCAGGCATCCCTGTGGACATGGCATTGGGCGGACTGTACAGGCGTGATGACGAAAAGGTCTATGGCAGTATCGTAGGTTGGGAAAGGGACACCGATGATGACGACTACAACGCCGAGGTGGACAAGCGCATGAGAAACAACGGATTCATGAAAGGTCCGGAATACATTGTGGAGACCCCTGGCGGCAACGACACCGACCGATCCATGGAGAAGACAACACGACGCATCATCATACGCACCACTATGGATGCCGACAAGACCTATTACATGCGATTCAAGTCCTGTCAGGACCAGATTCACAAACAACTCTTCATCGACTATATGGAATGGTGTCCCAAGGAAGTCTTTGACAACCCCATGGCGCCTGAGGACATCTGGTAATACACTTAAAAAACATAGCATGGGCAACCTGAAGAACAAGGCCGCCAGGTTGCCCATGTATTTGATTATTGGTCATGACATACATGACACGGCCAAGAACATATAAAACAGCTAAAGCAAACACCCACACATGAATATCAACAGGATTCTTTCTTTCTCTTCGTTACTGCTGGCAATATGTCTGCACAGCACAAGCCTCAAGGCAGACAACGTAGTGCTGACCTCCACATCCGCCACATATCCATATGAGAGAGGACAGTGGACCTCCGAACAATGTGCTGCATGGCAGGCCGAATATGGTCCTATCAGAGGCATCAACTGCCCCTACCCTCCCTGTGATGCACTTACCCAGGAAGAAGCCATTGCCATGTGTGCCCGACTGGGATACAATTCCATACGTTGGTGGCCAAACGGCGGCAGTGTGGACGACTACATCAATGACGTGGAACGATGGGCCGCATGGGCTGACAAATATGGCATGACCGTCTCACCCGTGTTCAGCTTCGTGTATGGTTTCTACGGAGAAACCGGCAGCGAAACATCCTTACAGACCCTTGAGAGATGGGTGCGCATGATTACACAGCATTTCCGTGGAGACAAACGAATCATCCTGTGGGACGTCTGGAACGAGCCTAACATGGACGACGAGAAGACCGAAGGGATGATGTCATGGATAGCCCAGATAGCCACATGGATGCAACAGGAAGGATGCACACAGCCCATCTCCTCATCCATTGTCTGGGATACAGGAGTAAGCCTCAACAACGCGACAGCCACAGGCAGACGCCTCATCCGTGAAAATACGGAGCGGCTGATGGACGTGCATAACTATCATGACTATAGCTGCCAGGACGGATTCAACCAGGAGACCCCCACCATATACACACGACTCAAGAAACTGGGCGACCGACCCTTGGTATGCACCGAATGCATGACACGACCCAATGGCTCCACCTATGCCCGCACCCTGGTTGACTTTGCCAAGTACAACATCAATTTCTATGCATGGGGATTGAGCGCCGGTGACCCCAACTGGGAGGTCAAATGGGGACGCAGTACTTTCTACAACTGGGACCCAATGTTCCACAATGCACTTTATGCCGATTACGAACCATACAATGAGAGCGAACCTCAATGGGTGAGGAACTTTGACTTCCAAGGTGATTTCGGAGGAGTGGAGACCGGTGCCGAATATACCGAAGTATGGTCCACACGCCGGGCATGGCGCTGGATGCAGCATGGAGAAAGCAAAGGTCTGCTATGCAACTCCATCGAAGAAGCCACCTCTGCCATCAGCGCACACAAAGATGACGGCCTCTACAACACAGTTGCCGTGCGCGTGGGATACAAGACCTGGGCAAATGGAAACACCGCCACCAAGACCGGCATCAACACCTTGCTTTCCGCAGCCGAAGAAGCAGATATGACCGTGATACCGATCCTGCTTACAAGTGAAGACATGGGCACCAACGCCTCCACACTGGCCGATTACACCTACAACCTTATCAACAGCTATTATTGTGACCGCCGGATACAGGCATGGTGCGTGTACGAACAGACACAGGATGCCTCCTCGGATTCCGATATGAAGGATAAGTTATCCACTATCCTGCGCAAGACACGTTACGCCGTCCAGAACCAGCCGATCTTCATGGCTCCAAAGGCTGATGGCGTACAACCGGACAGCATGCAGACCGACCTGGCCAACTGGATGTGGAGTCTGGGTGATGCTGCAGGTGTGGCAGATGATGCACCCGAGGGATTCCTGAATGCACTCATGCGTCAGTACCATAAACCCATTTTCATGCTGGGCAATAATGTCCTGACCACAGAAATGGCTGCCAATCATGTCAACTGGATGACCAGCGCCACCCTGAAGGATGAGGATGTGGCGGCATTCCGATTCACACCCTTCATGGACAGTAACGAGGATATGCAAAGCCGTTGGACAGGCTGGAAGGCATATCGCTGGATGAACCGGGACGCCACCCGTGGCATCTATTGCAGCAACATGACCAACGCACTCAAGACACTCAATAGCCTTCGAGGCACCTCCACACCTTACAACAGCGTGAGCGTAAAACTTGACCTGCGTACATTCACGGCAAGCAGGACCAGCTTTTTTGCCGATATGGATAGCCTTCTGATGATGGCAGAAGAGACAGGCATGACGGTTCTGCCCCAATTGCTCAGTGACACCTACATCTCCATAGCCACCTCCCGTCTCAAGGAGTATGTAAGCGAAGTACTTACGCAATATGCCACAGACACACGCATCCTGGCATGGGAACTATATAATAACGTATGTGCCACAAGCACCAACACCAACAAGGGCACCGAACTGGTTGACGAACTCTTTGCCGCCGGTCGCGCCACAGGTGCCCAACAACCGCTTTTCATGACCCCATGTGTCTCCACCAACACCTTCCCCGACGGATTCGATCCTATCAAGAACCTTGAGCATGGTATCTATGCCGGATGGAACAAACTGGGCTACGGAAATGCGAATATCAATTTGTGCTACAAGATCTGGTGTCAAAGTGATATCATCAGTTACGTAACTACGCAACGCAGCGACCACATGGGCTGGCTCAACGCACAGGCCAACAAGTTCGGGCGTCCGCTCTTCTGCCCCTCATGGAAACCGGCAAGCAGCGAACCTTCCAGCAAAGCGCTTGAAATCTTCAGCGACATGCACGTCTCATGGTTTGTCAACGGTACGTTAGACGAACAAGAGGTGAAGGACTTCAAATATCGTCCTGTATCCACCCAGCATTAATCAAAAAGTCATTATAATCTCATGTGTACAATGACTCGCCACTGTTGTGACAGACACAGGACATATCTACACCTGTTTGCCACACTTGTAACCTTTGCTCTCTTCTCTACTGCAAGAGCTCAGGATTACCCACAAAAGGACGACGACGGGAATACCATCTATTACAAGATCTTCAGTGCATCCCCCCTGTACGAAGGGATGTGTCTGCAGGACAACACACGCACCGACACAAAATATCCTTTCGGGCTTGCCAATCATGAGATAGACAACAAATACCAGGAATGGACACTTGTGCCAGGCAACGCTGATGGCTATTATCAATTGAGGAATCGGGGCACCTTTCGTTATGTGGCTACCAACGGCTCATGGCAGGCCGCCTTCTTCGCCATCAATTATTCGGCCAAGGCAAACACGGACAACGAGATATTGCTCACCCCCCAAGGTGACGGACAGATGACCATGACCTATCTGCAAGGTACTACCACACAATTCCTACTGGTAGGGGATACAGACAAAGGTCCTGAGATTTTCGAGAAGAAAGGCCACAAGAACACCACCCGCGCATGGATTATCTACCCCAGCAACTCCATACCCAGCGATATCTCCACAGCCTCAAGCAACCAAGTGAGTATCCAGGCCGTAGGAAGACGGATAGTGGTAAGCGGTACAAGATACTACGATGTGTATGACATACAGGGAAGACCCGTAGATAACGAGAGTGAACTATTACCCGGAGTATATGTGGTGGAGGCTGCCGGCATAGTAAAAAATGTACTTATCAAGTAACCTCCTATCCATTACACACAAAATATTCCATCATAAATCTGACACATCAATAAGGATGAAACACATATTACCACTCCTCTCCCTAATGCTGTTCTCTATGGGAGCAGAAGCCCAAAGGCAAATCTTCCTGGCATCAAGTCCTGCCACCTATCCGATGGAGAACAACCAGTTCTACAGCGAACCCGATACCACATTCTACATTTTTTTGGCCTTCGGACAATCCAACATGGTAGGTGACGCAGCACCCGAAGAGTGTGACTACGAAGGGATAAGCAGCCGGTTCCAGATGATGGCAGCCGTACCTCAAGCAGCCAACACAGGCAACAACAAAGGGGAAGCAAGGGAATTATACAATTGGTATACGGCCACCCCACCGCTCAACAGCGCCTATGCCGGTTTAAGTCCCTGTGACTATTTCGGACGCACGCTGGTAGAGGGTCTGCCTCAGAACATACGCGTGGGCATTATCAACGTGGCGATAGGAGGATGCTGCATAGAACATTTCTTCAAGGAATACGATCCAGCCGAACTGGACCGCAGCAACTGGCCCGCATGGTTCAACAGCACCATGCATACCTATGCCGACATACCCTACATACGACTGCTCGACTGCGCCCTACGAGCCCAGCACAAAGGAGTCATCAAGGGTATTCTCATCCATCAGGGCGAGAGCAACAAATACGACACTCTATGGCCCTTGAAGGCCAAAAAGGTTTACGAAGACCTGCTGAATGACCTGAGGTTAAGTGCCGAAGAAGTGCCCCTGCTGGCCGGCGAGGTGGTACATGCCGACCAAATGGGCAAAAGCCAGGAAGCCAATGCACAAATCGACCGCCTTCCACAATACGTACCCACGGCTCATGTTATCCCATCAAGCGGATGTACAGCCAATTCTGCAGATACCAACCATTTCGATGCCGCCGGATATCGTGAACTGGGAAGACGTTACGGGGAAGTGATGCTCCATCTGCTTGGCTACTGATACATGCGGCCCATCTCGCCTGTCTGTCAACACACGACTGGAACCAGCAAAAAACAAGGAAAAGATTCCGGAGAAGACGTTCCCCCTCGGAAGGCTGCCATGCATGGAGGGGGCTGCAGAGTATTCCGGATCCGTCACATAACGTTCAAAAAGACAGGTCTGAGAGGCACACATACATAAAGTGGCACAAAAATTTTATATATAACCATATATATACGTTGTCCACATTCCAAATTATGTATATCTTCGCAGATGCATAATGTAGAGACAACTCTCGAATCCTATATAACAAAAAAAACGCAAGAGTATGAAGGCGAGACATCTGTTTATCCTGGCTCTGATTACCTTTCTGGCTGCCTGCAAGGAAGATGTTGACACATCGGCACGCTACGTGTTTAAGGACTACACCGTCTACAGTTATCTGAGCACCTTCCCCCAGTATAGCGAATATGCCAAGATGCTGGGTGAAGTGAAAGCCAGTCCCATATCAAACACCACCTTGAAACAGTTGCTTACAGCGCGCGGACACTATACATGCTTCGCTCCCACCAACGATGCCATACATGACTATCTGCAATACCTTACTGACGAGGGTATCATCCCGGAACCATCATGGGATGCATTTCCCTCCGGACACGTACGGGACTCTATCAAGCAGGTCATCGTGTACAACAGCATCATCGACGGTGCAGACGAAGACTATATCCTCACCTCGGAATTTCCTGTCACCAACAACGCCGAGTTGCCGCTGGCCAACATGAATGACCGCAAGCTGAACATACGCTTCGGTGATACGCCCGACAGCCTCTATGTGAACTATGACTGCCCCATCGACAGCCGCAACAAGGATATCGAGGTGACCAATGGCGTAATCCATTGCATGCACAAAGTCATCTACATGCAGGATCTTTCCATGACCCAACTCTTCAACGAGATTATCCTTAAGCAGAAGGAAGGCTTCCTGGTAACAGCCAAGGTGGTGCTGGCATGTGGCCTGCAGGATACCATGAGCAAGATACGGGACGAGGTGTACGAAAGGCTCTACCTCACCAAAGCTATCACAGACTTCGATGCCAACACGATAAGCTGGACCTTCCACGGAGCATCAGGACACAAGACGGCATACCTGCCCGAGCATCGCAAGTACGGCTTCACTGTCTTTGCCGAGAGGGACAACTTCTGGCGTGAAGCCATTGGGAAAGCACCCGCAGACATCACACCTGCCGATGTGCAGCAATGGGTGCTCGACAACCACCAATATTCCGACGAGGACGAGTTCACGGTTGACGACAACTATACATCGCCCCAGAACCTGCTCTATCAGTGGATCACCTATCACATCCTGCCCTGCAAGATCTCGGCAGACAAACTGGTGATACACAACAACGAGAAAGGCTACAACGTTCAGAACAAGAACCTGACCATCGCACAGGATGAGTTCTATGCCACTATGGGAAAACGCAGACTGATCAAGCTCTTTGAGAGCAAGGAGAGCAATGGAGTATATCTCAACCGTTTCCCCAAACTTGACAACGGACGCCGGGGCACCTATCATGAACTCTACTGTGACGAGGATAAGGTGGGTTGCCTCATCGACAACAAGTCAGACAGCGTGCTCAACTACAACGTGCTCAATGGCATCGTCTACGGAATAGACGCTCCGCTGGCCTATACTGACCAGGTGCGCAACAACCTGCAGCGCCAACGCATACGCTTCGAGTCCATGACCATGTTCCCCGAAGCTATGACCAACGACATACGCAAATGCCAGTCCACCGACTTCCGGCATCAGTTTATCCACATACCACCCACCAGCCAGTATCAGTACTTCGAGAACATGGACCTCACGGATGACACCTGGTTTGTGTATCTGAACTCCTATGGCTACGACTGGTGTAACCTGAATGCCGATGAGCTCAAGGCAGAAGGGCGGTATGAGGTGACCCTGAAACTTCCTCCCGTACCCCGTTCCGGTGTGTACGAACTGCGCTATAAGGTGCTGGCCAACGGTGACCGCGGAACAGCACAGTTCTATTTGGGTACCGACAAGAACAAGCTGGCCCCTACACGCATCCCCATCGACCTCACCCTGTCCTCTCCCGAAAAGACCGGTTGGTTTACAGACAGCAACGATGACGACTACAATGCCGAGAAGGACAAACAGATGCGCAACAATGGCATTATGAAGGGAGGAGAAGGCATACAGAACTCCTCTGCCACCGAGAGAGCCACCTCGTACACTCTCCGGCACATTGTCTCACGCCAGTTTGTAGATGCCGACAAGACCTACTATCTGCGTATCAAGTCCGTGCTCGACTCCGACCGCAAGGAATTCTACATGGACTATCTGGAATGGGTATCCAAGGAGGTGTATGACAATCCCGAGGAGCCCGAGGACATCTGGTAAGCACCTCTGTCCTCGGAACCATGCTTCTCAGCAGAGAAAAAGAGAGTGGCGCTGACTCCAACTCTTCCTCCAAAACCAACCGAAAAAGCCCTTTTTGACACAAACTTTTGCGTCCAAAACAGGCAAAACGGCAGAAAACCTAAGGAGCGTAAAAACATGTGCACATGAGCGATCTTATTGTGTAGGGTAGTCCGCTCCTGTCAAGACGCCAACAGTCTCTTCTATGAATGCCCATTGTTCCCGTTTTGCGTTCAGCCATGGCTGAACGGTCGGAGATAACGTTTGCGTTGGCGCATGAATACGTATGCAGGGACCGTTCAGCACATGCTGAACGCAAAATCCGACCATGTGTGGGAGAACAGCACATCTCTATCAAGGGTACTCCTGCACATATAGAGCCACTGGAGTGTTCGCCTAATCACCCAATGCCATGGACAAAGCCTCATCCCGCAAATCCAAGACCGGTCACCGCTACACACTCCACCAGAGTCCATACAGAGGCTAACCGGCCAATTTCCTTATGTTTCTCCTAAGATTCTTGCCCGCATCATCCGGAAACAGTTTCCTGCTGATGTTGCTTTTCCTATTTGCATATCCCGACGGGGATGAACTCATCAGTAATCTAATCTCATAATCTTCAAATCCAAGAAGTAACAAGGTAGACAAGATGTTTTCCTTATCCGTAAGTCTGTGCTCTCTGAAGAATGTACATGCTCCTGGGTATTTGTCTGCAAGATAACAGAGAAGAGTTTTTCCCTCCTCTTCGGAAATCAGCACTTCTCCTTTCCTGGCAGGACTTAACCGCTCCTTCAGCATATGGATAAGCCCATCGTCAGACTCCACAGACTCCACTAAATTTGTTCTTTCGTCAGTCAATATGTTTGCCTTGACAAGTTGGTTACGGAGAGCCTCTATTTCTCTTGAGTATTCTTCTGACAGTCTCTTTACCTCAGTATAACTTCTAAGAATACCCTCCTTCTCCTCCTCATATGATGCCTTCAGGGACTCCCTCTCGCCTTGCCTCTTCTTCTTCAATTGCCTGAGATATAGGAAAAACAAGACAATACAGGCAACGACCAACATCATGATAACGAATATGCAGATATTCAAAATATCAATCCTTCTCGCCCTTGACTCTGCCATCGTCTTGTTCCTGTTATAATTATATCTGGCTTCCAGTAGGGTCACGTCATCTGACTGTACCTGCTTGTATACAGAGTCATGTGTGTCACAATACAATAAGGCATACTTGCCAATGGAATCCTGGTTACCTATGGTCCTGTACAGTTGGAGCAAACCTCTGTAAGCGCCTTCGGCACTGTTGAGTGAAGTCTTCTCTGCCAAAAGCCTGCGAAACTCGTTTTCCGCCTGTGCCGTCTTTCCTGTTTCCAAACAGAGCAAGCCTTTCTTGTAGTAGTACATCTCCATACCTTTGGCAATCTGCCCCTTCTCATCAAACATGCCAGACGTCTTCTCATACTCTTCCAAAATCTCTCCCGCGGTTTCGTATTTGGAACATAGCATATACGAGAGAAAGGCAAGCAGCCTTGTTTCAACGGCATCTTCGTCTCTCCCCATCCTTTCAAATTCCCTGGCACACTCCTCACTCAGAGCAACCACATCCGCATGTCTACCCATCATTCTAAGAGGACGGATGGCAACTTCCTTTGCATACAATGCGCGTATAGTGTCTTGGTAGTGATATGCAATTTGGCTGGCTTCCATGCATTCATCATAAGATTTCTGATATAAATGCTGGTGGTGATAGATCTCTGCCATCTGCGAATGGGTTCGGTAAAGTACCACATAATCATTTCTCCCGTCTGTCTCGGATGCGATTTCCCTTACCCTTTGAAAATAGAGCATCGCCATAGGATACTCATTTCCAAGAACGCAGATTCTGCCTGCCAGATAATATGCAAGCATTTTCTCCGATGTCCCTCCTTCTCTGTCGTAATAATCCAATATAGGAATAAACTCCTCTAATTTCATCATCGGGTTATCCAAGCGGTTCTGAATGTTTACCCACAGGAGATTGTACTCCATGTTCAGAGCTTCGGATTTCCCCAACGCCACGGTATCAACGCCCTGAAGTACAGAGAAGGCAGAATCAG
>JBJEKL010000086.1:0-3081 GCA_051878615.1 Bacteroidaceae bacterium | reverse complement strand
GGCTCTATAACGTTTTGTATGGGTAACCCCCTCTGTTTCCTAGAAAGATTATTACCTTTGTAGTATGAAAAGTGAAGAAGTATTTGCAATGGGACTTGGCCTACAATCCCCTTGGGAGGTTAAGTCTGTTTCATTCGAGGATAGCTCGGAAGGTAAGGACCTACATATCTATATAGACTTTCAACGCGGAAGTCGTTTTAGTAATGATGTTGGAGAAGAAGTGTCAGCCTATGATACAGAGGACAAGATGTGGCGTCACCTCAATTTTTTTGAGCATAAGTGCTATCTACATTGTCGTGTACCCCGCATCCCCATGTCAGATGGCAAAGTGAGGCTAGTAGAAGTACCATGGGCTCGTCAAGGGAGCGGTTTTACTCTGTTATTTGAGGCTTACACGCTGAAACTCATAGAGAGCGAGATGCCAGTATCCTCAGTATCCAAGCATACCCATGTGACAGCACCGCGCATATGGCGGGTATTTCACTATTGGGTCTCTAAAGCTAGAGAAAATCTAGACCTTAGTGGAGTACGAAGAATCGGTGTTGATGAAACCTCAAGCCAAAAAGGACATAACTATATAACCAATTTCGTGGACCTTGATACCAGACAATTAATATTTTGTACATCTGGTAAAGGAGAGGATACGTTTGACGCTTTTGTCAAAGAATTGGAAAGCCGTGGTGGGCATCGTCAGAATATTGAGATTGTCAGCATGGACATGTCACCCTCATTTATAAGCGGATACTATAATCACTTCAGTCATGCCAGCCTTGTGTTCGATAGATTCCATATTATCAAGATGTTAAATGAGGCATTGGATAATACACGCAAGGGTGAACAGGCAGATAAAAAGCTTCTCAAAGGTCACAGATTTACTCTTCTCCACAAAAGGGCTAATCTGTCAGAGAAGAGACAGATGGAACTGGAGACCTTGCTTCTTACATACCCCACTATTGGTGAGGCATATAAGTACAAGGAAGGTTTTTTCGATGCGTTTACTTTTGACAATGCTGAAGATGCCATAGAGTATCTGCGCCAATGGTGTGAGGCTGTCGAACGGACAAGCCTCATCTTCATGAAGAAATTCGTAAATACACTTAAAGCACATTGGTCTGGCATTATTACGAACTTCACAAACCCGAATGTAAACAATGGTATCCTCGAAGGTATAAACCAGAAAATTCAATTAGCCAAACGAAGAGCCAGAGGCTTTGCTCTTATATCTAATTTCATAGATATGGCATACTTCGTCAGTGGGAAACTCAAATTCGATTACCCATGCTTTTCGTTATAGAGCCATATTTATGATTGATTTAATGTTTCCGCTTGTAAAGGATAAAAAAGGTCGCAGCGAATGTGACGGCAATCAATCCGACATATACGGCTGTTATTTCGGTCAAGGTTTCCGAATGGAGCAGTTTCATGTTGGCGAATACGATGACGGCAAAGAATGATGCAAGGTTCAGTAACAATGCAATCATGCACCAGAATGTTGTCTGCGTTACGGATATGCGGTTCTCATTGCGGCGAATATCCTTGTCCGCTTTTTCGCGTTCCCTGCGAATCCGCGATATGGCATTGTCGGCAATCGCATTGACTTCTTCCTGCAATGCCAGTCTGTCGTTTTCCGTAAACCGAACCGGGAATGATGTCTTAAGCAAGTCATGGAGATTTATCATTGTACCTGCGTATGCACCGATACCATTGATGAGGTTTTGCAACTGCTTATGCGTGTTCGCAATTTCCGGTTTGAGTTTGCGGAACTCGTTGGCAAGCGCGTCATTCCGCTGTTCAAGTCTTTGTCGCCGTGCTTCTTCCACTGATGCTGCTGTTGCCTCTTCCGTTTCAGAAGTCTTTGCCATTTCGGATGCTGCTTCTGTGGGTTGCCGCACATCCTCGCTGTAATCGTATTTCCTGTTTGCCATAAGTTTGTCCTTTATCTTCTGCGTCCTGATTTCGTTTTCTTGCCAAGATGTGCCGCCACTGCACGGGCGCATCTGCGGGCGCGTTCCATCTCGTCCTCGTCTTTTTTGTCATGCCAGTCATTGTCATTGCTTGAACCGCCTCCGCTGCCACCGGTAGAAACGGGGTCAAGTGCCGTCAGCCCCACGAACAAGGCTACCGCCATGTCGGTGAGTTCTTTCCAGTTCGCCGTCTCGCGATAGTCGAACTCATCATCGAACGTCTGCATGACATCATCGGGAATATAGAACAGGGAGGTCTTGCCGTTGCACGATAACTCGTATCGGGAGGTATTCTCACGCCATGACGAATAATCTGCAACAGGTTTGCCGGAATGTGTCATCGATTCCACCAAAGGCTTTGCTACAACAGGAACAACAGGTGCATCCGTCTTTGACTCGCTCTTTCCGACAGGCTGCATCGACTTTGTTTCGGACTGGCTGTGAAGTTTCTGCCAGGTTGTTTCAATCTTCGATGCCATGAGCTTGCGGCCTGTGCCAAGTTCGGATGCCTTGAACTTGGCTTTGCCTTTTCCAATCGTATATCCTTTTATGACACCCTTGTCATCTTTACGTTCTTTGAGTGTGTAACCCTTTGCCTGTACCCTTGCAGCATAATCGTCCCATGACCATGACGGCATCGCACACAGGATGCCCATCATATCTTCAGCAATCTTGACGGCGTTTGTTTTGTGGATTTCCATCGCTGTCATCCAGCTCCGCTTGATGGCTACAGCCTGTGCCGCATCATGTGCACGGATATGTATCTTGTGGTCGTTGTTCGTCCTGCCGTCACAGTCTTTACGGCATACGGCGGCATGAAGATGTGGAATCCTGCTGTCGGATTCAAGATGAAGCCACACAGTGTAGATGCTGTTCGCAAGGTTTGTTTTGTGTGAATACACCTTTCCGTCGTCATCCGCCATCTCTATTTTGTCATACTCCCGGACAAAATCATCCCACAACTGCTGCCAGTCCTGCATGGTGAAGTCCTTTGTATGTTCCTTAGCCGGGCTGATTTCAATGCGGATAACATTATTTTTCATCGGCGCATGGGCTTTCATCATGTCCCATACGCCTTGCGCGTCAAGCCCGCACGGAAGCAGGTTGTCCTTGACAT
>JBJEKL010000085.1:0-3110 GCA_051878615.1 Bacteroidaceae bacterium | reverse complement strand
TATCCGTCCAAATCCGTGTTTAAGGAAAAAATCCTGCGGTGTACGGCCATCCTCCCTGATTTGTCGGGTGAGCCTCTTTGAAACACGACTATATTCTTGTTTTTCTGTCTGTCCGAATCAAAAAAAAATTGTATATTTGCATGTTCAAATGCAAGGATAAGATACATTTATGGAAATGGAAGAAATACAAAAGAACAGTGCGGAGTATAGTGCCTCCAATATTCAGGTCTTGGAAGGCTTGGAGGCTGTCCGTAAGCGCCCGGCGATGTACATCGGAGACATCAGCAAGAAGGGTCTTCATCACTTGGTGTACGAGACAGTGGACAACTCGATCGACGAGGCACTGGCAGGCTATTGTACTCATATTGAGGTGGCTATCAACGAAGATAACAGTATCACCGTGCAGGACAACGGACGTGGTATCCCTGTGGATATCCACGAGAAGGAAGGCGTCAGTGCCCTCGAGGTCGTGATGACCGTGCTGCATGCCGGTGGTAAGTTCGACAAGGGTAGTTACAAGGTGAGCGGTGGTTTGCATGGTGTGGGTGTCAGCTGTGTGAATGCCCTTTCCACACATATGCTTTCCCAGGTGTTCCGTGACGGAAAGATCTATCAGCAGGAATATGAGCGCGGCAAGGCCCTCTATCCTGTGAAGGTCGTGGGGGAGACTGCCTTGCGCGGTACACGTCAGCAGTTCAGGCCCGATGGAAGCATCTTCACCACCACCACCTATGATTTTGATGTGCTGGCCAACCGTATGCGCGAACTGGCCTATCTGAATGCGGGTATCACCATCACGCTCACCGACCTGCGTCCCGATGAGGAAGGCAGGACCCGCACAGAGAAGTATTACAGCGATGGCGGTCTGCGTGATTTCGTCCGCTTCGTGGACAGCAGCCGTACCCACCTCTTCGATGATGTCATCTATCTCTGCACCGAGAAGCAGGGAGTGCCCATCGAGGTGGCCATCATGTACAATACCGGTTACAGCGAGAATCTCCATTCCTACGTCAACAATATCAATACCATCGAGGGCGGTACACATCTGCAGGGTTTCCGCACGGCACTCACACGCACTCTGAAGACTTATGCCGAAAAGGAGTGTGTGAAGGAACTGGAGAAGCTGACCAAGAACAAGGTGGAGATCAGCGGTGAGGATTTCCGCGAGGGTCTTACGGCTGTCATCTCCATCAAGGTGGCCGAGCCGCAGTTTGAGGGACAGACCAAGACCAAGCTGGGTAACAGTGAGGTGGCAGGAGCCGTACAGCAGGCTGTGGGTGAGGCTCTCTCTACCTATCTGGAGGAGCATCCCCGTGAGGCCAAACTCATTGTTGACAAGGTCATATTGGCTGCTACGGCACGTGTGGCGGCACGCAAGGCACGTGAGAGTGTCCAGCGCAAGAGTCCCATGGGTGGTGGCGGTCTGCCTGGTAAACTGGCTGACTGCTCTGACCGTGATGCGGCCAACTGCGAACTCTTTATTGTCGAGGGTGATTCAGCAGGTGGTTCGGCCAAGCAGGGACGCAAGCGTCAGTTCCAGGCCATTCTGCCCATTCGCGGTAAGATCTTCAATGTGGAGCGTGTGATGTGGCACAAGGCCTTCGAGCACGAGGAGGTGAACAATATCATCCAGGCATTGGGCGTCCGTTTCGGTCTTGGTGAGGACAGCAAGGAAGCCAATTACGAGAAGTTGCGTTATTATAAGGTGATTATCATGACCGATGCCGATGTCGATGGTTCGCACATCGACACGCTGCTCATGACACTCTTCTACCGCTATATGCCCGAACTTATCCAGAAGGGTCATCTCTATATAGCCACTCCTCCTCTCTATCGCTGTCGCGTGGGCAATGTGGAGGAATACTGCTACACCGAGGCCGATCGTCTGCGCTTCATGGAGAAGTACAACGGAGGCAAGGAGGATGGCATGTTCACCCAGCGATACAAAGGTTTGGGTGAGATGAAGCCTGAGCAGTTGTGGGAGACCACCATGGATCCCGACCGTCGTCTGCTGAAGCAGGTGAGCATTGACGATGCTGCCAGCGCCGACTATGTCTTCTCCATGCTGATGGGTGAGGATGTAGGTCCTCGTCGCGAGTTCATCGAACAGAACGCCACCTTTGCCCAGATTGACGCATAGGTGCCGGTACATACAGGTGAAGCCCCGCTCTTGGTTGATGGTCAATCAGGGGCGGGGCTTCCCGTATTTCTCTGGTTTGGCCTACAGGACAGTTAGCCTGGAAATCTCGTGCAAATGAGAGCAGAGTGGAGCTTGCTCCGACTATGCCGAGTGCAGCCGAGATTCCAGCCAGGGCTTGGAGAGAGATGTCAATGACCGAGGGCGTTGCCCCCGGTTACTGATGGTAGTGCCCTCCAGGCACCAGAGTGCTTCGGAGTACTTGTGTGATGTGATGCCTTCCCGTTGGCTTACAGGACCGAAATGCTACCCATAAAGCTCCGGTGCCTGGAGGGCACTACCATGAGTAACCAGCGTACACCGAAACGAAGTGGAGGTGTGCCTGGTCATCAACTCTCTCACCCACCCTGCTGCCCTCCAGGCAATCTGTCTGCAGGACGCATCACGTGCCACCATTTACCGATAGTGGAAGAATTTTTTTACAGATAATGGGACACGCCCAAGAGAAACCGTTTGATTCGCGGTATGCTATAATTTGCCCGGAAAAAGTATAACGTTTGCAAAGGGCGACGCAAACGTTTGAAACCCTTCCCGCAAACGTTTGCGAGCGCGCTTGCAAACGTTTGCGTCCAAAAGGGCATTCCTGTTGGGATTTGGGCGGTTCAACGGGAAAACTCACAGGAACAAACGGGACGCATTCCTTTTTCTTTACAGATGTCGGACGTGCAGTTCTTTATGACCCACTTGATAAATCTGGTGTACTGCCTTTAACGTTGTTGGCTTCGCCTTCGTTTTGACCTTGTCTTCCTCCTCCTCGCTCGGAAGAGCTGAAGCAGGCTTCGCTATTCTCTCGCTCGTTCGTCAGTTCTCGCCATGGCATAGTACAAGTAAACTTGTCCTTGCTCATTTGGCTTAACGAAGTTAAGGGCAGTACGCCGCAGGACAATTTTCTTTTTAACACGGATTTTTACGG
>JBJEKL010000084.1:0-40525 GCA_051878615.1 Bacteroidaceae bacterium | reverse complement strand
CGCTGACTTCCCTACAGGTTATCTTCCTTGTGCTCTGTACCTCCAGGATGGGAATTCTGGCAGGGCTCTGTTCCTTTTTTATGATATTTGTGAAACCTGCCACAATTGAGCACTCGTTGTGGAAAGCCTATCGAAAGGCTGTTTTTCCTGTGTTAATTCTTGTCCCACTCCTCATAGTGCTATATTATGTGAAGAATGATTCCGCAAACGGAAGGATATTGATATGGATCAACTGCATCCACATGATTATGGACAAGCCCATCACAGGATGGGGGACAGATGGATTTGATGCCCACTACATGCCTTATCAGGCAGCGTATTTCATGCAGCACCCCGGCTCAGCCTTCTCAATCTTGGCCGATAACATAAGTCATCCGTTCAACGAATATCTTCTATTTGCCGTCAAATACGGTTTGCCAGGACTGACTCTGTTGTTGTTTGCCCTTGGGGGACTGCTGAAAATTTTGGCAGGATGCAACAGCAATCACAAGAAACTGTTCATCTGTATCTGCACGGTCATAGGCATCTGTGCCATGTTCTCATATCCATATAAGATGCCTGTCATTTGGGTTGTGAGTACTTATATCATATGCCAAGCCATCACGTCATGTAATAACCACCGTATGGCAGGATGTCACAAGGGAGCACATATCATGCCATGATGTTGCTGCCGGGGCAAAGGGAATGAACGGGAAATACGTCTATCTGCTCACATTTGACAACCGGGATTGGGTTCCCGTGGCTTATGGCAAGGTACATAATGACAAGGTTCTCTTCCACGACATGGGACTGAACATTGTATATTTGCCTGCTTGCTACAAGGAAGACGGAGAACTGGAACCTATATCCAATCCGTTTATCCTGCATTATGATGGGCTTGTTGAGTATATTGTACCAAACCTGCGTGCAAAAAAGAGCATGACACTAAGGAGGAAATACCCGGTAATGGAATACTCATACGAATATATACCCCGATTGCAGGGCGGGGAGTTCCAGGCTTCAGACAGAGCAGACTTCAGCATCTGTCAGACGGTGCATAAAATAAAAGAAGGGTGCTCTGAAGGCGTGGAAGTGGGCATCGCCGACAGCATTCCACCATATAGGTATTGGAGATACATATCCCATCGGTATGCTTCCTTCTGCAGTATTGCCGAAGTGTCCTTTTATAAGGACAAAGATACCACCAAGCTGCGTGGTAAGGTCATTGGCACAGTAGGTTCGTGGGGTAATGACAGCCTACATACACGGGAAAAAGTGTTTGATGACGATATTCTTACTGCATTCGACGCGCCTCGAGGAGAAGGTTGCTGGGCAGGATTAGACTTTGGGAAGCCAGTAAAGATAGACCATATCATCTATTATGGACGAGGAGACGGAAACAGCATTGAGATTGGTGATTTGTATGGCTTATACTATTGGGATAAGTCACAATGGAAATGCGTGGGAAAGAAAAAAGCACAGCATCCAGAAATAACTTTTGACAAAGTTCCTGCGAAAGGATTGTATTTGCTTCGAGACCTGACAAAAGGCTGTGATGAGCGCATCTTCACATTCAAGAACGGGAAGCAAATATGGTGGTAGTACAAATTTTAGCAAAGACAGTTCTGAAACTTTACCATCTGTCTGCTGGCAGAAACATTGTTTCTCATGTCAGCCTTCCTTGGGGCAAGGGTACATGTGACGTTTTCAAGAAAGAGAGCCCTCCTCCTGGCCATACTCCAGGGATACACTCAAGCCCGACCTTGCTGGAATAGAGGCTCTGAAAAACTACGGGACCTCGAACAGGCAAAATTGTCAGAAACCCGAGGAACGATTTGGGCCATGTCTCAGAGAAGATATATTTGCTTGTTTCGAGAAGATGCCGATGTAAAAAAGGGTCAGTAGAAAAATCATAGGGAAAACCTTGCAGGAAAATGTTTTTTGGCTGGCTGATGATTGATACGGTTTCGACGCATACGTTTGCAATCCTTCCCACAAACGTATGCGGGAAAAAGGCTATTCCTTTTCGGAGTTTTGTCGGAATGATATATAATCCCCCTAATATGCAGAGTGACTGAAGCCGCGAATCACAAAGTCGGGGACTGTATCCCATGCAACCTGCTCTTCAATCCTCAGCTTTTTCTACTGAGCCAACTTCATTTCTTCTCTCAAACAGAAACAACAGGGACAGACAAGCGCAAAGCAGCCACCAGTTCGCTCTGTCCTCAATATCTCGTAAAAGATGACTCTTTCACGCAAACGTTTGCGTCGAAAATGGGCAAAATTGACGAAAAATCCCACAAACGATTTCGGGGCATGAAATGACCCTATAGAAAAGGTGTACCTGCGTTGCTGGGAAGTACATCAGCCTTTGAGGACGAAGTGTATCTGCTTCCCAAAAAACTGCAGTAATGTGACGAAGCTCCATACCTGCTAACAAAACTATGCCGCAACTCTCTGTTGCGGCATAGCCTCTGTTGTTTACCAGACATCCTCCGGATTTTCCGGGTTATCGTACACTTCCTTAGGACACCATTCCATATAGTCCATGTACAGTTCCTTCTTGTCCGAATCAAGCACACTCTTGAAGCGTACATAGTATGTCTTGTTGGGATCGAGTGTCTGACGCACGATGATATGTCGGCAGCAACGCGAGTCATCACGGGCCGTAAGCGAGGTGTTGCCCTCGTGCACCTCGTGGCGGGCGCTCTTCATCAGGCCATGGTTGCGCAGGTTGTGATCTATCTCATAGATCTCTTCCTCGTCACGGCTCTCATCGGTAAGTTCGCTCCAGTCGGAACTCTCACCGAAAGCCTCCACCAGACCCTTGGTCATATCAATGGGAATACCTGCCACCGGCAGATTGTCAGGATCACTGCCAAAATAGATCTGTACGATACCGCGTGCACCTGTAGCAAGGGTCTTATAACGCAGTTCGTATGTTCCTAAACGCGGTACAGGAGGCAACTGAAACATGATGTCGTAATGACCGATGGCCTTCATCTCATCCTGGGTATAATTGGCCCAATTGACCTTATAACCATTGAAGTAGATGAAGTTGGTATCTTCGCTCATGATACGCATATTGCTAAAATAACGATAGTACTTGTCTGCCGGGATATAGACATGCTGATAGCGGTCCTCGGTAGATTCGGCACGGCGGATACCATTGGTGGCTGCCTCGGGGAACAAAGCCATGCCATCGAAGCGGATACGCTCGCGGTGGAGGTTGTCACGGACTGCATCGGTATATGCCAAGGGAGCGTCAATGGGGTAAATGCAGGCATTCTCTATATCATTGACAACAGTAAGGTCATTGGAACGATCCACATAACAGCCTACCTTATCCTCATCACAACTGGTTTCGAAGCCCGTACCCTTGAGACCATTGTCAAGGTTGGGGAAGCGATTGAGGTAGACTCCGTTGCTGGCCTTTGTCTCGATAAGCTTCAGCAGGCGGGGCTTACCCATCGTGGGATACCATTCCACCACAGGAAGGGTGTAGCGGTAGGGATTACTGATGGAGTAGCCAAGCTCATTGCAATGGTACACCAGTTTATTGGCCTGCAGGCGCATGGGCAGGATGTGATAGGTAACCCATTGGTTGAGCAGATTCTCACTGGAGGAAAAATGTTCATCAGTGGTGAAGACATCCTCGTTGGAGTATTGCTGATTATTGAGCACCCACTCCATGACCTGCTGAGGTACATCAGAGGCTGTGGGATCAATACCCTGCTCCCGCCAGAAGTCATCAGTCTCGAGAAAGAGTGTAAAACCGTACTTGCGATGCTCAGGAGCCAAGGCGTCGGAATTGCTGTCGCCGGACTTGTCGCTGAAGCCCTTGCTCATGTATTTCTCCAGATCGGGAATAGCATTAGTCTGATAAAGGCGCTCGTAAACTTCATCCCTTACTGCCGACAGAGTATCCATCAGACCGCATGCCAACAAGCACTTGGCAAAGGTAAGATAACCCTCGGTTCCCTTATCAATGACATCCCGGAAATATCGGGCACACGTCACATCGGCAGGAGCAATCACCTTCTCCATCTGATGAAGCACGCCATTGATAAGCTGGATATCGCGGTTGTTTATATTTATTGGACAGTCACGATTGATATATATGCTGTCGGGAAGATCCTGAGGAGAATAATAGGTGAGTCTCTTGTCATTGAGATTGGGCAAGGGGAACTCGGAATTGTTCTCGGTGGGGAAGAGAGCAAGGGTATAACGCTGCGTCTCGACGTCACCGCCATCGATAATGCTGTTCTTGACAATCACCTTACGAATAGAGTCGAGCTTGGTGCTGTCGGTAAAGGAATCCCATGAGGGAGAAGTGATGAGTTCCTGCTCAACCAAGTCCTCCAGATAAGCATGGATGGCCTCGTTGGTAGGAGCAAAGCATGTATAGTTGCCTCTGGCCGTGAGAATCTGATACACGGTAGTAGCTGACAGATCACTCATAGTGACCTTTTTGGTCAACGCCAAATACTCGGAATACACCTCGTGACCCTCCATATAACTGGCCACGGTGTTATCCTTGAAGACATATCGTGCCGAGGTGTCCACATCCTCGGTGCATGAGGCGAGAACCAGGAACACAGACATGGTCAAGAAAAGGAACTGACGCATGGATGATGACTGTTTTATGGTTGAATACATCTATGGTTATGAGATAACCCTACCGGAAGACCTGCTTGCGGTCTCCCGGTAGGATTGATAATATTGAGAACGTTACTTCACCAAAACCTTGCGGCCATCGATGATGTAGATTCCTTTCTCGGCACGGCTTACACGCTGTCCTGAGAGATTGAAGATGCCCTTCACAACAGGAGCAGTTGTCTCTGCGACTGAACCTATGGCTGTGGGATAGGTAATCTCACCGCTCTCTGACTCCATCTGCTTCTGGCTGATGAACTGCAGATGACGGACATTGATAACGGTACCGTCTGTCACATTACTACCCAGGTCAAAACGGATGACATCTTCAAGGTCACCGAAGGACCAGTTCCTGAGGGCTGGTTCAATATAGAAGTACACTGTCTTCCAATCATCTGCGGCACTGAAGCCATCAGCATCAAGCAACTGAGTCGAAGAAATGGAGGGAGTACCGAAATAGAAACGGCTGCCCTGCAGAGCTGACTCACTCTTATACTCGAACTTCAGAATGCACTTGGTGGAATCCAGTCTCTCATAGAAACCTGAAGCAATCAGATAAGGACGGGAAGTGGTAGCGGTCACAACGTATGAGAACGGAGCATCCTCAACGTAGCCCATATCCTCGGCATTGGTCACCTTGAGATAGTCGGGCCACTTGGCATAGAGAGCCTCCTTGGCGGCAAGGGCCTCCGAAGCACTATAGCTACCCATAATCAGCTCGTCCTGTACTTCATAGACATCATTTATGAGTTCATCATAACTGCTCAAGACTGTGTTATCAGCCCACTTATCATATACATTCTGGGAACCCTCCATGCTCTTCACATAAGCGTCCTTGGTGGCATTGATTGACTCGCAAAGACCACTGAAGGTAGCCTGTATCTCAGCCTTGGCAGCAACAGTAGTAGCAGTCTCTATGGACGCAGCCGCTTCTGCCACAGCAACTCTTTCTGCCTGGCTAAAGTTGGGAGTATGCCTGAAGTCATTGGGATCCTCGGCCTGGTATTCGCCAATCACAGCCGCACGCTTTGCCTGACAAGCCAAAGCACGATCATAAGCGGCATTTACAACTTCGTTCTCATCTGCACCCAGATAGAAAACACGTGTATTGCCCATGGATGCCCAGTCGCCCTTACCATTGGTATAATCGGGAGTTCCATCGTTCTTGAAGCCTAAGGTCAACTTGCCATCGGTCACCTTGGCAACAAGCACATTCTCATAACGGCCACTGTTGAAAGCTACGGTACTTCCGTGTACGCCCCAGATGACATAGCCAATCGTATCGCCCATGATATCGGTGATGGCCTTGTCGGGAATTGAGCCGCTGATATGACAGTTCTCACCATCCACAGCGTCATCCTTGGCAACCATTTCATCGATTACGGCAGGAGCATAAATCTTGGCCTCGTTGGCATACACAATGGCACGATAGTTGGTGCTGGTGGTGTCACCTGCAGGACGGAACGCAGCGTTGATGCGCACCTCATAGTAACCATCCTTCAAGCCAGAGAGAGTCTGGTTGATGTCAAAGATACGTTTATCGTTACAGAACTCACCTGCCGACACGCCGTCATAAGTACCATAGGAGTATGCTGTCTGGCTCCAGCCTTCACCGCCTGCAGCCAGGTTGGGATCGCTTACCAGTGAAGTAATCTCTGTACCTGCAACATAGCCTTCAGCCACAAGAGCCTTCTTCATAGATTCAACGAATGCAATCTCTTCAGCCAGGAGAGAGTCATTGAGTACGCACTCCTCGATGATGTAAGTGTAAGAGCCACGAGGATACTGGTCCTCAGAAGGTTCAACAGCCTTGTCGCCTACGTAGGTATTGATCTTATCAAGCGTGGGACCCTGTACACCAGGATTCTCGCTCAGGAAGTTCTTCAGAGCCTCCACAGCATCCATATAGCTCTGATAAGAGGCCGCAGAAGCGTTGATACTATCCTGCAGATTCAGGATCATATCACGGGCACGGAAGAGAGCCTCCATATTTACGATCTCATCCAAGCCATCAACCACCTCGTTGTACTCCTCAATCAGACGTTGCTCGCAAATAACGTCAGTCACGAACTCAGAAGCCTGACTCTTGTAATCCTCCTTGATTACCTCAAACTCATCAGGTGTACCGAAGTGAAGTTCCTGCATCTGCTGGGCATTGCCAGAATAAGCCTTCTCTATCACTACCATGTAGTAGGTATAGGGAACAGTAGTCTCACTGCTGAATCCGAAGTAAGAAGCAGTATTGTTGGTAGGTTTCAGACGATTCTGGCCTACGTTGGTCTTCTCGTCAACCAATACCCAGCCCTCTGCATCGAATGTAGCCTCACCATCGCCCTCGAAGTTGGCAGCATATATCTTCCAGTCTTTCCAGTTACGGCCTGTATAAGTCTCCGTATCAGCTCCTGTATTTAATGTGTAGAAATAGGGGTTGACAGGCTCCAGAGAGCGGAAGATGGCATAAGGAAGTTCCAGTTCGTTGAAATTACAGCCCCACTTGGTTTCATAGTTGTTGTCAACCAACTTGGCCCAGTTCTCATTGTCATTCCATTTGCCTCTGCCACCCAACACGATGAAGCGTGTGGTCTCAGAATCCTCTGATGCAGCGATAAGACTGGACAGATAGGTGATTTCAGCCTTGACAGCATCGTCGTCCAACTGACAGTTCTCCACGATATAAGCATGGGTTCCACGGAGGAATACGATACCAGGAGCCACGTTTTCGTTGATGTAGCTTTCTACCCAAGGACCTACATGCTCATAGTCAGAGAAGTTGGTTTCAACACTCTCAAGTTCAGAATATACAGAATCGTATTTTATATAGAGCTCAGCACTTGCATTAATCTTGTCCTGCAGGCTGCTCAACGTGTTCACATAACTGCCAATTTCTGTGATGCTTGTACTCTTCTTGAGGCTCTCCAGAGAATTCCTGTAATCATCAATGAATGCTCTGTATGCCATCACATCCGTATCAAAGGTCTCCATCTCAGCATACTTGTCATTACGGAGCATAATACGGTTGGCCTCGTTACCAAATTCAAAACCAGCCATCTGTTGCTTCTCACCAGACATCACAGCCTCAACCTCAATCCTATAGTATTTATAGGGTGTTGCAGAAGGCTTGGAAAGAGAGAAATATGCATCTGTGAAGTTTGCAGCAGGCAATTGGTCTGTACCAACATTGTTCTTTTCGTCAATGAGTGTCCATCCATCGGCTTCACGGGTTGCGTCCTCGTCAGAATCAAAGTTTGCACCATAGATCTTCCAGGTCTTCCAGTTGCGGCCCGGATCACCACCGGTATCATTTGCTGTGGTCAACTTATAGTAAGTGGGAGTGATGGGCTCATCGGCCACAAACACCACATACAAGGGCGCATTCAAGTCGGTGGTACACCACTTGGTCTCGTTATCCTTGTCGAAGAGTGCGCCATAGCCCTCACTTTCATTGGTGTTTCTACCTGCCAAACCATGCAACTCACATACGATAGCACCCTCTGTCATGTCGTTGGCGTAGAGTTCAAGCATAGCACCGGCATTGCGTACCTCTGCATTCAACTCATCCACATTCAACAGGGCATTGGCCATAATATAAGGATAAGAACCATTGGGATATATGTCGTTGGGAGCAATGGTTTCATTCAGATAGTCGCCAATAATCTTACGACCATCACCGGTAATACAATTATGATTATTGTAATGAACCGACATTACCTCAGCCACACTTGCCAAAGATGCATAAGCAGTGATACTAGAAGAAATGTTTGGACGAAGAGCTTCAAGCTCACTTGCGCATTTCTGAACCTCAAAGATATCAGAAGCAGAATTCAGCTTGACAAGAAGTGCCTGATACTCTTCCTTGAGCGAAGTCTGGAAAGTCATGGAGAGATCTACTGCGGAAACATATGTCTGATAAGATTTGTCCCGGTCCAATGCCATCTGGCCTGCATCACCCAGAGCAAGTTCGCTCATCTGCATGTAGCCATCACCCGACTGAATAGAGGCAATCTCCACCTTGAAGTACGTGTACTTGGTGGTATTCTCCTCAGAGAGGGTCAGATATACAGTATAGGAGTTCTTGTCAGGGAGAACATCCTCGCCCACATTCTTGTCGTCAAGCAGAATCCAGGCATCAGAATTACGTGTGAGTTTGCTCTCGTCTGTCTCGGCAATAGCATAGATGCGATATTCCTTCCAGTTACGATGGTTCCAGGCCGCATTGTCGGTACCTGTCACCAACTTGTAATAAGTGGGTGCTATGGGACGAGAGGACTTGAAGATAGCATAAGCGCCCTTTCCATCCTTGCCCCAATCGGAACTTACATCAAGGCCATTACCCCATTTGGTATTGTCATTACCATCGAAAAGAGCCCACAAACCCTCACCGTCGGTATTGTTGCGCGTACCATCAAGAGCTGTATAGATAATGGGAGTAGAATTGATGAATGCATCGTAAGTGCCGAATCCGAACTCACTCATCTGCAGCCACACATCGGTTGCTCCATTGGCGGCACGGGTCACCTTGATCATATAATACTGATAAGCAGTGGCACCATCAGCCTTGTTGAAGGTAAAGTCCACTCCATAGCAATTCTCGGCAGGAAGCAGCTCGCCCACACGGTCGTCAACCACCGTCCATTCTGCATCCTCAACAGCCTCTGCATCTGATGCGAAGTTGGCTGCATAAATAGTCCAGTCCTCCCAGTTACGATTAGGATAGGATTTGGTATCAGTACCTGTCACCAAGAAATAATCCGTGGGGATAATGGGCTCGGAGGTCTTGAAGATGATGTATGCATAACGTACATCGTCCCGGAAACATGAGTGACCCATCTTGGACTTCACATTTCCGTCAACAAGTGCAGGGTAGCCCTCACCACCTGTACCACCTGTACCGTTCAATGCCGTGATAGTCACAGCCGCACTTGCACTCTGTCCTGCCAGCATCATCACCATAGCGATGGCTACCGAAGAGACAAAGCGCGAAAGAGTTAATTTTCGCTTCATTTTGGTTCTCATTTTGGTGTTAATATATGATTAATATTTTTTCGAAAGGTATCCGAAGAGACTCGTCCCATATCATAAGCATCTGTCACATGATTGTAATGGCCTACGACATAAGTTGACATTACCTATCACCCATGCATATAAACGCAAGCGGTATTCGTTGTCCAACTTTCTCTTTGTGAATTGTTCCGTTATTCTGAGTTCCCTATACGCAATCGCACGCATCCCCATGTAGGAAAGTACTCCTGCGCACTTACAAAATTACTAATTGCTATTTTTTACCTACCAAACGGATATACACTATTTCCCTAATTTTAATGTTATTTAACACATAGGGGGGGGGAATTACATTATTTTACCCATTTCCTCCCCTTGGATACAACGATTCTTCCTGCTTTTTGCGCCTCAGATACAGAATTCCAACGCCTTCCCCAAAGATCATATACAGCAGAAGAATCCATCATGGGTCTGTCACATACTTCTCCCACGCCATCAGGAACTTGTGAATAATCAATCTGGAAGTCATACGGAGTAAGTCTGGTGGCACTTATGGAAGAGTCATCCACGCGCTCGTCAAGCAATATCCAACCCTCGTCATCCGGTGTGGACAAGCATGTACGGCTAGCATACAACCGCCAGGACGAAGGATTACGTCCACTATACACGTCGGAGTCTCCTGCCGTATAGATGCGATATGCTGTGGGGCGAACCAACATACCGGCATCCATATAGAGGTAAGCCGTGCCACGGAAAGGACCACACCACTTGGTGGAAAGGTCATCGTCTACCGCATTTTCTGGCATCTCATTGCTAAAATACTCTCCTGTACTGGCATACATGCTGAGCGAAGGATGCTCGGTCATATCCGAATATAAAAGGTCAAATTCCGAAAACTGAATGGTACTTCCCTTCTGCACCCCATCGATAGCAAGCAAGAAATACTGGTATCCCGGCAACTCCTCCACCACACTCACCTTACATTCAGCCACCTCGCTACAGTAATTGGGTGACGAAGCGGTTATCACACATTGGCCCAAAGAGAGTGCCGTCACCCGGCCTGATGCATCTACCATGGCCACCTGCTCGTCACTGCTATGCCACTCCAAGGGTATTCCGCCCATGCTGCGTGGCGTAACCTCCACTGACAACAAAATGTTCTCGCCTTGTAATACATTAACCTCAGGCGAAGACATAGAGAGTCCAGTCACGGGATGCAGGAGCAGATAGTCACAGACAATCAGGTTCATAGCAGGCAAAGGATTATCCCCCACCTGCTTGTCAATCAAGGTCCACGATGCATGACCTGCCTCTTCGGTATAGGTATTGCTGCCGCTCAAAGTCCAGCTCAGAGGGTTTCGGCCAGAATTTGAAGCGGCATCGTTGGCTGTCCCAATCCTGTAACCAAAAAGATCAACGGCGTTTCCCGCATCAAAGAAAAATGAAGCTTTCCCCGAAAAGTCTGAACAATACTTGGTAGCCAAATCGCCATCCGCAAGATTATACCAGTTTTCATGACTGATGCTGCTTTCGGTTCCCGCATAAATCTGAACATCAGGCAATTCATCCAGATCTTGGTCAAGGAGATCAAACTCGGCAAACTGGATGAGACTGCCACTCTGTATCTCGGTCACCTCGAACTTATAATAGCGATACTTAGTCACATCGGGATTGATATTGGTATAGAGGGAGCCATCCTTGTACACCCAGCCATGTGATGGAATAGGTACCGGATGCAGGTCTTGCGCGCGAACATTATTAATATTCTGTCGCCAAGGAGAATCATCCCGTCCCTCTGTCAGTCTGAAACAAAAAGCTCCGCCCTGTACATCGTTCTTGCGAACATGAGTAACCTGATAGGCAAACGTGTCATAACAATCATCCAATTGGAACTTACCCTCAGCAAAAGCAAACTCACACACAGGTTCCTCTCCACGAAGCGAACCTGCATTATAACAATATTGCATCTCCAAGTCACCCTCCGACCATGCCACCATGGAGCTGGCTCGTGAAGTAGCCACTACAGAACCTACATTATAACAATCTGTCAGGGTTGCACTTGCTCCGCTACACACACGAGCAACCAGAGATGCCGCATTACTTCCGCTTGCCTCCACCATAGCCTGACTGCCACAACGCATCATGACAAGTGTTCCGCCCTGAACAACACCTACAAAGGCACCCACATAATCCGTGCCCCGTACCACAGAACGGGAACCAAGAAAGAGGTCAGAAATGACACAATCACCTGAAACATAGGCGAAGAGTGCAACAGAAGAGACTGCATCAATGATCAACCCGTCAATGGTATGTCCTCCTCCATCAAACGTGCCCGTATAAGGAGCAGCCTCCGTACCCATGGGCACAAAGAGGGAAGAGAAATCCGTCATATCCAAATCTGCCAGCAGTTCAGCCTTGGCATCAGATTCGCCATCTGCTACAATCTGGCTGAATGTGCATAAGTCAAGCGGAGTGGTTATCTGATATACTCCGTCCTTCTGCTGCAAAGAGCCATAGTTGAGTTTACGGTCCATCCAAGCCACACGCCCCCTGACATAGTCACGCACCACATCAACCTCGGCATCCCATGTGCCCCATACACGAGGATTGCAATGCAACTGTTGGGTAAGGTAGGGCCAACGAATGAAATTGAGCCTTTGGCTCTCATCAACCAGCACTCGCAAGGAATCGACATAGTCACCCATATCCTGAGCCGTAAACAGAGAATCCCTACGGAGTTGCGCCCAGATAATCTGCAATTGCGCCATGGCGTTGGGGTCGGAAAGGACACGACTCACCAGAGCACTCCAATTACCAGCCGTACGTACCCTGTACGTCCACTCCTGACGTTGGTTGCCCGGATACACGTTATAGTCGTTGTCAAGTGCCAGGTCGTTGTCCCACACAGGTCCCGTATAAATCAAACTGTCAGAGCGCTGCTTGTACATGAACACCTGCCAGATCATATCGGTATTGCCATTAAATTCACAGGCAAGGACATAACGGAGGAAGGTGTCAAGGTCAAGCATCCTACGGTAGCCGGTCTGTACATCAGTATAACTGGATGCAAAAACACGATCCTCCATAGCATTGAAGTAATTGCGTATGTAATTGAATTGCTCGGGCTGGATATCCTTCTCATCCGGATCATTCACCGAGACAGGATTACCATGTCGGGAAGTAAAGTTGACCGGATCCTGAGCCGCATACCCGTTCATCTCTATCAGATAACCGCCTGTGATGGTGACCGAATCTGTGCACGTGTCGTCCATCTCGGCTATATTGATCCTCTCTTTGTCAAGTCCCACATAATCGGTAAGCTGATAGCATCCACGATAATCGCCATTCAGAATCACGTCCACACAGCGGCACCAGGGAGTGAAAGGCATGCCCACACGACGGCTCACCTCATATGCCACATTATTGCGTATGAGTGTCTTGTCGCCATAATTGTTGATAAGAGTCCACTTCTTGGCCTTTGCCGGCGACTCGTCCCGTGCCGAACCATGAAGCATGTGATGACTCTTGCCATCGTTGAACTTGATGCGATAGGGCTTGTTCTCATGCGTTGCAGAGAAATTTCCCCGCACACGTGTCAGGACGGGGTACTCCTGTATAAGCGTACCATCCTCATAAGTAATCGTGATGTAAGACTCAAAGTCCTCACCCTTCTGCTCGGGAACGGCATCATCCACCACATGAATGCTTACCGTCGGGAGACACGTCACCTGATAGAAATGGGAATCATCTCCCTCACCCTCATGGCCATAGAAGGCGAGCTCGGCCACGTCGCAATACGAACCGGCAGAACCTACATAACGAACATAGCGGAAACCACGGCTCACCTGTACGTCCACACTCGTGGATGAACCCTGCTTAGGCGTCTCGCCAATGAGATACAAAGGGACAGCATCAAGGAAATCAGGACGATTGGCACCCTCGAAAAGAGAGAGCAACATACGGTCCGCTCCCGTAGAACCATTTCCCCTGGGCATGAAATCAATACGGGTAATGACACAAGGACGGCCAAGATCAAGACCAATCCATTGGAAATTGGCACTACTGGCAGAATAATATGTAGAAGGATCACCATCAAATGCCAAAGAAGCTGACGAAGAGGACTCCTTGCTGATAACACTACCTTGCAACAGAGACTCCACGTCCTGTGCATAAATCATTTTGATACCGCCAACGAAAAGAGCGGCCAAAAGCATAAAGGATCTGCCAAATAAATTCATTAGGTAACACTTAATCACACTCGCCTGGATACCGACCCTAAAAAGAGCATTCACGCACCCAGAAAAACCATAAACAGCACAAAGTTACGAAAATCCCGGAACTTCCATAACACAAGCATCTTTTTTTTGCTATTCGGAGAATAACCCTCCATCCCAAAACACCTCCTGGATGCCTTCTGTCCCAAATCATTCATTAGACCGTCAAAGATATACCTTCAAGAGCCAGAACAGGATTACTTTTTCACGCAAACATTTGCGATGGCACTTGATAACGTTTGCGTTGAAAACTGACAGAAAGTAGAACGGAGGATGAGTTCCGGCCTCTCTCCCTAATGAGAGTACACTCCATTATATCCACGCGACATTTCCTATTGAACCATACATACAAATCAGCAGGAAAAATTTGGCCTGCCTATGGTTTTTTCTTATTTTTGCACAAAACATCACAAAACTAAGAACACAAGCAATGAAAGGCATAGTACTGGCAGGAGGATCAGGCACCAGGCTCTATCCCATCACAAAAGGCATAAGCAAACAGTTGATGCCCATCTACGACAAGCCCATGATCTATTACCCCGTGAGCGTCCTCATGCAAGCGGGTATCAGAGATATCCTAATCATCAGCACGCCCTTTGACCTACCTGGATTCAAGAGGTTGTTGGGCGATGGCAGCGACATAGGCGTACGCTTTGCCTATGCCGAGCAACCCAGTCCCGATGGCCTGGCTCAGGCATTCACCATCGGAGCAGACTTCATCGGAGAGGATAGCGTGTGCCTTGTGTTGGGCGACAACATCTTCCAAGGCAACGGATTCCGCACCATGCTCCGCGAAGCCGTACGCACAGCCGAAAAAGAAGGCAAGGCAACCGTATTCGGTTATTGGGTAAAAGACCCCGAGCGTTATGGCGTGGCTGAGTTTGACAGCAACAACAACTGTGTTTCCATCGAAGAGAAACCCATACACCCACGTAGCAACTATGCTGTGGTGGGGCTATACTTCTATCCCAACAAAGTGGTTTCCGTGGCACGTAACATCAAACCAAGTGCCCGAGGAGAATACGAGATTACAACTGTAAACCAGCAATTCCTGCAGGATGGAGAACTGAAAGTGCAAACCCTGGGGCACGGATTCGCTTGGCTTGACACAGGCACCCACGACTCACTCTCCGAAGCAAGTACCTACATCGAAGTGCTGGAGAAGAGGCAAGGTCTGAAAATCGGATGCCTGGAAGGGATAGCCTATCGGAGCGGTTGGATTACGGAAGAGCAGATGCGCCAGCTGGCACAGCCCATGCTCAAGAACCAGTATGGGCAATACCTCCTGCAGGTTATCGAAGAGGTAAAGAGATACGGAAGGCACGACCAAGACTAATCGTTGCACAAGACAAAGAAGGAAGTAACGCCATGAACATACTGGTAACTGGAGCAAATGGCCAACTTGGCAGAGAAATGAGAAAGACGGCACAGGAAAGCCGTCATCATTACATATTTACCGATGCCATGTCCGCAGAAGGACTGGAAACGATCCTGCTGGACATAACAGACAGGACCGCCGTAGAGAGCATTGTAAAAGGCGAACAGGTAGGGGCAATTGTCAACTGCGCAGCCTGGACTAACGTGGATGCATGCGAAACGGACTCGGTCCTTGCCGCCACAGCAGAACGTGTCAACGCCCTGGCGCCTGCCATCCTAGCACAAGTCATGCGCGAAACAAACGGACTCCTGGTGCACATCAGTACCGATTATGTTTTTGGGCTGGAGCCCTACAACACCCCATGTTCCGAGGAACAGAAAGGCACACCCACAGGAGTATACGGACATACGAAACTGCGTGGAGAACAAGCTATACGAAATTCCGGTGTGGACCACCTCATCCTGCGCACAGCATGGCTCTATAGCGAATACGGAAAGAACTTCTGCCGCACCATGCTGAAACTTACTGCCGAAAAACCTCAAATCAACGTGGTCTTTGACCAGACTGGCACACCTACCTATGCGCTGGACCTCGCACAAGCCATTACCACAATTCTCGACCAGGAATCGTGGAGAGGCAACACCGGCACCTACCACTATAGTAACGAGGGAGTATGCAGTTGGTACGACTTTGCCATGACCATACGTAAGATGTCAGGGCACGAATCATGCCACATCACCCCATGTCATAGCGAAGAATATCCATCACCTGTCAAGCGACCGGCCTATTCCGTACTGGACAAGACCAAGTTCAAGCAAACCTTCCATCTGCCCATCCCTTATTGGACAGAATCCCTACAGAAGTGTATCAACAACATCAAGGCAAACATATAATACCAATAATATGAAACGTACAATCATCATCACAGGTGGCGCAGGATTCATAGGAAATCATGTAGTACGCCTCTTCGTGAACAAATATTCCGACTATAAGATCATCTGCCTTGACAAACTGACGTATGCAGGAAACCTGGCCAACCTCTCGGATGTGGAAATGCGAACCAACTACCGATTCGTGCGCATGGACATCTGTGATTACGAGGGAGTAAGCCGATTGATAAGAGAAGAGCGTGTGGACGGCATCATCCATCTGGCTGCCGAGAGTCACGTGGACCGAAGCATCAAGGATCCTTTTACCTTTGCGCGCACAAATGTGATGGGTACGCTCACACTCCTGCAGGCCGCCAGGGAATATTGGGAAAGCCTTCCTGAAAAATACGAAGGGAAAAGATTCTACCACATAAGTACCGATGAAGTGTATGGAGCACTGGAGATGAACCGTCCCGAAGGCATAGAGCCGCCTTATACGACAGCGGCAAGCAGCACCCAGCATCACCTTGCTTATGGAGACCAGTTCTTCCACGAAGATACATCATACCGCCCACATAGCCCCTATTCTGCTTCCAAAGCCAGTTCGGATCATTTCGTGCGTGCCTACCACGACACCTACGGTATGCCTACCATCGTAACCAACTGTTCCAACAACTATGGTCCTTATCAGTTCCCGGAGAAACTCATCCCTCTGTTCATCAATAACATACGGCACAGAAAGCCACTACCTGTATATGGCAAGGGCGAGAACATACGCGACTGGCTATACGTGGAAGACCATGCACGAGCCATAGACCTCATCTTCCACCAAGGACGAGTGGCTGAGACATACAACATCGGAGGCTTCAACGAATGGAAGAACATCGATATCATCAAAGTCATCATCAATACCGTTGACCGACTGCTGGGACGCAAGGAAGGTGCTGACATGGACCTCATCACCTATGTGACCGACCGGCCTGGACACGATGCACGATATGCCATTGACAGCACAAAGTTACAGCAAGAACTGGGATGGGAACCAAGCCTACAGTTTGAGGAAGGCATAGAGAAAACCGTTCGATGGTATCTGGACCACCAGGAGTGGCTGGACAACATTACATCAGGAGAATACGAGAAATACTATCAAAGCATGTACGTAGGGCGATGACAAGCCCTGTGCACACGCACAAAATATCAAACTGCAACCAACCCGTCAACACAGAGATCCGGCCACAGGAGAGGCATTCCCATCATATACTGAGGAATCAGCAAACGAGATTGGCCGATCAAGACAAAAACGCCAGAGGCATCATGACAAAGAAGTTCTGCTTTATCCTAACCATATTGCTATGCAACAGCATAGCTGCCATCTCACAAAACAACGCGAACAATATGCCCACCACCCTTGAGGGCTGGGCAGATAGAGCTGCCCGATTTGGGAAAGGCATTCCCCAAGAACAGATTTTCGTTCATCTGGACAACAACTGCTACTTCCTGGGAGACACTATCTATTACAAGGCCTACGTGCAACGTTCAGACACCAGGAAACCCAGCGGAGTAAGCGGAGTGCTCTATGCCGACCTGTACAACCAAGATGGCTATCTGGTGGAACGGCAACAACTGGAGATGAAAAACGGCCAATGCCATGGATCGTTTCTTCTGCCCGACACTTTATATAGCGGTTTCTACGAACTAAGAGCGTACACCCGCTGGATGCTCAACTGGGGCATTACTAACCATCCGCACACGAAACTTGCCGAACAATGGTTCGTAAGACGCAATTATGCGCAGGACTACTACATCGATTACGAAAAACTCTACAGCAGGACCTTCCCCGTGTACGACAAGCCTAAAGTAGATGGCGCGTACGAACACAACATGACATTACGTCCGTTAAGGAAAAGAACAAGCACCAATGGAGATACCCCTGAACTGGAACTGACTGTCTATCCCGAAGGAGGAAACCTCGTGGCAGGAGTGCCCTGCCGTGTTGCATGGGAAGGATGTACAGAAGAAGGACTGCACAAGGAAGGAAACGTGGTGGTGACAAGCCCCGACGGGAAACAGGTGGCAACCTCGAAAACTGAAAACAGAGGCAGAGGAACATTCACCTTCGTGCCTCAGGAAGACGTGGCCTATACAGCACAATTCACCTCGGGTGAACAAAATGTCAAGATCAAACTGCCCAAAGTACAAACCGACGGATGTGCCATACAAGTAGACCAAACCGAAGGGAAAGTCCGCATCCATCTGGCATGTGTAGGACTGGCTGCTCAGGAGACATTGGGCCTTACGGTAATGTGCCAAGGGGTGCAACAGGATTTCAGAGAACTGGAAGCAGGAAAAGAGCACACCATAACCCTAAACACCCAGTCCATGCGGACAGGCGTGAATCAGGTGACCGTATTTGACAACAAAGGAATCATATGGGCCGACCGTCTCTTTTTTGTCAAAGACGGAGAGACAAGCACAGGAAACACCCTGTCATTCAGTGGTCTGAGTAAACAGGAGACCGAACCTTTTGCGCCCGTGGAAGTCCAAATCAAGGGAGGAGTGCCTGGCAGCAGCGTAAGCGTAGCCGTAAGGGATGCCGCCCACACGGAATATCTGTATGACAACAACAACATCATGACAGAAATGCTTCTTTGCAGCCAGATAAAAGGATTCATAGAAAACCCCAGATACTTCTTTGAAAAAGATGATCCAGAACACCAGCGGGCACTTGACCTTCTGCTCATGATACAAGGATGGAGACGATATGACTGGAGCACAATGGCCACCCCTGGCGCCTTCGAACTATTACACCAACCCGAACGAACACCTCTGATGACCGGCACAGTAAACAAATACCAAGCCACAGCAATGCTGACAGAACTGGAGGAGAAGACCAACAAAACCATGGAGAAGGATATGACGACCGAAAGTGAACGGGAGGCACAAAAGGCCGACAAGAGTCTGCGCAACAGCGTGGCCGAGAATGTCAACGGAGACAAAATCAAGGACGTTAGGGAGGAGATGGACAAGTTCGGCAAAGAAAGCGACAATTTGCAACGGCGCAACGACGCTCCCTCTGCAAGAAACATCCATGGCAGATACTGGAGCACAACCACCAAGCAGAAACGTCCCATACTTGTACACGCCGAGTTTACCAAAGCTGGCTCAGAACAAGGAGTCACAGGAGACATGCTCACCAAGAACTCACGGTTCAGCATCCAGAGTCCACGCTTCTTCGAAGGATGCAATTTCCATCTTGCGGCAGCAGACACATCTAACTGGAGCAAAGAGAAATTTGACCGCTACATGTGGGTTGGAAGCAGCGAAGACATCAATGGGGAAATCAACTACCCCGACTATTACGTAAAGCTTGACCAATACAATCCGCGTTTCGTAAAACCATACACATGGTATCAGAAACATCTGGCCGAGGCACCCAAAGGAACAGCAATCAACGAAGACTGGCTTTACGACGACGCACGAATGCTTCAGACTGTAACAGTAACTGCCAAGAAGAATTCCTACACACGCTTTGATGCCAAAAAGCCTGCCTATGTTGTTGATGCCTATGACGCCTTCAATGCCGTATCAGACGCAGGTCTGTGCAATGGTTACTTCACCGACGCAGCTGATTTTGCCTTCAATGTCGCCCGTTATTATATCGGTGATATGAACCAAGAGCGGAACTACGAAATGGAAATCAGAAGAAATAGCCATACGGCATCCTATCACATGTCTGATGATGAGAAGGAAAAGTACAACCATCTGCCAAACCTGGACAAGGTGTATATCTATACTGACTATTGTCCGCGCCAGGAAGGTAGCAAATACTATGAAGCAAGCAACCAACCACTTGTCATCGTGGACCTGAGAGTCATTGAGAACCAAGCAAGACGCCGCACCTTCCGTGACAGATACTATCGTCTGCCTGGCTTCACTCTTCCCTTCGAATTCTATCAGCCCTCCTATGCAAACAAACCTCTACCCGAGCATAAAGACTACCGACGCACCTTATACTGGAATCCAGATGTACAACTGGATGAAAGCGGAACTGCCCAAATCAGTTTCTACAACAACGGAAGAGCAACGAAGATGGGTATTAGCGCCGAAGGTATGGCCATCGACGGAACTCTGCAAAGCGGATTGGAGATGCCCGAAGACAGGAAATAATACTACAACACTATTATCTATGGAACAGAACGAACTAAAAGAAATTCTCTCCCTATTTGCCATGCAAGGCACCATAGGTGAGGTTAAGCCCTTGGGCGAAGGTCTTATCAATGACACCTATTTGGTAAAAACCGTTGAGGATGAGCAACCCAACTACGTCTTGCAACGAGTCAATGAGAAAGTATTCCCCGATGTGGATATGGTGATGCGCAATATCGAAGCCGTCACTCAGCACATACGTAAGAAACTGGAGGCCCAAGGGGTGACCGATATAGAGCGACGTGTACTGCAATTTATTCCCCTACGACAAGATAGCAAACTTTATGCGGTGGTGAACGGGAAATACTGGAGACTGATGGTATTCATTCCCAATGCCATTACGAAACAAACCGTCAATATAGAAAGTAGCCGCGCAGCGGGTCTTGCCTTCGGACAATTCCAGTCTATGCTGGCCGACCTTCCCGTGCAGTTGGGTGAAACCATCAAGGATTTCCACAACATGGAATTCCGTCTGAAGCAACTCCGTGACGTCCTTGCCAATGATCCAACCGGGCGTAGTGGCGAACCACGTGTGAAAGAGATGCTGGCCATCATAGATGACAGGGCAGAAGAGATGTGCAAGGCAGAACGAATGGGTCGTGAGGGCATCCTACCCAAGAGAGTATGCCATTGCGACACCAAAGTTAACAACATGATGTTTGACGAACATGACAACGTGCTTTGTGTCATCGACCTGGATACTGTCATGCCCAATTTTATTTTCTCCGACTATGGCGACTTCCTCAGAACAGGTGCCAACTATGTGGCTGAGGACTGCCCCGAAATGGATAAAGTAGGCTTCAACATGGATATCTTCAAGGCCTTCACAGAAGGATACCTCAAAGGAGCAGGAAATTTTCTGTTGCCAGTAGAGAAAGAGAATCTACCCTATGCCGTTGCTCTTTTCCCCTATATGCAATGTGTGAGATTCCTATGGGACTACATCAGTGGTGACAAATATTGGAAATGCAAATACTCTGACCACAACTTCGACAGGGCAAACAATCAACTTCACCTCTTCCTAAGTGTTGAAAGACATTACGAGGAGATGAGAAAATTCATCAGCGAACAAACTGCGTGACCCCACTACGAGCTTATATCGTTCTGTACGATGGAGCCTGACTGTATACTTCATTAGGAAAAACAGCATTCGATTGGGTTAATATTTCCTAATCAGAACAAGAAAAACGACCATGCAGAGGAACGCTCAAAGAACAAAAGGCGTACCTTTGCATGGTCGTTTTGTCGCTATGGCACATAGCTATCACGCCAGTTTGTGCCTGGCGAAGATATGACTCTGCCGATCAGACACAGAAGTCTCTGTCGTTTAAGAAGGAAAATGTTTGCCAAAGAATAGCAGCAAAGACACAATATGGAAGTTAGATCAAGTAGAAACTACGCATTCATCAGTATGTTAAAGAAATATGTAAACGGTAGCATGCTGTTGGTAATTGCCACGATATTGGCACTCTTCGTAGCCAACAGTCCTTGGGGAGATACCTATCGTCACTTTTGGGAAATGCCCGTAAGCCTAAGCATAGGCGGATTTAATCTTTTCAGTCATAATCACCATGCCATGTCTCTTGGCAGTTTCATTAGTGATTTTCTCATGGCCTTCTTCTTCCTAAGTGTTGGATTGGAGATAAAGCGTGAAATACTTTGTGGTGAGTTATCGTCCCTGAAAAAAGCCATGGCGCCTATCATCGGTGCCTGTGGAGGCATGCTGATTCCCGTCATTGTCTTCTATCTGGTATGTCCAAAAGACCCCATTATGGAACGAGGCATGGCAATTCCCATGGCCACGGACATAGCGTTCTCCTTGGGAGTACTAAGTATCTTTAGCAAAAGATGTCCCACAAGCCTCAAGATTTTCCTGGCGGCGCTAGCCGTAGCAGATGACCTGGGAGGTATCATCGTTATTGCTATCCGTTATAGCAACGACCTTAGTTGGCAATATCTCGGATGGGCCGCGGCATGCATCGCATTCCTTTGCATATGCAACTGGCAGCAGGCACGCAGCAAATCGCTATATATTTCTGTCGGTTTTATTCTTTGGTACTGCATGCTCAACAGTGGCATACACTCAACCATAGCCGGAGTAGTATTGGCCTTCTGTATCCCTGCCAATCTACCCAACGGGACCAAATATTATATCAATCGTATACGAAAGAATCTAAGCAAATTCCCTGTTACCGAGACGACCATCGCAGATCGGAACAAGCCCGTGGTCCACAGCGATGAAGAGATACAAATACTCAAGAGTGTAGAAAGTGCCAGCGACCATTTGATAAGTCCTCTACAAGACCTTGAGGATGCACTCAAAACGCCCATCAATTTCTTCATCATCCCATTGTTTGCCTTTGCCAATGCAGGAGTCAACTTCAGCGAAATGAGTCTCGCAAGCCTATACAGCGGTGTCGGATTAGCCGTATGCCTTGGTCTCTTAGTTGGAAAATTCCTGGGAGTTTTTGGTACAACGTACCTCTTTATCAAACTGCGTGTTATCCAACGTCCGGAAGGAGCCACATGGGCATCATTTGCAAGCATCTGCGTATTATGCGGTATCGGATTTACTGTGAGCATGTTCATGGCAGGACTGAGTTATCCTGCCGAACACGTTGACCTACTCAATGATGCCAAGTTAGGTATTCTCATGGGTACCATTGCCTCGGCAATCATAGGTAGTCTGATGCTAAATGCCACCCTTCCAAAGGAGGAGGCCGACATGGCCGCCACTGGTAGTGAATAGGACCTTACGTCCTGGCAACGGAACTACAGTATTTACTAAAGAGGAACCCACATAGTGACGCCAGAGCAAACGTCCAGTGTGGGCTTCCATGGCAAATATCATTCCTTCCTTCGTGCCGCAATATACCACTCCATCAAGTTCTTGTGGCATATTCGGAGCTATCTCATATCCGAAGCCCACATTTGTAGAATATAGTTGACATGGAGTATTACCTTGGGTGCTGTAACATACCATGCTATCACGCATCGTCTTTCCATAGACTTGTTCTTCATCAGCACTCAAACCCACACTTTCACGTACCATAGACTGATAGGTACGCCAGATGGTTCTGCCCGTTTGAGCATCAATACATGTCAACGCACGCTCGGGATCAGCGATAAAAATGCGTCCGTTTGTCTCCACTGGCCACACGGCGGCAGGGCTATAATGCATATCCTCCTTGGCAACACCCCGCCACTTCCACAATAAGGTTCCATTCTGAATATCCAAACAATACAGATACATATCCCATGCACCAAAGACAACATGCGTGTCTGTCACAAGAGGTTTTGCCTCAATATAACCATCAACCCCGGAATACTCCCAAAGTACCTTTCCTGTATGCACTTCCAAAGCACGCATATGATGGTCACTACCACCCACATAAGCGATGCCTTCCCTAATAGCGACGGCACCCAACACAGGAGCTTCAGTACGAACTCTCCACAACATCCGGCCATTATTTGTCTTTAGGCCATAGATGCTTCCGTCAGCACTTGGCACCACCAGTACCCCATCCCATACTGCCGGAGTACCTATTATTCTTGCTCCTGTGGAGAATGTCCATAAACTCTTGCCATCCTTCAATCTGTATGCTGTCACGCGTCCTGCATCATCACCCACAAACACTCTTTTTCCCACTGCAGCAGGCGACGAATAAATGCTCACCCCAGACTGACATAACCACACGCGCTCTACTTGACTATATGTCACGTTATCCGAAGTATCAGGATACTCCCACGCCCCTGCATCCGGATCAAGAACCCGCCCCTCAACGTCATGTATCTCGCCACGCATGGAGTAAGATGCAAAACGCACTGGCGGTGCTGAAGAATTCATCACTGTGAGAGAGATGCTATCTGGTGTTACCTCATACAAACCAAATCCCGTACCCGTGTCCTTATCAAAGATATTTGACCGAAGCAACAACCCAGGAATACCATCATAGGAAAGATTACGTGTGGCATGATAATGACCTCCTATACACAGACGTACATTATAATGACGAAGAAGGTCTGTCACCTCGAACCAGTTGTCAACATCCCCTTTTAACAAGGGATAATGAGTGACAATAACGACAGGTTCGTTCTTAGGAAAACTGTCAAGGCGCTCCTTGAGCCATGCCAAATCCTGTGCCACCACATGTCCATATGCCATACGCATCAATGGACCTGTATTGAACCCGAGGAAATGTACACCCCCATGCTGAAACTCGATACGTTCGTAGCCATAGATATCTTTCCATGCCATACAACCCGAGGCGCTCCACTTAGTCTCATGGTTGCCCATCACTATATAATAAGGCATACGCAACTCATCCAAACAATCCTTCGCCTCCTGCATGGCATCCTGATCACCATCATCGCTAATGTCTCCGGTGACAAGCACAAAATCTATATTGTCCAGAGTGTTTATCCTGCCTATACTCTCTTGTAAATATTGCTTATGTGACGGGACCTTTGAGTTGAGATGGATATCTGTCAATTGTGCAAAACGAAAGTGCTGGGCCACAACAGAGCAACCCAGCATCGCGAAAATCAAAAAAAAACATTTTCTCATTTGTTCCATATATATCTATACGCAAAACGTCTATTCGGAGCAGTATCACCTGACGTACACAAGGAAATGATATCCGCTGGATCCGTAGGATTATCAGCCCACTTGAAATCCATGGTCACGTTGTTCCCCCTCAATCCAAGCACCTTTCTGGGGATAGCGAGTTCCATCACATTTCCCTTTACAGCATAAGTGAGATCACATACGTACATCCATTCCGCCTTGTCTGCATCGTATCGCATGAGCGTTGTCACATTTGCATCCTTCACCTCACGATTGATTACGAAGTCATACCCCAGCCATCCTGTCTCCTGAGACTGGTCGGTATTAAGGAAAAGAAGCATCCAGTTGGTATCGGTATAGGATGTAATCACATTGTCTGTCTCTACCGCAAAATAGATGTTCTTCTTATCCACAGCTACATGTGAACGGACTATGTCATTACGTCCGGTCTGATCACTATAATGCAGATTTCCATACCCATCATGGTCGCGATGTATCACGTCGCCTCTGGTATCTGCAAAATATTCTGTCAGCAGGGGCCAATCCTGCAAACTGCCATCTACCGTAACCGTCTGCAGACCTCTAAAGACAGGAATAGAGTCAACACCCTTGTACCGACGGATGTTCTGCGCCATCTGCATGTAATAATTGTCCGTCCATCCTCCCTTCATGGGAGCGATAGTTCGATTGAATTCTGCGTTGTATTGGTCAACAAAATAGAAGGGGTTCTTTCGACCAAGGAAAGTGGTTGGTCCTGCCGCCTGACCAGAAGGATCTTTACCACTACGATATTTCCCCGCTGTCCATTCATTCCAGTCATTCAGATAAATGAAATCGGGATCGACCTGAAGAGCCTCGTTCCATCTGTCCTGGAAGTAAATGCCGTATTGGGTAGGGTTGTCCACCACACTATCTACAGCCGGGCAATAGGTGGGAACTGGCATGTCATGATCATTCAATGTTGGTTCGCCAGTCTCCCTACGCCAGCTCTTTCCCACGATACTGATGGGATGCTGTGCAGGGGTAACAGCCATCTCCTCCATACGTCCTTTATGACGGGAGCAAAGTTGTTCGGGAGTGAGTGCCTTCACCTTTTCGTCGTTCAATTCATAGCCAAAACTCCATTTGTCCTCTTGTCCGGCATAACGTTCTCCAGCCCACTTGTAATATCCCCACCACATGTTTCTTAAGGTAAAGAACTGTTTAACCTCTTCGCTATAGTCGGCCAGATTCTTTTCTCCCCCATTGGGATTGGCATCTATCGAAGGTGTTGCATTATAAAGCAAGAGCGGCTTTCCTTCCCAATAGAACCAGCAATCCTGATATTTCGGAGTCTTGTAATAACGTTCGTAGAGGCTCTGCACCACGGTTATCACATTGCCATTGAAGGCCCAGAAACAGAATTTAGGAACTTTGTTTCCCTCCTTCTTCATTTCCTGCATCGTACTGAAAAGTACTTCCCACTCGTCCCAGTAGAGTACAGCATTGGTCACGTCCATTATCAGTACGTCAACACCCGCATCGGCCAACATAGATAAGTCACGTCTTACAACGTATTTGTCACGGCTGAGGAAATAGCCATATTCCGGTTCCCCCCAATGGTACGAAGGTCCAGTCCATGCCTTGTTCTCCCATTCGAGACGTGCTGCAGGATCCTCATCAAGAACCTTCGTCACATCGCATCTGTATTCCTGTCCATTATGCAGGCCCTGAGTGTGCCAAGTAATATAGAAAATTCCCACCGTACGTGGTTTCCCATCACGCTTCAAAGGAGCTTCCTGAGCTGTAGGCATTGTCCGTCCCAAGGCATCCGTAGCCACCCATGTGGTTGTCAATTGCGCCTTGCTACCTGATGCCATCAAAGCGGCAAGCAACATACACCCTAATTTCTTCATCTGTTTGTCGTTTAGGTTAATTAATCAATATTGTCTTTTGCGTGGAGCGGAGCGCCAGCAAGGTCAATCCTTGCTGGCACGTTTACGCTCCAGATGGTCGAGAATAACCTTTCGCATACGCATACTTTTTGGAGTCACCTCCACATATTCGTCTGCCTTGATATACTCTAATGCTTCCTCCAAAGAGAAAATGGTAGCAGGAATGATGTGCGCCTTCTCATCTGTTCCGCTGGCACGTACATTGGTCAGTTGCTTAGCCTTGCACACATTGATTACCAGGTCGTTCTCATGCACGTGCTCACCCACAACCTGTCCAGCATAGACCTGTTCCTGAGGTTCGATAAAGAAGCGGCCACGGTCCTGAAGGTGGTCAATGGCATAAGCATAGGCATTGCCCGTCTCAAGAGCGATCATGGAGCCATTGATACGGCGTGTTATCTCACCCTTGAAGGGCTGATATTCCTGAAACCTATGAGCCATGATAGCCTCTCCCTGACTGGCAGTCAGCACATTGGTACGCAGTCCTATGATGCCGCGGCTGGGAATCATGAATTCGATGTTCACCCGATCGCCCTGTGACTCCATACATGTGAGTTCACCCTTTCGGCGTGTCACCATGTCTATCATGCGGCTGGAGAACTCCTCAGGAACATTGATTGTAAGTTCCTCTATAGGCTCACATTTCTGCCCGTCGATCTCCTTGTAGATTACCTGTGGTTGTCCCACCTGCAGTTCGTATCCCTCGCGACGCATAGTCTCGATGAGTACCGAAAGATGGAGCACACCACGACCACTCACAATCCACCGGTCCGTACAACCCTCTACCAGTTCCACACGTAAAGCCAGATTCTTCTCCAGTTCCTTCTCCAGCCTTTCGCCAATGTGACGGCTGGTACAGAACTTGCCCTCCTTACCAAAGAAGGGGCTGTCGTTGATGGTAAAGAGCATGCTCATCGTAGGTTCGTCGATGCTGATGGTGGGCAAAGCCTCGGGATTCTCAGCGTCACAGATGGTGTCACCTATCTCAAAATGCTCCAAGCCAACAATGGCACAGATGTCTCCCGAAGAGACCTCCGGAATGCGCTGGCGACCCATTCCCGTAAAAGTATGCAATTCCTTGATACGTGTCCTCTCCTGAGTGCCGTCACGATGAACCACGGTGATGTTCATGCCCTCACGCAAGGTGCCACGATGAACACGTCCCACAGCAATACGTCCTGTATAATTGGAGTAATCCAGACTCGTGATAAGCATCTGGGGCGTACCTTCCAGTTGCTCGGGTGCAGGAATATTCTCCACTATGCTGTCAAGCAGGTAACAAATATTGTCGGTCGGTTTCTGCCAGTCCTCACTCATCCATCCGTTCTTAGCAGAACCATACACGACGGGGAAATCCAATTGTTCCTCTGTAGCATCAAGGTCACACATGAGATCGAAGACCATCTCATATACCTCTTCTGGACGACAATTGGGCTTGTCCACCTTGTTTACCACGACAATGGGTTTAAGTCCTATCTGCAGAGCCTTCTGAAGTACGAAACGTGTCTGAGGCATTGGACCCTCAAAAGCATCGACCAGCAAAATACAGCCATCTGCCATGTTAAGCACACGCTCAACCTCTCCTCCGAAATCGCTATGTCCCGGAGTGTCAATGATGTTTATCTTTGTGCCCTTGTAGTTGATAGAGACATTCTTACTCAGAATGGTGATGCCGCGCTCGCGTTCCAGTTCGTTGTTATCCAACATCAAATCATCTGTCTGCTGGTTCTCACGGAACAAGTTTCCGGCAAGTAGCATCTTGTCCACCAGAGTGGTCTTCCCATGGTCGACATGGGCAATAATGGCAATGTTTCTGATACTCTGCATATATAATATCTCCTAAAACTTCGGCGCAAAGGTACGACATTTTATCCAAGGGAAATCGTATCGGCTCTCGTTATTTGGAGATAGGCCTTCATTTGGGTACGACGACATCTTCCTTAAAGCTCCCATGGAGCATTTTGCAAAGGATTTTCAGAAAAATCAAAGTAAAAAGGAGGCTATGTAAGACATGCCTCCTGCTTTACCCAAATCGGTTATTAGACCGCCAAAGGGTGTTTCCTCATACCATTTTATTCACCTTCTCCCATCATTTACGTCTCTCTGCACACACAGACAGGCGAAACTGACAGCAAATCTAATGACCGATTGGGTTTAATCCTTCGGGACAATTCCTGTCACATCTCACACGATACCCTGAGCCATGAGGGCTCGGGCTACTTTCATGAAACCAGCCACATTGGCTCCGCGAACATAGTTGGTATAGCCATCCTCGCGTCCATAGTGCAAGCATTGGTCATGCACGGCATGCATAATCTGTTGCAGACGGCTGTCCACCTCGACAGCAGACCAAGAGATATGCATGGCATTCTGAGTCATCTCCAAACCGCTGGTAGCCACTCCTCCTGAGTTGACGGCCTTGCCAGGAGCAAAAGGAATGCGATGCTCCACAAAGTAATCCACGGCCTGAGCCGTACAACCCATATTGCTCACCTCGGCCACCAAGGTCACACCATTGGCATGCAAAGCCTCGGCATCGACAAGGGTGAGTTCGTTTTGCGTAGCACATGGCAGGGCGATATCAACGGGTTGCTCCCAAGGCTTGCGTCCAGGATAGAAGGTTGCCTCGGGATACCGTTCGGCATAAGGTGACACTATATCCTCGCCACTCAGTCTCAGGCTCAGCATATACTCTATCTTCTCACCACTTACACCCTTGGGATCATAGACATAACCGTCCGGGCCACTCAACGTCACCACCTTGGCACCCATTTCCGTGGCCTTCTTTGCCGCTCCCCAAGCCACATTTCCGAAGCCGGAGATAGCGACCGTGCGACCAGCTATATCCTGCTCCATGTCCTGAAGCATTTGTCTCACAAAATAAAGAGCTCCGTAACCCGTGGCTTCGGGACGCAAAAGGGAACCGCCAAACTCCAGCCCCTTGCCGGTAAAGGTTCCCGTGTGTTCACGCGATAGTTTCTTGTACATGCCGAACATGTAACCCACTTCTCTGCCTCCCACACCGATATCTCCTGCAGGCACATCCTGGTCGGGACCAAGATTGCGCCAGAGTTCCAACATAAAAGCCTGGCAAAAACGCATGATTTCCCCTTCGCTTCGTCCACGGGGACCGAAGTCCGAACCACCTTTACCTCCGCCCATAGGCAGAGTGGTAAGAGCATTCTTGAAGGTTTGCTCAAAGCCCAGGAACTTCAATATACTCAGATTGACCGAGGGATGGAAACGGATGCCACCCTTATAGGGACCAATGGCGTTGCAGAACTGCACCCGATAGCCCAGATTAACGTGTACATCTCCATGATCATCCTGCCAGGGTACGCGGAAGGTAATGATGCGATCGGGCTCCACCAGCCGCTCTATCAGGCGTACCCGTTCAAATTCAGGATGCTGGTTGTAAACACTCTCAATGGAAAGTAGAACTTCCCTTACGGCCTGCAGATACTCGGCTTCACCGGGATGCTTGACCTCAAGTTGCTGAAGGATCAATTCTGTCTTCATAACAGTATATTATGTTAGTCTGTTTTTTAACTGTTGTACACACAAAGTTAGCAAGTACTTTCTTTATGGCAAATTAAAAACGGTATTTCCGCATGAATTTAACACTATAGTTTCTTTTTGTCATGTTCACGTCTCAATTTCGGGATTCCTCTTCTCTGGAATGCGTCTACGGGAAGAATTCGCACTCCATCTCCATCAGACTCCAAGCGACATAAACAAGCACCTAACAAATGCTGCTCCCGACAGGCTATTTGACCGCAAGTTGCTGTTTGCGGCAAATTCCACCAGCCTTTCCTGCCAAGCCGCAATGGGACAAGCACTAAGGAGACAGGGAAAAGCATTAGGCGACCCCCTCTACACGAACACCATCAGCCACAACAATATCCTGCAAGAGGTTGGCATCACAGTGCCGTCTTCTTCCCTATCTTCTCTCCTCTATCGAAACAGGTCCCATCAAACCATAGCGCCTCAACCCGCTTCCTGCAGGAGGGCCTGCCAGGACCCAGGTCTTGCGCTCCTTCTCTGGGAGTGCCGCATCATACACCAGACGATTGCGCCAAGTACTGGTTACCTCAATGCTCAACCGGTTCTCCCCTTTCTTGATATATGGAGTGATATCGGTCTTATATGGAATAGCCCAAAGTGTGTCTACGACGACATCGTTCAGCTTGACCACAGCAATCTCCTCCACTTCCCCCAGATGAATAAGATATTGCGCCTTGCGACTGAACTTATCCAATCGGAAGGTTGTCTCATAATTCACGGTTCCGCTGAAAGCCTTCCCTTCGTCCGTCAGAGGAAGTTCACACCAGGGTTGCAGGCTATGTATGAGCAAAGGTGTATCCACACCCCAGCCTTGAGGGAAGGTGAGTGTCCAACGAAGGCTGTCAAGCATGGAAAAAGAAGAAATCTGCTCGGGCACCTTCTGCTTCAATCCATCGTGCAAAAAAACCACATACTTACACTCCCCACGTTCCAGCGACAACTCTATACTTGAATAGCCTTCCGATTCCGTAGAATGCAATGGCTCAATAGTACCATTCATGGGATTCCACAACTCGGCTCGTCCTGTAACATGAAACTCCATCACGCCCTCGAAACTGGCCTCCCGAGGCGCACACACCAGGTACCAGTCTGCGCCATCAACCCTGCGATGCAACCATTGAGCGTGCATGGATTTCACGTCTGGAAGGATATTGAGCGTCCGCAAAGCCTCATCAAGAGTGACTCCGCTCAACACCTGCCCCTCACCAGTATCACCCTGCCACAAGTCTTTGACAGCACTTTGAAAGGCAGCAAGAGCCTCTCCCTGCAATCGTGTGGCAGGATGCTTAGGTGCTTCGGCCAACAGGACACCACCCTTGCGCACCAACTGAGTCAGGCGCTCAACAGTAGCGGGCAACAGGCGAGTGGCTTCATCGGGAATCCACAACAATTTGTACCTGATGCCATCAGGGGTCACCCATTGACCATCCCTCACATCCAGACGGGTCATAAGAGCATCGGTATTGCAATAGTCATACTTGTATCCTTCGGGAAAAATCACCTTCTGGTCAGGTTTCTGCTGAATTTCATCACCCAAATACCAAAGCACATCCGATACAGGCTTACCACGCTCCAAGAGGAAAGTATTGCGGGCCAGGTAAGTGGTAAAACTGCGCATGTAAGGCCACCAGGTCTGCTTGCGCAGAAAGGGCGTTCCGATAGCTCCGCCAAACGAGGTACCTGGCTGGTACCTGTCTGGGGCGGGGTTGTGCGTGTAGGTATGAAACACCATGTGCGTCACGCCATCCAAGACATTCTGGTTAGCCACCTCGCGCAACATACTCAGGTGTTCGTCCCAATTAAGGTCAAAACTTGTGAAAGACTCTGCCGACACACGAGGTTTCCCATACATACGAGCAGCAGAAGATGTAGGACGGATAGGCTTATAGTTACGATTGTAAAGCCAATGGCTCATAGGTTGCCAAAACTCCGCCATGGGCACATCAGCCCACTTGTAATACTCCATAGGACAGCCAGGAAATATATCACCAGCAGCCGTCTCATATTGGATAGTCATGCCATTCCTATGGGCATTTTGCGCCATACGACCATAAAAGTTGTCCACAAACAAGCGGTTCTGGGTCATACGAAAATCATTGAGGAACTCCGATGTCTGCTCAGGGGTGTCTATCACATAACCAAACAAAGCAGGTATCCACATCTGCAGTTCGTAACCTGCCTGCTTGCGGAACGCCTCGGACATACTATCCGTCCAAGTCTGCGAACTGCATTCCCAACTGTCCATCAGCATGTTGTCCAGCAAGCCCTTGAGCGGTCCCTTCTGCAAACGCCCCACATAGCTGTCATATTGATAGTCGACCAACTGAGGATCGAATTTGTTGATTTCCCAACCCGTAGCCTCTGCGGGAGCCGGTCCGTTGCGTCGTCCCGTATTCACATGTCCGATGCGAAGTACAGTCCACTTACCCTTAGGGGCAGACCAGGCCAGAGAATCAGGGCCTACCAGCATGGGGGTGACGTCGACGATCTCATTAGAACGCAAATATGCCTTATCCGACTGTCGAGGTGTTTCATTCTCGCGTAAGATACGCCGTAGTGTCCAACCGCCCTCTCCCTCCCAGTTGCTCTTGCGGGCAGCTGTATAAAGGCGCATACTGCTGAGGTTCATCGGATGCTGATTGACTATCTCTATGCGAAAACGACGTGCGGGAGCCTCATCAAGAGCAAAAGTCATGGTATGGGCATCCTGCCAGTTGGACATAGGGAAGTCACTATCCAGCACCACCTGCTCAGTAACATCCTCAGGAATCGCGATCATCCTGACATGTATACCAGGATCAACTCCGAACTCATGATTGAACCAATCGATGGGATTGAACACCAACGAGCGAAGCGTCTGCCGTTCGGCCAGTTCAATCTCTACCACGTATGGTTTCTGATTAGAGGTGGGTTGCAGCATGATCGAACCTCGGAGCGTACCATTCAAACAATCCTGCCACTTCTGAGCGTCACTTTGAGCTGTCACCTTACTTACCTGCATATGTGTGCCCGTGTCCCCCTCAGGAGTGGGAAAAGCCAGTACCATCAGGTCCCGATAATCCTGCCAATCCTCATTTTGTGGTGACTTTAACTTCAAACCGACACATGTTCCTCCCTCTACATCTACCCGAGTATAGGCAAGATGGCGCATACTTTGTTCGGGACTCACCCACGGGCCGCCACTCATAGCCCATCCGGGGCAAGTCTGTATGCTGAAACGCAAACCCATACGCTTAGCCTCTCTGGCGGTATGACTGACCAATTCCTCCCATTGGGGCGACAGGCACTCGATGTGCTCCTCTGTTCCGGGCCAATCTTTAGGATCACCTTGTTGTCCATGAAAGAATGAGATACCCGTTATACCCGCATCAGCGATAGCCTGCAAATCGGTAGTAATGCCCGACTTACCTATGCTTCCGTTGAGAAAGTGGAACCACGTCTCGGGATAATAAATCTTGTCAGGATGACGAAATGACAAGATATCTTCCCTACCGAATGGCTGTTGCAAACGAATAGTGTCGGGAATAGCGCCCACCACCTGTGAATGCAGGGAGGCAGCAAATGAAAAAAGGGCGAATGCAAAGAATAGTTTTTTCATATAATGTCTTTTAGAGCAAGCAATCGAATGCGTGTATATAATTACAAAGAAATGGGTATGCCTCCCCAAAAGGGGGAAACATACCCATTTCGCTATATCAGAATAACTTCATTCAAAAACGTACTTTCAGATACTTCACGCCATGAGTGGGAACAAAATACTTGAGGTCGGTGACACTCAAGTCCTTCTGCCTCCACAGGTCACGTACTGTGGTGAACCTCTGTGCTCCAATCTTCGTGAGATAGCTACGGAGATCAACCGTCTTGTCCTCATCACCAACATTAAAGATACCCAGAGCATGACTGCCATCGGAGAGCGGACGCAGGAACACCTGGATGTCATCATCCTCTACCACACGAACGGCCTGCTTGCCAAGGATATCCTGATTGACAGCATTCACCTCGTTGTTGCAAAGGAGAGCCACCGTAAATTCATCCATCTGGGCAATATCACAACCGATGAGCATATTGCTGGCCATGAGCGTCCACAGGGAGATGTGAGTGTACTGCTCATCAGGTGTAAGACGGCTATCACGCAGATTGGCACTCCATCCCACCTTGCCTACAATAAGCATATCAGGGTCATTCCAATGCCCAGGCTTGGCATAGGGATAAAGAGGTGCATTACGACGGAATCCTATATCGTACATGCTTCCCCATGTGTCGGTAATATCACCTGTTGTACGCCATGAATTGGCATCAACAGCCTCACCCCACTTCCATACATCGGCCATACCATACTGGCAAAGACTATAGAAGATATCACGAGGCTGATCACGAAGATAGCCTTCCATGAGCAGGTAGGGACGCACGTAACTGGCTGTCGTCTGGTTGTCCTTCTCCTTGGCATGCTTGCGCCCATATCCGCACCAGTCATACTTCAAATAATCGATACCCCACTCGTTGAACGTCTCGGCATCCTGCTTCTCATGGTCAAGACTGCCCAGATAACCACCACAAGTGAAGTCGCCCGGTGACGAATAGATGCCGAACTTCAAACCCTGGTTGTGCAGCCATTCACCCAAGCCCTTCATATCGGGGAATTTCTCGTTCACGGCAATGGTGCCATCGGCATTACGTTCTGGTGCCTCCCAAGCATCGTCGATATTGATATAAGCATATCCGTAATCAGCAAGGCCTTTCTCAAGCAATGCCTTAGCACTGCTGATGACCTTATCCTGAGTGACACTCAAGCCCCAGCAATTCCAACTGTTCCAACCCATAGGAGGTGTGAGAGCGATCTTACTGCCCACGCGGAGTGTAAACCTCTGGGCAGCTTCTCCTTTGGCATTACGCGCCTTAATAGTAAAGGTGTAGCTCCCGGCCCGGTCTATCTTACCACTCAACGCCCCGTTTTCAGGATTCAGAGCAAGTCCTGAGGGCAAGTTCTCTGCGCTGAAAGTAATGGGTTTCTCGCCGCTTACGCCGAAGCGGAAGATTACAGGAGAACCCGGACGTACACCATACAAGTCAGTAGTATTGAAACGGGGAGTGGCAGGAGCGGCAGGCGTGAGGATATACTTATTGACCTGTTCCATGCTGATGCTACGTCCGCTCTTCTTCTCGGTAAAGGTTGCCACCAACTTCACACGTCTGGTCTTGTCCACGCTTACCTTATGTACTGCAGGCTTCTTGCTGCTCACCGAATATTTCCTCGTCTCGGTGGCTATCACCTCACCATTATCCGTATCTACCTGCTTCAAAGTGAGTGTTCCAGAAAAGCTGGAGGTATAACGGCTGGTTATCTGCACCTGCATAGTACCTGCATCAGGCTGTGTGGCACTTAGCGCAAGACCGTCCACTCTGCTGGGAACCTTCACGATGACAGGTCCCTGAAACATACCGCCAGGTTCACCGCCACTATAGCATCGGACACTCAGCACATTATCCTCTTCCCATTTGATTATATTACTGTTGATCTTCACATTGTAAACACGTGGTACACTCCACCTGCTTGCATAACCGCCTTTATCCTGAGGAAACTGACCAGTCTTACCAATGAGCACGCCATTAAGGTAAGTCTCGTCCACATCATCTATGGCCCCCAGGGCAAACTGTACGTATTCCTTCATGTCAGAATCTTCAAGCATCGACTTGGTAAGTTTCACATGAAAACGATACCAGCCCGTGGCTGCATTAACGTGCTTTCCCTGATCATCCCAGGTCTTGTTTACGCTCAAGGTCTCCCACTTGCTGTCATCCAATGTGACAGAACTGTATGACGGGTCATCGCCCATCATGAACTTTGCCTCGCGGAATTTCAACTCCTGGGCCGTCATTGTCATTGAGGCCAAAGCGAGGATAGAAAGCATCATCTTCTTCATCTGATTGTCGATTATGTTAGGTTTATGACTTTTAGGACACGACTATTCCATGCAATAAAAGCATGAACGTGCATACAAATTTAAGTCTTTTTAGAAAAAGGCCCATATAATTAAGGAAGAAAAATTAAATAGGTACACACCAACGGTTTAATTTACAAATAATTTTTATCCCCCTAATATAACAGCAGAATGTTCAGTTCTGGGATTTCCATTCTGATAGAGAATCCACACAAGTTTAGTATCATTTTGACAGAAGAAAGATACATTTGAACGACATCCTGAAATTCTAACACGAACTGGCCATCTCTTCAGGTATTCATCTTTTTCCATGCCAACGTCCCTCTCCCTCAGATTTATCGGGTGAGACCCGATAAGCCCACGCCTTTATCTGGAAATCAGGAACAAAAAAAGGGGGTGCGACACATTCCCAGCATCACACCCCACATCATTGCTTGTCTCTTACAGCGAATCAATCCTCCTTCAGAGCAGCTACGCGCTTCTCAGCAATACGAGCTTTCTTACCGGTGAGGTTGCGCAGGTAGTACAACTTAGCACGACGTACCTTACCTACCTTGTTCACTGTGATGCTGTCAATGCTGGGTGACTCAACAGGGAAGATACGCTCCACACCTACAGTTCCCGACATCTTACGAACAGTAAAGCGGCGCTTAATGCCGTGACCAGAAATCTTGATCACCACACCACGATAGAGCTGCACACGCTCCTTGTTACCCTCGACAATACGATAAGCTACGGTAACCGTGTCACCTGCTTTGAAGACAGGACAGGTCTTGCCCGTTGCAAATGCTTCTTCAGCAATTTTAATTAAATCAGCCATAATGGTTTGAATGTTTAAAAATTGTGTGTCGATCGCACATGGGCATAACAGGTCACACTCTTCTTCCCTGCCAGCGACCCATGGGAAAGCGGGTGCAAAGGTAGACTTTTTTCTCTGAACAAAAAAAGACAGTTGGGGAAAAGTTACTCTTTCCGTGCACTTTTTTAGATGATTTGTGTACCTTTGCAACATCAAATTGCAACCTATCGAACTGCTATGAAGTACATGCATAAATGGGTCATCCTGCTGACATTGACACTCTTCGCAACGAATACGCCAGCGCAGAAATATAAAGTGAGAAGTATAGCCTGGGAGCGCCTCGAGGTAACCAACGCACTTGATTCAGTACCCGACAACAAAACAGTCAGCATTGTAAAACCTTACAAAGCCAAAGTGGATAGCACAATGATGCCCACGTTGGGACTGAGCAGAGTGGCCATGACGGCAGGAAGACCTGAGAGCCTGCTCGGCAACTGGGCCGCTGATGTTCTGGTAGAAGGAAGCACCTCAACAGGTATGGAGTCTGCGGACATGGGACTGGTGAATGTGGGCGGACTACGCAACAACATGCCTGAGGGCATTGTCCGATATGGAGACGTCATGCTCATCTCACCTTTTGAGAATCGACTTGTTGTACTGGAGATGAAAGGAAAAGATGTCAAGGAGCTGATGGCAAACATAGCCGCTGTAGGGGGAGAGGGTGTGAGCAGTAGTGTGCGTCTGGTCATCACACCCGACAGAAAGGTTGCCAGTGTCACCCTCGGAGGAAAAGAGATTAAGGACGGAGAGGTATACCGAATAGCCACATTAGACTACCTGGCCGAAGGAAACGACCACATGACAGCACTCAAGAAAGCCAACAAAAGGTATAATCTGGGGACACTCATACGCGACGCCATGTCGGAGAGCATCATCAAGAATCGTGTGATTGACAGCAAGATTGAAGGGAGAATCATCATTCAGCAACCATAGGAAACTCTCCCGAGAAGATAAAGAAGACCATAGAAATGAAAAAAAAATTATTCATGATAGGCATGGCTGCCATATTCACCCTGGCAGCAACGGCACAACAACGACACCTGATGGTTGTACATACAAGTGACACCCACTCATGCGTGGAACCCATCTCCAAAAACTTTAGCGATACTGCCCAAGCGGACAAAGGTGGATTCATGCGCCGTGCGACACTACTCAACCAACTGCGCAAAGAACATCCCGATCTGTTGTTGTTTGACTGTGGCGATTTCAGCCAAGGTTCCGTCTATTACAATCTGTATCATGGTGAAGTGGAAGTGAAACTGATGAACAGCATGAAATACGATGCCTGTACCATTGGGAACCATGAGTTTGACTACGGACTCGAAAATCTCTCACGCCTCATCAGCATGGCTGACTTCCCTTTTGTATGCTGCAACTATGACTTCACAGGAACGCCATGCGAACATCTGGTGAAGCCATATATTATAATAGAACGCTCAGGCGCACGTGTGGGCGTGTTCGGAGTTTGTCCCCAGCCCGACGGACTGATAACAAAGAGCAATTACGAACCCATGAAATACATAGAACCCGCCTTAGCTGCGCAATCCGTCATCGACCTTCTTCGCAACAAGGAACATTGTGACGTGGTCATCTGCCTAAGTCATTTGGGGTGGTCCAAAGGCAAAGGCTATGACCAAGACTTCATAGCACACACTACAGGAATCGATATTCTGCTGGGAGGACACACACACACCTATTTTGAACACCCAGAACAAGTTTCTGACAAAACAGGACATAAGGTTATGGTTGACCACATGGGCAAAAACGCACGCTTCATCGGCACCATGGAAGTAACGCTTGAACCCTGATGCAAATTCGCCTACCTATGAAGCAGATTGCACGGTGTCATCGTAGCTTCATGAAAGACAATAATCACTAATTCCGCAAGCTTCCTCACCCGTAATTCAGGATTACAGCACGTATATGAAAGCCATTGGCTCGTTCCAACGAAGAACGGTGAGTTACGGATGTACCTACCGACTTACGATAAAAGACAAAGGCCTTGCCGTTGTGACAATGGTGGTTGTTGCAATCATTGCCGGTACATGGTGGTATGCATATGTATACTGGACAAAATCCGTCGCTCTTTCTGCGGTGATACAGAAAGAGTCGGGGTCATGGATGAACCACATCGTACGCCCATGGTGGCACTATTGGAAATTCCTTTTGGAGACCGGCATCTGGTCGTTGCTCCTACTCATGTCCACGTTTCTGCCGCTTGCTGACAAGCAACGCCGCAAATCATGCCGATGATTGTTCTCCATCGGCTGAATGCTGGCCTCGATGGCGTTTCTATCGCTGCAGCCAGGAAAAACGTTACCTGCTACTGCTACTCTTCCTGGTAAGTTATACGATGGGGCAACATGGTAGTGTGGTGGAAAATCCTTTCAGGACAAGCATTCCAGATCGCTTCCCGACAAGTGGCGCTTCCGTGTGAATGCAGGAGTGGTGTCGGTATTTCCTCTTGTAGCAGGATGGTTCCTCCTGTGTCCGGGCCATGTATCCGTGGCTGTTGGGTGGCAATCTCCTTGTTTTCCGCAGTATTTCCTTGATTAGATATGTCTGCCCACACAAAAACCTTCATATTAAGTCATCCTGCATATTTTGTCTAATTTCCTATGGCTATTCAAGAAATTATGCGTAATTTTGTTAATCATACAATGGCAGATGGCATATCCTTCTTGTCCGGAAGGACAGGAAAGACAATTTTGTTATACAACATGAAACTGACAGATAGATGAACAGGAAAAAGATTTTATTTATCATGGCTATATTTTCATGTGTCATGCTACACGCACAGGACGTGGATGTGATGAGTGACACATGGGTATGCAATGACGGTCTGGGTCGTCCCGTAGCATGCTCCGACACAGAAAACGTGCCTCTCACCCTCAACCCAAACACGCTGATAGGAATCTTCTACTACCTATGGCATGGGCAAGAGGGAACCGAGATGAAAGATGTCACGCGCATACTTGAAAAGGACCCCTATAATCCTGCCTTTGGAGATTTTTACCAATACCATTGGGGTGGGAAACCCGCATTAGGCTATTATACAGCTGGTGACAAGTATATTGTAGCCAGACACATGCAAATGCTGATGGATGCAGGCGTAGACTTCTATTTCTTTGATACCACCAATGCCTTGATCTATGCCGATCAGGTCAAGGCCGTCATCAACGAATGTGTCCGCAGAAAAACTCTCGGCCTGAAGTGGCCTAAACTCTGCTTTGCCGTACACACCAGAAGCAACGAGACTGTCAAGTTGATTTATGACACCTTCTACTCACAATCCCAATATG
>JBJEKL010000083.1:0-41171 GCA_051878615.1 Bacteroidaceae bacterium | reverse complement strand
GTGCCGTGTGATGCTTTCTGTAAGATAGAGGCTGGCAGGTTCAGCACATCGTCCACCTGGCCATGTGGTTTTTCCTATGTGCATAAGGCCATTCAGGAATGTGCCTGCGGTAATGATTACGCAGCGGGCTCTTATTTCCACGCCCAGATAGGTGCTTACGCCTGTAACCTGTCCATTGCTGACCATCAGCTCCTTTACCTGATCTTGCCAGATGTTGAGGTTCTCTGTGTTTTCCAGCACTTCCCTCCATGCCCAGATGAACTTGCCCCGGTCACATTGGGCACGCGGACTCCACATGGCGGGACCTTTACTCCTGTTGAGCATGCGGAATTGTATGGCAGTCTTGTCTGCTATTTCGCCTGTGTGTCCGCCCAGAGCGTCTACCTCGCGGATGATTTGCCCTTTGGCTATTCCACCTATGGCGGGGTTGCAACTCATCTGCGCAATCTTGTTCATGTCCATGGTGATGAGGCATGTTTTGGCTCCCATGCTTGCGCTTGCGCTTGCTGCTTCGCATCCGGCATGGCCACCTCCCACCACCACCACATCAAATTTCATTTCCATTTTCATCCGCCTTTCTTCTTATGCTGTGCATTTGTTTGGCTCGCAAAAATAAGGTTTTCTCCTAACATTTACGGGCAAATCTTTGCCAAATCACAAATTTAGTATAATTTTGTTGCGTTATGGATGCCCTATATTATAAGTACGTAGAAAGTAAAATGAAATTCAATAAATCTAATTCTGTAATTTTATGTGGTTAATTAAATCATCCATCGGCAGGAAGGTAGTGATGTCTGTGACTGGCATTGCCCTTATCCTGTTTCTGACATTCCATGCTTCGATGAATGTGGTGGCCCTTTTTAGTGCTAAGGGTTACAACATGATTTGCGAGTTTCTCGGTGCCAACTGGTATGCTGTGGTGGCAACAATGGGTCTTGCGGCTCTGGTGGCTCTCCACTTTATCTATGCCATTTGGCTCACCATTCAGAATCGCAATGCTCGTGGAAACAACCGTTATGCTGTGACCGACAAGCCTGCAAAGGTGGAGTGGGCCAGCCAGAACATGCTCGTGTTGGGTATTATTGTAATCCTTGGTATGGGGCTTCATCTCTACAATTTTTGGTACAACATGATGTTTGCCGAATTGGTGGGTATGGAGGGTGCTATCGCTCCTACCGACGGAACGGCTTTCATCGCCGACACCTTCGGTTGTCCTTGTTACACGGTGATTTATCTGGTGTGGCTGGCAGCATTGTGGTTCCATCTCAATCATGGTTTCTGGAGTGCCTTGCAGACTCTCGGCTGGAACGGCAAGGTGTGGTTCTGCCGCTGGAGAGTCATCGGTAGTATATACAGTACCATTATTGTGCTGATGTTTGCAGCAGTAGCCATTCTCTTTTCTGTGGGTTATCGTCCCGCAGACTGCGCCGAGGTATGTGCCCAGCCTGTAGGTGTTGAGGACGTGTGTCCCGCGCGCCATTGCATGAAGGGTGCTTGTCAGTGCCAAGGAAGGTGTGAAGGTACCTGTCAGGGCGAATGTGAAGGTGCCTGTCAGGGCGAATGTGAAGGAAAGTGCCAGGGTGAGTGTGAGGGATGCCCTGCTCAGGAAGGAGTTGAGCACAACCATGTGACTCGTGACATTCGCGAGGGTTGCCCCGCATGTCCCCAGAGGAAGTGATATATTAAACAACAAAGAATTATGGCTAAGATAATCGATTCAAAGATCCCCGAGGGTCCTATAGCAGAGAAATGGACCAACTATAAGGCTCATCAGCGTCTGGTGAACCCCAAGAACAAACTCAAGCTTGACGTTATCGTGGTTGGCACAGGATTGGCAGGTGCAAGTGCTGCTGCCTCCTTGGGTGAGATGGGTTTCAATGTGTATAATTTCTGCATTCAGGATTCTCCTCGTCGTGCGCATTCAATTGCTGCACAGGGTGGTATCAATGCAGCAAAGAATTATCAGAATGATGGCGACTCCGTCTATCGTTTGTTTTATGATACTGTCAAAGGTGGTGACTATCGTGCCCGCGAAGCCAATGTATATCGTCTGGCAGAGGTAAGCAACACCATCATTGACCAGTGTGTGGCACAAGGGGTCCCCTTTGCTCGTGAGTATGGTGGCATGCTGGCCAATCGCTCGTTTGGTGGTGCTCAGGTAAGCCGTACGTTCTATGCCAAGGGCCAGACAGGTCAGCAGTTGCTGCTTGGTGCCTATAGTTCACTCTCCCGTCAGGTACATACGGGCAAGGTGAAGCTCTTCACTCGCTACGAGATGGAGGATGTAGTAATTGTAGACGGACGTGCCCGTGGTATCATCGCCAAGAATCTGGTTACAGGTAAGCTGGAGCGCTTTTCGGCCAACGCCGTAGTGATTGCTACAGGTGGTTATGGTAATGCTTACTTCCTGAGTACCAATGCGATGGGTTGCAATTGTACCGCTGCCATCCAATGTTATCGTAAGGGAGCTTATATGGCCAATCCTTCCTATGTGCAAATTCATCCGACCTGTATTCCTGTGCATGGTGACAAGCAGTCCAAACTGACCCTCATGTCGGAGTCCTTGCGTAACGATGGCCGTATTTGGGTGCCCAAGAAACTCGAAGATGCCAAGGCTCTGCAGGCTGGAGTCAAACAAGGGTATGAGATTCCCGAGGAGGACAGGGACTACTATCTGGAGCGTCGTTATCCTGCATTCGGAAACCTTGTTCCTCGTGACGTCGCTTCTCGCGCAGCTAAGGAGCGTTGTGACAAGGGATTTGGTGTGAACAATACCGGCCTGGCCGTATTCCTGGACTTCAGCGAGTCTATCCAGCGCCTGGGTATTGATGAGATCCGTCAGCGTTACGGCAATCTCTTCGACATGTATGAGGAGATTACCGATGTCAATCCTGGTGAGAAGGCTCTTACACGTAATGGTGTGGATTATTATCATCCCATGATGATCTTCCCGGCCATCCATTATACCATGGGTGGTATCTGGGTTGACTACGAGCTTCAGACCTCCATTCCCGGCCTCTTTGCCATTGGTGAGTGCAACTTCTCCGATCATGGAGCCAACCGTCTGGGAGCCAGCGCTCTCATGCAGGGATTGGCAGACGGATATTTCGTACTTCCTTACACTATCCAGAACTATCTGGCCGACCAGTCTATCTGGCCACGCCTTTCTACCGATCTGCCTGAGTTTGCAGAGGCGGAGAAGGGTGTCAAGGCAGAGATGGACCGCCTGATGAATATCAAGGGCAAGCGCTCTGTCGACTCCATCCACAAGGAGTTGGGGCACATCATGTGGGAGCATGTTGGCATGGGGCGTACCAAGGAGGGACTCGAGGAAGGTCTCAAGTTGCTGAATGCCATTCGTAAGGAGTTCAATACGAACCTCTTTATTCCTGGCACCCAGGAAGGCTTGAATGTTGAGCTTGACAAGGCTATCCATCTGCGTGACTTCATTATCATGGGCGAACTGATTGCTTATGATGCTCTTCATCGTGAGGAATCCTGCGGAGGACATTTCCGCGAGGAACACCAGACAGGTGACGGCGAGGCAAAACGAGATGACGAGAACTTCTTCTACGTTGGTTGCTGGGAGTACCAGGGACAGGACGAGAAGGCTCCCGAGCTCATCAAGGAGCCTCTGAAGTATGAGATAATCCAGGTACAGACACGTAATTACAAGAACTAATCACATGGCACGTAATATATCATTTACCGTAAAGTATTGGAAGCAGAATGGCCCCAAGGACAAGGGTCACTTCGATACTCATGAGATGAAGGATATTCCCGATGATACCTCGTTCCTCGAGATGCTGGATATCCTCAATGAGGAGTTAATCAATGAGGGTAAGGAACCCTTCGTCTTTGACCACGATTGCCGTGAAGGTATCTGCGGCATGTGCTCGCTTTATATCAATGGTACGCCTCACGGCAAGACCGAGCGTGGCGCCACCACCTGCCAACTGTACATGCGCAAGTTCAAGGATGGTGATGTCATCACCGTGGAGCCTTGGAGAAGTGCAGGCTTCCCGGTCATCAAGGACTGTATGGTTGACCGCGACGCCTTTGACAAGATTATGCAGGCAGGAGGTTACACCTCTATCCGTACCGGACAGGCCCAGGATGCCAATGCCATCCTTATCTCCAAGGAGGCAGCCGATGAGGCTATGGATTGTGCCACATGTATTGGTTGCGGTGCGTGTGTGGCAGCATGCAAGAATGGTTCGGCCATGTTGTTCGTGTCGGCTAAGGTCAGCCAGTTTGCACTCCTGCCTCAGGGTCAGGTAGAGGCTGCCAAGCGTGCCAAGGCCATGGTGGCCAAGATGGATGAACTGGGATTCGGTAACTGCACCAACACACGTGCCTGCGAGGCCGTATGTCCCAAGTGTGAGAGCATAGCTAATATCGCTCGCCTCAATCGTGAGTTCATCAAGGCCAAGTTGGCTGATTGATAAGGTCCGCTCCCTCCATAGCTTCTTTTCCCCTTTCCGTGGCTCTCTCGTACCACGCCCGTCGGGGATAGAAAGACGCTGAGGCAGGTCCTTAGGACAATAAGATAATAGAGAGCCGCAGGGTAATCTCATTCATGTATGATGAGAAGGCCCTGCGGCTCTTTTGTGTATTACCCGATAAATGTGTGGTGTTCTGTTCCGGGAAGGATAGAGAATGTGAAGAACGGCAGTTCTTATGGCCATGAAAACAGAGCGGTCAGTGGGAAGGCATTGTTTTCCCTGCTAACATTCAAAGAAAGAAGATGGGAGGAGAGCATGGACATCGTCAGTGTTCGATTGCCGGGGTTTGGCGTGGGAGCTGACGGCTTCTGATGGGAGGAGAGCATGGACATCGTCAGTGTTCGATTGCCGGGGTTTGGCGTGGGAGCTGACGGCTTCTGATGGGAGGAGAGCATGGACATCGTCAGTGTTCGATTGCCGGGGTTTGGTGTGGGGGGTGACGGCTCCTGATGGGAAAAGGGTGGGAATCTGTAAGGTCGGACGGCCGGGAGTCAGATCCTCTTGCGGGTGAAGGCGAGGGCCATCAGGGCATAGAGGCCGAGCAGAACTACGAGGAAGGTCTGCAGGGTGTGGACTATCAGTACAAACAGGGTGGCGTCATCCTGGGGAATGGCATAGAGCACAAGCACGCTCTTGACTGCGAAATGCCAGGGACCAGCACCGTTGGGTGTGGGCACAAGAACCGCAAAGGTGCCTACGACAAAGGCTACCAGGGCTGCTGCAAGTCCCAGTGTAGAGGTAGAGGGGAAGCAGAAGAAGGTAAGGTAGAAGTGCAGGAAATAACTCACCCAGATGCCTGCTGAATAGAAGAGGAAGAGCAGGGGACTGTCCACCCGGCGGACCGACATCAGTCCGTCGCGCAGGTCCATCAGGACTGCCCGGGTGCGTGAGAAGAGCCCTATCCGTCTCATCAGAATCCATCCTGCCAGCATGAGGACAAGCAGGCATATCGTTGTCACGGCCCATCCTGCCGGGGAGAAGGAGGAAAGGAAGCTGCCCAGGGATACGCCCGTGCGCCGGAAGAAGGTGATGAAGACCGGGACTTGGGAGAGGAAGACCATCAGGGAGAGCAGAACCACCATGGCCATATCCACCACGCGTTCCGTAACCACGGTTCCCACCGAGCGCCCTATGTTGGTACCCTCATATTGCCTGAGTATGCCACAGCGCAGCACCTCGCCCACACGGGGGACAACCAGGCTGCTGGCATAGCTGAGAAAGACCGCGTTGATGCACGTATGCATCCGCGGATGCTCGCCCATGGGCCTCATTACCTGTTGCCAGCGCATTCCCCTCAGTACCTGGGCCAGGATGCCAAAAGGCATGCTCAGCAGCATCCAGTCCCACGACATCCCGTGGGAGAGCACATGGCTCAGCTGTTCCCATTCCAGTCCGCGGTACATCCACCACAGGATGGCTGCCGCCAGTCCTATAGGGAAGAGCACCTTGCCAAGTTTATCCATCAGTCTGTGCATATATCTAATCTCCCTTCCAACATGTGGCTTGCAAAATTAAGAATAAAATGCCAATTCAGTGCATGAGGTAGCATGAAAGCGCCCGGGAGATGTCGAGGAAGGTGCGCTCGAAGTTACCCGTATACCAGGGATCCGCCACATCACGGGCCACTCCTGCCAGCTCCATGAGCAGGGACACCTTGCCGTCCCTGTCCTGCCATCCCGACGGGGTCCTCCACACGAGGTCGGGCATGCGGCGGGCCAGCCATGCATAATTGTTGTTGTCCATCAGGAAGATGTGGTCGAAGTAGTCGTAGTCGGCCCTGGTCATCTGCCGGGCTTCCCTGCGGACGAACGGCACGCCATGGGCACGCAGGCAGGACTTGGCGGGGGGATAGATGTCGTTGCCCAGTTCCTCCGTGGACGTGGCCGCGCTCTCTATCTCGTACTCAGCCTGCCTGCCGGCATCGCTCACCATCTTCCTCATCATGCACTCTGCCATAGGACTGCGGCAGATGTTGCCATGACACACAAACAATATCTTGGACTTCATCTTTCTTGCCGGGACCTTCACCCTTGCGGCTGTCCGGTCCGTGTAGTTGTTACTGTCTGCCGCCGTTCCGTCCCCGTCGGGGCCGTCGTCGGCTGTCGCATCTTTCGGGGATAAAGGTACGACAATTTTTCCCGAAGAGGCACACACATGCCGCTTTTCGTGCCCTCCGCACTCCGGAGCACCGGCCTTCCGGCAGGTTTCGGCTGTCAGGGAGGCCCCGTCTGGAGCCTCTGTTTTGGGGAAGTTCCTGTCCCTGCCGCAGGGGTCGGGCGGCCGGCAAGGCAGACTGTCGGGGGAGATGACAGGTGAGGGGCGAAAAAAAAGCATAGGAGATAAAAAATTTTCTTCATTTATGCTTGCAGTTCAAAATAATGTATTACCTTTGTCGCAGAGAGCCAAGGTTCGCAGTGGCAGACCATGCATGAACACTTATGCAATCCATGAAGTAAACACGTATTTGACTCTTAGCAATTTATTGGAGCACACCCTGTTGGTACATTGTACCCAGTTCCCTGTAGGATGCGTCGGCACTCCATGTACGGGGCATGGCAACGACCCTTGTTAGGGGTACGGTGATGACCCTTGTTAGGGGTATGGTGACACCCCATGTTAGGGGTATGAGGGTAACCCTTGTTAGGGGTATGACAGGCACCCTTGTCAGGGATGCCGCGGCGCTGGGCCGGGCAGGGTGGATACAGACATCGAGCATTGAGAACAGTTAATATTATTTATCTAATTCAAAAACACTGGAATCATGATTAAATTCGAGATTATGTCCCGGGTACAACCCATCGGGACTCGTAAGGGGCAGACGGTGTATTACGCCCAGCCCAAGTCCAGTCAGAAGATGACTTACAAATCCCTTGTGGAGCACATCGTGAGGGAAACGTCCCTCTCGGCCGGCGATGTGAGCAATGCGCTCATCAGCCTCTCCACTGTAGTGTGTGACGCCCTGCAGCAGGGCATGAGCGTGGACCTGGCGGAGCTGGGGTCCATCCGCCTCGTGGTCTCCTCCAGGATGATGAACTCACCCGAGGAGGTGACCGTGGCAGGGGCGCTCAACACTCCGCGGATACAGTTCACGCTGAAGCAGAGCATGCGCGAGGCGGCGAAGGCCGTGGAGCTGAGCATCGACCGCAGCAGGGTGACGGCTGCCAGCACCAAGAAGCCTGTGACGTCCGATGAGGCTGAACAGGCCAGCGGCGGCAGTACCCCCAGCGGTGGCGACAGTAGTACCTCCACTGGTGGCGACAGTAGTACCTCCAGTGGTGGTGGCAGTGGTTCCTCCGGCAGTGACGACAGCGGTGACGGCAGCCTCGAGTAGGCCGCTCCCCATATCCATGAACTGACACTCTTTGCAGCAGGGATCTGCCGCAGATCTTCCCGAAGCCCTCCGTGTTCTCAATGCCGCGGAGGGCTTTTCTGTATCATTACGTCTGCAGGTGGTTTTTCATGGCCGGCACCGGCGGTGCGGTGCCGCTCACTTCCTCTCTGTCATCACGCCCTCGATGAGGATGTCGCCCGTGATCAGTTCGCCGGGGATGACCAGAGTGCCGTCGGGCTGGAACTCCTCCCGGGCAAAGCGCCGTGACAGCGTGCCTCCGGGACCGTAGCGGACGATGACGGCGGTGCACACAAAGCCCTCCTCGCCCACTCCCTTCACACAGAGCGGAGTGCCGCGGGGATGGCGGTATCCGGCATTGAACGGCTGTCCGTCGGGGAGAAGCACCTCGCCGTTACGCTGCGAGTTGGTCACGAGCACCGTTCCGGACTCATCCGCAGAGCCGGCATCGGCCCCGGCAGTTTCCTGGGGAACGGCATCACCCAGCCGGATATTGTCCATATAGGCCACAAAGGGCTCGGCCAGGCGGTGGGGCGACTCGCAGTCGAACACGATGACTATGCTGCTGGCCCGCACTCCGCCGGCACCCTTCATGGGAAACACCACGTCGGTCCAGCGGCCGGGAGCGGCCTCGTTGAGGGACAGGCGCGTGGACTGCACCACATCCGTCCCCTGGTGCTGCCAGCCGGGCTCCTCATGCCTGCCCAGCACCACCAGCAGGCATCGGCCGGCAACGGGCTTGTGGATGCTTACATGCAGGTACTGCTCCTCGGGGGTCAGCTCCACCTGCATCTGCGGAGGCAGGTCCACGCGGGCCCCGTACATGTTGCTTCCGTAGAGGGAGCGCTGGCAGCCCAGCACATGCTCCGAGGGGTTGCCGTCATCGGCAAGGGGATTGGTCACCACACGGCAGTTGCCCTGCAGGAGTCCAGTGCGGAAGGGGGATTTCTCCCAGGCGTCCCACACCCCCACCTGGGGCTGGTCGGGTCCCTCGAATGTGATCACCTGTGCACCCATAGGCATCCCGGCAGCCATCATCAGCAGGGATGCCCCGATTATCTTCAGTCTTGTCTTCATCTTCATGCTCGTCTTCTTTTAGAATACACCTATCTGCTGCAGGGTGGGACAGGCCTTGCTGTCCAGCAGCGTGATGCGCAGGTAGCGCACGTCATCCACCCCCTGCCATCCCTCCGTGCTTCCGCTCAGGGGGACGATGCGCTTGTACCCGATGGTGGTGCAGATGTCCGCGGCATGAGTGCGCCAGCGGATGCCGTCCGGGGAGGTCTCGATGGCGAAGCGCCGCACTCTCTGCCCCAAGGCAATATGCTCCTGCAGCATCACGGCATGCACCGTCTGCGGCTTGCTCCACGAGAGCGTGACGGAGGCCTGGCGCACATCGTCGTCGGTGGTCCAGTACGTGTCGGTCTTGCCATCCAGCATCCTCTTGGGCAGGAAGTCGCGCCCGCGTCCTGCCTGCCTTACATGGCTGGCCTCTATGCGGCACCCCTTGTGGGTCAGGTCGGCCTTCCGGCCCAGGCGCTCGCGCAGCAGGCTTCCCAGTCCGCGCAGGGCTTCTGCACTGTGTCCGGGGATGAGTCCGTCCTTGCCGGGCGGCACATTCAGGATGAAGGTGGCATTGCGCCCCACCGTCTCGAGGTACATCCTGAAGAGGCGCTCGGGGCTGAGTGCCTGCTCCCCCTCGTGATGGAACCACCCTCGTGTGGTGGCCTTTGCGTCGCTCTCTCCGGGCAGCCACATCCACCCGTCCTCGCTGCCCTCCTCGGCATGCGGCTGGTCCTGTCCGTCAAGCCTGTTGTCGGTGGCCCAGTTGGTGATGCCGGCATATCCGCTCTCGTTGCCTATCCACCGGGCCTCGCCCCCCACGCCCCACATGACACAATGGGGCAGCAGTGCATGCACCGTATCACGCAGGTTGGGCAGGTCGTAGTAGGACGAGCGGTCCACCTTTACCACGTCACGCCTTCCCCCATAATATCCGTCACCGCCGTTCGCTCCGTCGAACCACATCTCAAACTGGTCACTGCCATAGGCGGCGCACTCCAGGCACTGGCGCAGGAATACGTCGGTCACGTACCGCGATGTGCCGTAGAGGGCGCTGTTGCGGTCCCAGGGACTGATGTAGAAACCATACTTCATGCCCAGACGCCGGGCGCCGCGGGCGAAGTCGCGGGGCACATTGGTGAGGCGTGCGTGGGGATTGTCGCTCGACGACACATTGTGCGGGGTGGTGGCGGTGGGCCACAGACAGAATCCGTCGTGATGCTTCACCACGGCTATTCCCCCACGCATGCCGGCCTCGCGGGCCACCCTGAGCCACTGTTCGGGGTCGGGCACAGCCGTGGGTGCAAACAGGTTCTCGTCCTCGTCGCCGTAGCCCCACTCCCGTCCGGTGTAGGTGTTCATGCCGTAGTGGAAGAAGCCATAGAACTCCGTCCTGTTCCAGGCCAGTTGTACATCGGTGGGTACGGGATGCACGGGCAGGGGCTCGTTTTGCGGATTGGGGACATGCTCCTCCACCAGGGGAAGCTGTGCCGGCACCGTCAGCGGCAGGATGGCGGCCAGCATGCAGGCCGGTAGGAATCTCTTCATATTCATCTGCATATACATTTATGTGAGGACAAATGTAGGCAAAGTTTTCGATAATTCTTGCACAGATGAGCGAAAGGCTATAGTTTTGCACGAAATTAGAGATGGATATGAAGAGAACAGAGGAAGAAGAGGACCTTCAGCCGTACTTCACCCACACGCTGCCCTGCGGCATGCGCATCATCTGTGCCCAGTGTCCCACACAGGTCATATACGCAGGCATTGCCGTGGATGCCGGAACACGTGACGAGGCAGAGCATGAGAGCGGAATGGCCCATTTCACCGAGCACATGTGCTTCAAGGGTACGCCGCGCCTCTCGTCGCGGCAGGTATCGGCCAGGATGGAATCCGTGGGGGGCGACCTCAACGCATATACGGGCAAGGAGGAGACGGTCTATTACTCCATCTTCCTCCGCCAGCACCTTGACCGTGCCATCCGCCTGCTGGCTGACATGGTGCTCCACAGCACCTTCCCGCAGGAGGAGATGGTCAAGGAGGCCGAGGTGGTGGCCGAGGAGATAGAGAGCTACAATGACCAGCCGTCGGAACTGATCTATGACGAGTTTGAGGGACTCGTCTTCCCCGGCCATCCCCTGGGAAGGGTCATATTGGGCAATACCGGGAGTCTCAGGCAGTTCCGCCCGGCAGACATGCAGGCCTTCCACCGCCGCATGTACCGGCCCGGACGCATGGTACTCTTCGTGTACGGGCAGGCCGATCCCGAGCAGGTGGTACGCATGGTGGAGAGGGAGGTGGATCGTTATGGTATCATGGCAGCCATCGGGGAGCCCTCCCCTCGCGTGGCTCCCCACACGGACGGTCACCTACCCGTCGAGCCCGTCCTGCGCAGGAAGAAGGACACCCACCAGGCACATGTCCTGCTGGGGGCACCGTCCTATGCGGCTACCGACCCGCGCCACACACGCATGTTCATGCTGAGCAACCTCCTGGGCGGACCCTGCATGAGCAGCAGGCTCAATGTGGCCCTGCGCGAACAGCACGGACTGGTATATACCGTGGAGAGCAACTCCTCATGCTACACCGACGCAGGTGTCTGGTGCGTGTATTTCGGATGTGACCAGAGGGATGTCGCAAGGTGTCTGAGACTGGTGCACAGGGAACTGCGCCGCCTGACCGACGCACCCCTTTCACAGCGGGCCCTGAATGCCCTCAAGAGACAACTGAAGGGACAGATAGGCGTGGCAGGAGACAATTATGAGAGCACGGCCATAGGGATGGCCAAGCGCTTCCTGCATTACGGAACCACCCGCACCACAAGGCAGACCTTCCGCCTGATAGACGCTGTCACGGCCGACGAACTGCAGCAGACGGCGCAGGAGGTCTTCCTCTCTGCACGGTTACAGACACTCATCTATGAATAGGCAATAGCAAGATATTGGTATTTGGAGCATGATTGGCAGGGAATCCTGCACATCTGCAGGCACATTTTCCGTAACTTTGCAGTTATAATAAGGAGACAAGGTAACATGACACTCAACGAACTCAACATCGGACAGCAAGCCGTCATCACCACCGTGGGAGGACAGGGAGGCATCCGCCAGCATTTCCTCGACATGGGCATGATACCCGGTGCCGCCCTTCGCCTGCAGAAGTTTGCACCCATGGGGGATCCCATGGAGATACGCATACACAATTACGAGCTGGTGCTCACACGTGCCGACGCCACCCTTATCGGGGTCACGCTGGAGGGGGTAGAGGAGGCTCTCCGGCATGAAGCCGACCAGCATACCATACACGAGGAGGACTGCAGGGTGTGCCACCACAATGAGCATCCGGGACTGGGTGAGGAGGGCCGGTACCACGAGGAGGATACCGAGCATCCGCATGTCATCGGGGAGGAGGAGCAGGACAGACCCCTGCACTTTGCCCTGGCCGGTAACCAGAACAGCGGCAAGACTACGCTCTTCAACCAGCTCACGGGGGCCAACCAGCATGTGGGCAACTTCCCGGGGGTGACCATTGACCGCAAGGAGGGCATCATCAGGAGCCATCCCAACGCCACGGTGACCGACCTCCCGGGCATCTACAGTCTCAGCCCCTATACCAACGAGGAGGTTGTGAGCCGGGACTTCATCCTGAAGAACCACCCCGACGGCATCATCAACATTGTGGATGCGTCGTGCATAGAGCGGAGCCTCTACCTGACCATGCAGCTTATGGAGCTGGACATTCCCATGGTACTTGCGCTCAACATGATGGACGAGGTGGAGGGCAACGGAGGCTCGTTCCGCATCAACGCCATGGAACGCATGCTGGGAATCCCGGTGGTAGCCATCAGCGCCATGAAGAACGAGGGGGTGGACGAACTGATACATCATGCCATACACGTGGCCAGATATAGGGAGAAGCCGCTTCGCAAGGACTTCTGCAGCCCCACGGAGCACGGCGGTGTCCTGCACAGGGCTTTGCATGCCATCATGCACCTGACCGAGGACCATGCCAGGAAAGCCTCCATACCCCTCCGCTTTGCGGCAAGCAAGCTGATGGAGAACGACCAGAGGGTCATCCGGGCCATGCAGATGAGCGGCAGCGAGCAGAGCACCGTGGAACACATCCTGTGCCAGATGGAGGAGGAGAGAGGTCTGGACCGGTGCGCAGCCGTGGCCGACATGCGTTACACGTATATCCAACGCCTGTGCAGCCGTACGGTCATCTACCCCACCGAGAGCAAGGAACACCTGCGCAGCCAGCGGCTGGACAAGGTGCTCACGGGACGCTGGACAGCCCTCCCTGCCTTCGTGCTCATCATGGGACTGGTGTTCTGGCTCACCTTCTTCTCTCTGGGTGCATGGCTGCAGGGACTCTTCGAGGATGCCATTGACCGGGTGACGGAACTTACGGACCAACTACTCACATCGTGGGACATAGCCCCTGCCGTGCACAGTCTCGTTATCGACGGTGTGTACGGAGGTGTGGGCACCGTACTGTCATTCCTGCCCCTCATCATCGTGCTCTTCTTCTTCCTGAGCATGCTCGAGGATACAGGCTACATGGCACGCATAGCCTTTGTGATGGACCGCCCCATGCGGCGGCTGGGACTCTCGGGACGCAGCATAGTGCCCTTGCTCATCGGATTCGGCTGTTCGGTGCCCAGTGTCATGAGCAGCCGCACCCTGCCCAGCGAGCGTGACCGGAGGCTCACCATCCTGCTCACGCCCTTCATGTCATGCACGGCCAAGATACCCATCTATGGGTTCTTCGCCCTCGCCTTCTTTCCCGAACGCATGGGACTGGTAACCGTCAGTCTGTACATCCTGGGTGTAGTCATCAGCATCCTGTCGGCCTTCTTCTTCCGCAAGGTACTCTTCCGGGGCGAGGCCGTTCCCTTCGTGATGGAGCTGCCCAACTACCGTATGCCCATTGCCGCCAATGTGTGTAGACTGCTGTGGGAGAAGGCCAAGGACTTCCTGCAACGGGCCTTTACGGTCATCTTCCTGGCTGCGCTGGTCATATGGTTCCTGCGCACCTTTGACTTCCACCTCAACATGGTGACACCTGAGAACCAGGAGACAAGCATCCTGGCCCGACTGTCCGGCCTCGTGGCACCCGTCTTCAGCCCCTTAGGTTTCGGGGACTGGCGTGTGGTAAGCGCCCTGGTAAGCGGACTGCTGGCCAAGGAAGTGGTGGTAGTAAGCCTCGAAGGTCTGCTCTCGGGCGTCTCGCTCACCTCACTCTTCTCGGCAGGTACGGCCTATGCCCTGCTTGTCTTCTGTCTCCTCTACACGCCTTGCATGGCAGCCATGGCCACCATCCGCCGTGAGTTGGGTACGCGATGGATGCTCTTCGTCATGGGATTCCAATGTGTGACGGCATGGGTCGTGTCCTTCATCATCACGCTTGTCCTATGAACATACAGAGTATCATCCTCCTGTCGGCAGTCCTTATTGTGGCTCTGTGCGTGCTCCGCTACTGTCTGAAGCGGCGCAGGAGGTCAGGCGGCAGTTGCTGTTCGAGTGGCAGTTGCCAGGGATGCTCCCTAAGCCAGTCCTGCCAGACAAAGGCACATTCCGACAATTAACCCCATGGAACGAAAGGCATATAATCACATCGACCTGTTGCGAGCCACGCTCATCCTGATGGTCATCCTGGTGCACATCATTCATTTCGGTGCCCTCTATCCCCGCACGCGTGAGGTTATCTTTGTGTTCTTCATGCCTGCCTTTCTGCTTGTCACAGGTTACCTTGCCAACGTGCGCAAGACCCTCCAGCAGTTTGCCCTCTACGAGTTGCGCATCCTGCTGCCTTACTGTATCATGGTCACGGCCTTTGCCTGCCTGTCCCTTTACCTTCCGGTACGCGACGGCCTTACGGAACTCAGTTGGGGAGCGCTCCTGCGCACGCTTTGCATTACGAGCATAGGCCCCTATTGGTTCCTGCATCGCATGATTACCTGTGCCATGCTCTATTGGCTTGCTTTCCGTCTGGAGCGACGTATAGGGACGATGGGTGCCTACTTCCTGCTGATAAGCATGGCCACCTTGCTGAGCCTCTTTACCCCGTTGTTACCGGCCCGCGATGCCTTCTATTATATAATAGGTATAGGCATCCGCCTGTTTCATGGTGACCTTCTCCGCCTGTTCCGTCCCTGCTCATGGGCATGGATTCCCTTCTTCATGCTCGCTATATGGGCCGACCATACCCGCTGGGGCGAGATAGCCACACTGGTATATGTCGTGTGTTTCCTGTGCGGAATGGGTGCCATAGGCAACGTGCTTCCCTCGCGTATATACAATAGGATGGGATACGTCGGTCGTAATACGCTTCCCGTCTATCTCTTCCATCCCATTTTCACCATGGCGGCCAAGTATATCCTGCCTGCCTTCTCCTTTGATTCCAGCGGCCTGCTCCATACGGCCGTCACGCTCCTGATGGGCACGCTGGGCAGCCTCCTCATCGCCTGGCTTATGGACAGGACCCGTCTCTCCTGGCTGTTCGCCCGTCCGCAGTTGCTTCGTTAGCCAAGGCCCGTCAGGTGGACAGTATGCGACAGGAGAGGGAAACCCGTCAGGGAGCGGCTGTCTGGAGGACACACCCTTGAATGGGCAATGCCGCACACCTTTAGGTCCCGATACCCTCCGCACAAGCATAGTCAGGAGTGTAAGGAGCCGCAGTATGTGTTCAAAATCTTTCAGGCATTCCTATTCTTGTGATTCCCTGTTTTTATCCACGAATATTGTTTTTTTACATACAAAACATGTATTATTCGTGAAGAATCGATGATTTTGGCACATGTTCTCTTCTTGTGTGCAAACTATTTTATACCTTTGCAGGGCTGTAACAGGATAGGTATTAGCGGATTATTGGATATAGTATGGACATTGTCCCATTTTTGTCTTATACATAGGACTTAGGAAGATCATTCATATATATAATATTATTTAAACAAATCATTTATGAAAAGAATCTACTTTCTTTTTCTGTCTTTGCTCATGGGTGTGATGGGCATGGTTGCTTACGCTCAGGACAAATACACATTGACTATTAATGTTGACGATACCGAGAGGGTTGGCGTGCAGTTGTATTCCTACGAGACATACTCCTTTGTTGACCAGGAGGTTGTCAATGGTGCAAACACCTATTCTGTTGCTCCCTATTCTCAGTTCAGGATATATGCCAAGGAAGGCTATCTGCTGGCGAGTGTCACGAATGATACGTATGGCTACACTGCCTTGTCGTCCTATGCTGCAGAGTATTCTACAAGTGTCAGTTCCGATTTGAGCTTCACCGTAACTTCAGTAAAGGAGTCAGACGTATACACAAGCTCCTTCAAGATTACCGTCGATGACCCCAGTATGGTGGTGGCCCGCCTTTATTCGAACCGTGTAATAACCTTGGACAAGGGAGAGAATGTCGTCTTCTACAATCCTGAGACAGAACCTCAGCTGAGCATTGGCGCCAGAGGAGGCTGTCCCTTGTATAAGGTTACGGACAGAGGTGTCGATGTGGCTCCCCAGGGAACTATGTATTACGTGACCCTCTCCGAGGAGACCGATCTGAATGTAACCGCCCAATGGCCTGATGACGTGAAGTTCAACCTGAATTTCAGCTTTGCCGACGCGTCCATGACGGATGTCATCTCGGGTATCAGCGTGAATGGTGTCCCTGTGGAGGACTTCAGTACGGAAGGTGTGCAGATACAGGGTGGAGCACAGGTGACTTTGACCTTCAATATTACTGCTTACTCTATCAATGCCTTGAGCCAGAATGGCACCACTGTTTCTCTTTATGGTTCGCAGTATAGTTTTTACATGACCGAGAACACCACGTTTGGCATTACAGCCACCAAGTTGGTGCCCATCCAGTTCACAGTCAATATTGACGACCCCAGCAACATCACCCTTTACAAGGGCTACACCTATGAGAACAACTCCGTAGAACTCGCAGCAGGCGACAATCTACTGGAGATGTCCTCCAACTCAAGCCGTTGTGTGACCATCGTACCCAACAGCCAATGCTATATCTCTTCCATCAGCGATGGCAATACGGAATATACCCCTTCGGCCTATGGTACCACAGTGCCAGTCAGCGAAGGTACGAAGATTACCATCAGGACAGGCAAGATTGTGCGTGACAAGGTGGCAAAGATAATCGTGACCGGCCGTGAGCTTGCCGACAGCTATTTCAGCTTCTACAGCACGGTGGACAACAGCATGAGGTTTGATTTTTCCGAAGGCGAGAACCAGCTCAACTTCTGTGACGCAGACCTTCCATTTTCTTTCGGATGCTATGGAAACAGCATCGGTACAGACAACAAGATCTTTGTCAACGGCCTTCGTGCCCACAAGTATTATGGCTCTTATGCCCTCAACTTCGACAATGATGCCACCATTTGCATAGACCTCAACAACAGCAACGCAAGTCTGGAGAAGACCGTCAGCTTTGTTCTGGGAGAGAATGTCGAGAAGAATATGATCTCCCTGGTGGAGACCCCATTGGGTATTGCCTACGAATGGGATACCATAGGTCTGACCAGCATAGATAACAACAGTTACGATGTGACCATTACTCCTGCCACCGGCGCACCCATAAATATATATCTGGATGGAAAGGCTGTGACAGCAAATGCCGAGGGCAAGTACGTGGTGAGCATCACTCCCGAGAGTGCTGTTATCAACATCACCAATTCTGAGTCAGATGGCATCATAGAGATCAACAACACCGACAGGCTGTCTGATGGTAAGATATACACCCTCAGCGGCATTCAGGTGAAGAAGGCTTCCAAAGGACTCTACATCATCAATGGTAAGAAGTATATTGCCAAGTGACCTGCAGTCACAGATTAAGGATGAGTCCTGATTCAGGAAAGATAATAACAACAGTTGAGAGCAGACGGGATGCGATAGGTCGTCCCGTCTGCTCTCGGGCATTTCAGAAAATCACAACTGAATTACATATTAACAGATACTGATGAAGAAATTGATATTCTCAGCAACCTTCCTGCTAATGGTCATCCCGACACTTGCCCAGGAGGGTCTCTCGCTTGCCAACCGCTTTGCCATCCGACGCATGAAAATGGAGCAGACCAACACCCCATTCAACCGCAAGGTGGAGAGTCTGCGCAAGTCCAGGAAGATTACAGATACCCCCTCTGTCACCAAGATGGCTTTTGCCCGACTGGCTGAAGGAGTGACTCAGGAGGACCTCCAGGCACAGGGCGTACAGGTGGTACGCACTATGGGGCCGTTTGTCATCATAGCCACTACCATCGATGATGCCGAGCGTGTGGCTTCGCTCAAGCTGTTTGAGGATTTCCAGTTTGAGAAGAAGGTTCAGCAGAAGATGAATTATGCCAGAAAGGCAACCCGTGTGGATGAGTTGCATCAGGGCATAGGCCTGACTCAGGCATATACAGGAAAGGGAGTGGTGTGCGGAATCGTGGATAATGGTTTCGACTTCGGTCATGCCAATTTTCAGGATGCAGATGGCAATCCACGTATCAAATACTATGAGAGTGTAGGAACCAACAGTAATGCCACTTCGGCCGATGACTATTTCATCATCAAGTCATACAACACTCCCGAGGCCATCAAGAAACTCACCACCGACAACACGGGTTCCTATCATGGAACCCACACCATGGGTATCATGGCCGGAAGTTATCGTGGCAATACCAGGGCTGCCATTATGGAGGAGGCTGCCGACAAGTTCAACACCTCGGTGGTGGAAAGCACTCCCAACCCCTATTACGGCATGGCATATGATGCCGATATCGTTGCCGGATCTGGTGTGAACATGTCAAACCTTGAGATTGCGCAGGCTGTGTTCGATCTTGCCTTGTACGAGGATTACAGCAAACAGCCTCTGGTTATCAATCTCTCGCTTGGTACTAATAGCGGTCCGCATGATGGAACGAGTGCCGAATGCCAGGTCTTTGACATGCTTGCCGAACAATATGGGTCCAAGATTGTGATAGCCTCGGGTAACGAGGGTGATATGAAGCTGGCCATACACAAGCAGCTTACCTCTGATGATACGGAGATGAAGTCGTTTGTGACAGGTGCCGCTATTGAGGGCGACAGCACCTCTTACTATATGCGCTATGGTGGTATAGAGATATACAGCAACGACAACAAGCCCTTCAAGGAGATAGATGTAATCGTGTACAACACCTCACGTGACAGGGTTGCCAAGACCTTCAGCCTGACTCCTACCGAGATCAACAAGGGCACGGGAACATACTATTGCTCCACAGGCTATTCCAGCTATGTGGGTGGTACGGAGGATGCTACCTTTAGCAGGTATTTTGAGGGCTGGGTAGGCTTCGGATGGAGTATTGACGAGAACAGCAATCGCGCATACGCCTTGCTTGACATTGCTACCATGGACAATCTGACGAACAACAAGAACAACCAATATATCATCGGATTCAAGGTGATAGGCGAGGATGGCCAACGCTTTGACGCTTATGCAAGCGGTGATGCCATCTACGGAATCGACTCCAACAGTGTGGATGGATGGGACGATGGGTCATGCAACGGAACGATAAGCGATATGGCCACGGGACACAAAACCCTCTGTGTGGGTTCCTATACCGAGATCAACGGGTGGCCTCAACTGGACGGATACAGCTATAGCCAGCTTGATAGTGACAACGTTCCTGTCCTGCAGAAGGGCAAGGTGTCGACATTCACCTCTTTTGGCACCCTTGTTGACGGACGCAATCTCCCTCATGTGCTTGGTCCTGGTGCCTATGTTATCTCTTCCATGAACAGGCATTACCTCGAGGCTGCCGGATATACCGGTAACGAGGACGTTCTGAGTGCTGTGGCTCTCAACGACACCCGCGACCCCTATGGATGGTCGGCAGGAACCTCTATGGCATGTCCTGCCGTCACGGGCATAATAGCCTTGTGGCTTGAGGCTGATCCTACTCTCACCATGGATGAAATCAAGGATATTATTGCCGCCACATCCCAGAAGACCGATGACATGACACTCGATGATCCTGCACAGGTAGGCAACGGCCTGATCAATGCATATGCAGGTCTCAAGGAGGTGCTTCGTCGCAAGGAGAGTGATGGCATCAGCAGCCAGGGGGCTTCTGATAGCCGGCTTGTGGCTACAGCCTGTGGCGATCGTCGTGTTAACGTGTTCGTAGCTGGCGAGAAGGCTCTGGATATTGACGTATATGATATGGCAGGCATTAGGGTCAGGAGTATGCGTGCCCAGGGTGACGAGGCTGTGATAGACCTCACGGACACCACCAGGGGTGCGTATATCATCCGTGTCAACGGACGTCTGTCAAAGTGTATCCTCGTAAAATAAGTATGTATCGACAGCATGCCCTGTGCCGCCCGCAAGCAGGTGTGTCATAGGGCATGCCAATCAAATAATCAGAAAAAGATGAGAAACAGAATTGTACATAGGCTCATGATACTGGCCTGCATGTGCGTGACAATGCCCTTCGCAGCCATGGCGCAGACCGATGAGAAACCTCTCATAGAGTTCAAGACGGCCATTCTGGAGCAGAATGGCGATGAGGTAGGACGCACCGTGACTATCTTCCTGGGCGGTCACAAGCAGGAGACTGACTATATCGACTTCGACTGCGGCAACGGCCTTGAGGAGCACGAGCTCAGTCCTGCCACTATCGATGTTTCGACAGGCGACTGGGATGGCGGGACATCCATTACCTGCAACGTGACCGAGGAGGGTATCGTGCGTATCTGGGGTGATCCCGAGAATATTGCCGTGATACGTTTCGACGGTTGTTACATCACGGACCTCACAATGCAGGAGATGCCCAATCTCTATTACATCAATCTCGACCACAACCTGCTGCACGAGCTTGATCTGTCGGCCTTCTCCGGCCTTGGAGCCATTTCCGTAAGCGATAACCCTTTTGACCGAAAGCCTCTGAAGATAGGTGCGGACAAACCTCGTCTTATGGTTCTTGAAATGGGACAGATCGACCATATTGATCCTGACTTCAACATCTCTGATTATCCCGAGTTGATCTCCTTTGACGCATATGCCAGCAAGGGACTCTATAAGGTCGATCCCACGAAATGTACCAAGTTGCAGCGCCTTTCTATCGATGGCACCAACGTAAGTAGCCTCGACCTCTCAAATAACCCTAATATCACGATTCTCAACATTAGCGATACGGGTATCAAGTCGGTCGACCTGAGCAATCTCACGTATCTGCAGCAGTTCTATGCCGACCACCAGTCGAGCACCATGAATACCGACTGCAAACTCACATCGCTTGATGTGACCAAGAACGAGAAACTGGTCTATCTGTTTGCAAGTGGCAATCTGTTTGAGGAGATTGACCTTAGCCACAACTATTATCTGCAAAACCTCTACCTGGCTGACAATAAGCTTACGAGCATCAATCTCGATAACAATCCTCAGCTCTTGAATGTCATCCTGCGCAAGAACAATATGGACTTTGCCACCCTGCCCTTCCCTGGCGAGTGGAATCAGTATGACTATAATCAGAACAACATGCCTATAGCCAAGAGCGTCAAGGTAGGTGACGTAATCGACCTGTCGGCTCGTGTCCTCAGGGAGGGTACTACCACCACATGCGGAGTGTATATGACCTCCGAGGACGTGGCAGGAAAGCGCACCCTCCTGAGTGAGGAGTATTACACCTATGCCGATGGTAAGGTGACTTTCCTTCAGGCACCCGAGGATAGCGTCTATATTGCCTTTGCCAACGACAAGTTCCCCGATCTGACCCTTGATTATATGCCTTTGCGCACAGAGAAATTTATGGTCAAAACCGCAGAGAACTTTGGACAGGATGACATGAAGGTTACCATTAACCCCGTTCAGTCATCCACAGGCATCACGCTCAGCATGAAGGTGGGCATGGCTGGTGCTACAGCCGACAATCCCAAGACATTCTATATCTCTGACAAGGATGGCAATAAGACGCAATTCCTGGCCACCACCGGCGGTTTGCCTTCTGAGAATAATGTGAGTTATCAGACAACCTCGGACGTGGCATATATCCTCGTTCCACAGGACGAACTTCTCACAGCTCTTGAGATCAGGGACCAAAGCCTTGCGGATATCAATGTCACCAAGGCCCGGAGCTTGGGCGATCTTCGTCTGGTGGGTACAGGGCTCAGCCAGATCGACCTGGGCTACAATCGAGGCTTGAGGAATCTGGAGATTACGGGCAACCACTTCTCCACGCTCAACATTCGTGGTACCAACGATGCATACCAGAAGAATCTGCTTCAGGACATCAATCTCAGCAACAACGGGCTGACCGAGGTCACACTCAATGATATGGGGACCATTCGCAATCTCAACCTCTCACACAACCAGTTGGCAGAACTCTCCCTTAAGGATGCAGACAACATGCAGACCCTTGACCTGAGTTACAACCTGCTCACAACGGCTAATCTCAGTTATTGCACGCTTATGACGGACTGTAACCTCTCACACAACAACATTTCCGAGGTGGTGATGCCTGATGAGAACAGTCTGCAGAATTTCTTTTGCAATGACAACTGCCTCTCTTTTGCTACCTTGCCGCGTGTGGAGGCAGGAATCCATTATGTATATGCTCCGCAGAACAAGGTTGCCATAGCCGCCAAGGCTCCTGGCGTGGACCTCCAGAGCCACAACGTGGACGGATGTACCACCTTCGTGTGGAAGAAGACCGATGGTTCCGTCCTGACCGAAGGAACCGATTATACTATTACCGATGGTATGACACGATTCCTTACCCCTGTAGTGGGCAATCTCGTGTATTGTGAGATGACCAATAGCGTTTTCAGCGGTCTTACTCTCGTCACCACCGATATCATGGCGGCTGATATGCCCAGCTACAAGATAGGTACGTTTACTACCACCGAGGATGGTACAGGTACACTCGTGCTGCGCTCTTCTTCTCCCACTACCATCTGTATCGACTGGAAGGGTGGAGGTGTGGCCGTGGAGAGCTACTCCGTCACCAACGACCTTAATGTGTGTGAGGTTACCACCCACGCAGGAGGAGAGTGTGCCATATATGCTTATGAGGAGAAATCACCTCTGTACGTATTCAGCACAAATAGTGTCAAGATGAAGGACGTGGACCTTACCAACATGAAGAGCCTTGTGCTGGTCAACCTCACCAACTCAGGTATTTCTGAGGTAAAACTGCCTGACTCGAATGATTTGGCGGAACTCATCCTTGACAACAATAACCTGACTGATATTGATCTCTCACGCTATGCCTCCCAGTTGCGTATGCTGTCCATCAACAACAACCAGCTTACTTCTTTCGATGCTTCAGCCATGAAGAATCTGCTCAGCTTGGGTATAGCCAACAACCAATTGACATCCATCAAGTTGGCTAATCCTGACATGTACAATCTGGAAGCATCGGGCAATCAACTTACGGAAATCGATCTGTCCAAGGCCCCGGGATTGTCTCAGGTGTTCCTCTCCAACAATCTCCTGGAGCATATCGACATTACGCCCTTGCGTAGTATTGTGGCTTTGCATATCGACTACAATAGGTTCCGCATCAGTACGCTTCCTGTAATCAGCAAGTATGCATCTTACCAGTATGGCAATCAGGCCAATCTTGATGCCGTGGCCGACGAGAATGGTGTGGTGGATCTCTCCTCAGAGGCTCTTGTTGGAGACTCTGTCACCCTGTATCGCTGGTTTGTGGGCGAACCATGGTATGATGAGAATACGGGCGAGCTGACAGGTGAGGAGCTCTATTACGATGATGAGGTATTCGTCAGGGATGGTGTGTCTACCTTCTCAACTCCCATTGATGGTGTGGTATGTGCCATGACCAACAATATGTTCCCCAATCTCACTCTCTGTACCAACCCTCTGGATGTTGTGACTACTGGGATCAAGGGCGTTCCCTCGGGCTGTCTGCCTCGTGTCAGAGTAGAGGGTGGCGAGATCGTCTTCGATGCCGGGGACGTACAGAGTGAAGTATATGCCACATCAGGAGCCCGAGTGGCCCGTGTAAGTGGCATGGGCCGAGTCTCTCTTCCTGCAGGCATTTACCTGGTACGTAGCGGAAATTCTGCTGTTAAGGTTCGCGTAAGATAAAGGAATAAGCAGGGAATAACTCCTGTCAGAAGGCAAGCCGGCGGTTACACACCATTTGGGGGTTGTAGCCGCCGGCTTGTTTTATTATATCTCTCCACAGGTACCTCCTCGTGGGAGGTTCATCCAGTTCATACGGTATTGATGGGTGCCCCTTGGATAAAGGCGCGAACGTTGTCTTCCAGAATGTGTAGGAGGCGTTGGCGTGCCTCGCGGGTGGCCCATGCGATATGAGGCGTGAGATAGACGTTTGGGGATGAGAGGAGTGGATTGCCTGTTTGGGGAGGTTCTGTACTCAACACATCGGCAGCATAGGCTGATAGCAGACCGGAGTGTAGGGCATGAGCCACAGCTTGCTCGTCTATCACCGCTCCGCGACTCGTGTTGATGAGTATCGTGCCTGGTCTCATGAGGGAAAGGGTGGAGGCATTGACCAGATGATATGTGTCGGGAGTGAGGGGACAATGGAGGGTGATGACATGGCAACTGGACCAAAAACTGGCGTCATCAAGCTTGGTTACTCCTTGGGGAAGTTCCGTCTGTGGTCGACGGCTCAGAGCCGCCACCTCCATCCCGAAAGCTTGTGCTATGGATGCCACTCGGCTTCCGATGCCACCCACTCCCACAATCCCCAGACGTTTGTGCTCAAGTTCGGTGAGGGGCGTGTCCCAATAGCAGAAATCGGGGCTCTGGGTCCATCGTCCTTCCTGAGTGATTTGTTGGGTGTAGTGCTCCACACGGTTTGTGATGGTGAGCAACATGGCAAAGACACTTTGAGCCACAGATGCGGTGCTGTAGGCGGGGATATTGGTGACGATGACCTGATGCCTTCGGGCCGCTTCCATGTCAATGATGTTGTAACCTGTGGCTGTCACGCCGATGAACTTCAGTTTGGGCAGGTGGGCGAGGGTGTCTGCAGTGAAAGGTACCTTGTTGGTGAGTACGATTTCTGCATCCTGGCATCGGGTGATTATCTGCTGAGGCTCTGTGCGTGGGTATATGGTGAGTGAACCCATGGTGCCGAGGGATTCCCAACTGAGGTCACCTGGGTTGAGTGCGTGTCCGTCGAGGATTACTATCTTCATCCTGCTTTGATTTGCTTGAATACTTTTATTTGAGTACATAGACTTGGTATGCCTTGATGTTTCCAGGTGCTCCTTGCTCCATGCGTGGGAGGTATTCGATGGCAGTGACGGTTCTTTCGGACCCCAGGTCGATTACCAGAAGATGGGGTGCTGGGGCGTCTTGTTCTGTCTGCCAGTAGGTAGACTCCTGCAGATCGAAGGCTTTGTCACCGGTGTGGTTGCCCTGCAGATTTTCCGAGTCGGCATATTTTACGTTCCATTGGTCGCGGGGGATGCGGTTCCCGTCTTGGTCTCTTAGATATATCTCGGCCACTGATACGGGCTTCCCGTCGTGTGTGCTTTGGCATTGGATGGCCAGATAGCGTCCTTGTGCAGGTTTGTCGAGGCGTACCGTCTGCCATCCGTTTCCTGCCTTCATTTCTCCTTGTATCATGGGTGTGGCTGAGTTGAGGTCAGGCTTGTCGCCGATGTCGTTGTGACGGAGTGTGCGCTCCAGTTGCAGCTTGTCCAGTTCAGGTTTGTCCTGTCCCCACACCACGGGTTCTCTGGGTCCCACGATGTCTATCACGATCAGTTCGTTTTCCCCTTTTTTGAGCCAACATCCCGGGCAGTAGAGTGTCTGTTGCGGTCCAATACTCCAGAATCTTCCCAGGGCGTGTCCGTTCAGGTACACCAGCCCCTTGCCCCATGTTTCCATATTTAGGAAGGTGTCTCCGGTCTTCTTCAGGTGGAATGTGGTACGGTAGTATCCGATTTGCTTCGGGATGTCTATATCGGGTCCCATGTCGCTCTGTGGTGCGGAGAAGGCTCTGATGGCATTGCTGTAGGTGTCCATGATACGTCCCATTTGCCAGTTCTTGAGTGCCCAGGTCACTTCGTTGCCATCTACACCAGCCGTAAGTGTGACTTCTCCTACGAGTCCTTTGAAGTCCTTGATGGCCCATCCGAAATTGATGCGTCCCATACCCTCCACGAGTAGGGTGAGCCGGTCTCCCTTCCGGGTGGGTGGAAGCAGTAGCGTATGTTCGTTTTTTACACGATCGATCTTGCCAATGTAGATGCCGTTGATGAATACCTGCACGAAATCGTGTCCTTCGATATGCAGGGTGGAACCTTCATCTATCTGGGGCAAGGTGTTGCGGTATATCATGGAGCCGAATCCCATGTTCATTTCTTCAAAGGTCATGGGCTCCCGGCTGGCAGCCATACTGTCCACACCCATGCAGATTGAGGACATGTGTTCCAGTGTCATACGTGGAATGCTGATGATCTCTGCCGGAGCGGCAGGTACAGGAGGCAGTTTCCGGTCAGAATACTTCTCCAGAGTCTGTCGTAACAGCCAGTATTTCTCTGTGGTGCAACCGTATTCGTTGATGGGCGCATCGTAGTCATAGGAAGTCACGTCGGGTGCAAGTCCCGGTGAGTTGGCTCCTGCCCAATGGCCGAATGAGGTTCCTCCATGGGTCATGTAGAGCGAGAAGGAGATTCCCTTGGAGAGCATCTCGTCGATGCCTGCCACCATATCCTTGGCGGGGCGTGTCTCGTGTCGAGCCCCCCACTTGTCGAACCATCCGCTCCAGAACTCCGAGCACATGAGTGGTGTGTGGGGACGAAGCTGGCGCAGGCGACGGAATTGGTCGTCGATGTTGGCTCCCGTACCGAAGTTCATCGTCCATAGGAGATCGTCCAGTCCGTTTTTCTCGAAATTGGAGTTCCAGTCGCATTGGAATAGGGTGATGGGTTTCGTCTTGTCCGTATCCCAGTATTTGCGCAGGGTGTCTCTGATCTGTGCTATGTATGCCTTGTTCTCTGCGTAACTGCTGTATTCGTTCTCCACCTGCACCATGATGATGGGGCCTCCCTTCTGTATGGTGAGCGGAGCCAGTTGCTCGGCCACTTTTTGTTCGAAGCGGTCCACGGCTGCCATGAAATATTCGTCTTGATCACGCAATCGTATGTCCTTTTTCTTGAGCAGCCACCAGGGCAGTCCGCCCATTTCCCATTCTGCACATACATAGGGCCCTGGACGTACAATCACGTACATGCCGTTCTTCTGGGCCAAACGGCAGAACTCGGCTACATCGTTCTGTCCTGTGAAATCAAATACTCCCTCCTGTTGCTCGTGGATGTTCCAGAAGATGTAAATGCAGATTGTGTTCATGCCCAGGGCTTTGCACATCTTGATACGATGCTCCCAGTAAGGACGCGGAATGCGGGGGTAGTGTATCTCTGCTGCCTTGACCACAAATGGTTCTCCGTGAAGCAGGAACGTCTGGTCGCCTGCTACGAACGTGTTTTTGGTTGCCTGAGCCCGCCTCTGAGTCAGAGTCTGCTCCAGTTTTTTGCATTCCTGCGGTGATATTTGGATGACAGTGCCATGCCGGGGGGTGAAGGCACCTTCTGTCTTGGTGTCGGCCACGTGTCGGAATGTGTGTAGGTCAGATGATTGGGTAAACTGGTAATGCCCCTTGGTGTAGCAGTCATACATCAGGCACCAGCCGCCTCCGATGAGGGGAAACACTCCAGCCCCCTCCACATTCTCCTGAGTTTGCTCGCAGAATCCGTCAAGCAAGGTCCATTCTTGGGGCGCGTGGATGTTTCGGAACACATATTGGCGGATTCCTTTGTGTGCTCCCTCCTGCTCTGTCTTGAAGAAGAGGTGATACAGTCCTGTCTGGTCTTGTACGATGTCGGTATCGATGGCAGGTGCATGGAAGTCAAAGAGCACTTGCGGGTCACCCTCCAGGTCTGTGAAGTCGGCATTGGCATATGCCCAGTACACGCGGTCATAGGGAATCGAGCCGTCATCTGTGAGCAGCGAGAAGTATACCATATACTTGCCTGCCTGTTCGTCATAGATGGTTTGCGGAGCCCACACTCGTGTTACGTGGGCATAGTTCTTCCCTTCGAATCTCTTGGGGAAATGTACCGTATGATGTTGCCAGTGGATGAGGTCACGTGACTTCATGAGCACGATTCCCCGGTTGCTGATCCATCCCAGGGAGGAGCGCATATCGGTAGCCACCATCAGGTATTCCCCGTTTTGGGTGCGCAGGATGTGCGGATCACGCACGCATCCGGTGAGCGCGATGCTGTCCGACGCTACCACGGGATCGCCTCCATTGAGTGGCGTGTAGTTGAATCCGTCGTCGCTGACGGCATATCTGATCTGTTCTTGTTGGGGCTCGTTGCCTGTGAAGTACACAAAAAGGTACTTGTTGCGTGCGGTTACGGTTGCGGTTGCCATCAGCCCGACGGCTATGGCAAGCATGTGTGTTGTCAGGTCTCTTCTTCTCATGATGCTTGTTTTGATGAGTGTGTTGTCAGGTGTGTTGTATGTCGGTCTGTAAGACTTATGTCCTTCCCTTTTCTCTACAAAGATATGAAGAAACTTTATTGCATACAAGTGTTGTCCTGCATATCGTGACGCCTGCGTCCGGGACTAAGGAAGAAAATCCTTTGGGAATTTTCTGTATCTTCTTTGTGCCTGGTAAAAAAAAAGGATTGTATTTTTGTGAGACATTAACTGTCACGGGCGTGGTTCTGACACGGGATTCATGCAAATAGGAAACAGTCTCAATGATGCGTAGTAACAGATTTCTGTTGTGTGTGCTGTGTGTCTGCCTCAGTATGCAGATGACAGCACGCCGATACACCCTGCTGCCCAAAGGCCATGCCGATCGCACCATGGAGGTGCGCAGGCTGCTGGACAGGATGCAGTGCGGTGACACTCTGATGATGCAGACCGGCGAGTATCATTTCCATGATGCCGATGCGCTGCCGATGCTCCTTTATCCATCCAACAATACGGGAGGCATGAAGCGGGTGGTCTTTCCCATTGTGGGGAAACGTGGACTCACCATCGACGGACAGGGGTCTGTCCTGTGTTTCCATGGACAGACATTCCCCTTTGCTCTTCTTGAGAGTTCGCAACTTACCCTCAGGAACTTTACCCTCACCACAGCCTATCCCGCTGCTGTACAGTTTCGCATGACAGAGTGTGATGCCGAAGGTTTTGTGGTGCAGATGGGACGGGAGACCGGCTATCAGGTGGACGGACAAGGCAATGTGGAGTTTTCCCTGGGCGGGTGTTCTGTCAGAAGCAGTGATGGACGTATCTCGATGCATGCCCTCCAGAGCATGTGCATTACCTATCTGATGACACCTGACGCTAAGGGTGACAAGGACGAGTTTCCGGCTTCCTTTATCGGGGTACGCGCCACAGACCTTGGCCGGCATATGCTTCGTTTCCGCTATTATGGAGATACTCATCCCAAAAGTACGGCTTCGCCTTATGGCGTGGGTCAGCCTGTAGTGCTTAATCTGGCCGAGAAACGTTTGCAGATAGCCTGCTTCATGGATGGCTGTGAGCAGGTGCAGGTGGAGGATGTGGCCATTCGTCGTTTCGGTGGGATGGGCTTTGTGGCCCAGCGTAGCGGGAATCTCTCTTTTGACCGGGTGGATGTATGGCCCAACGAGGGGGAGGATGTCTCTGTCACGGCAGATGTCTTCCAGTGCATCAATTGCTTTGGGCGTGTCGGCATCTGTAATTCCAGGGCAGGCTATTCCCTGGATGATGTCATCAATATTCATGGCAATTACCTTGAGGTGGAGCGGTCAGGAGGATATTCGCTCACACTTCGGGCCAAACATCTGCAGCATGAGGCTTTCTTCCCATACAGGCAAGGGGACAGTATAGAAATTGTCAACCAACGCACTCGTCAACCCATAGCACGTGCGCGAGTGCGCGGGATGGTTCCCAATGATACTGACCGATACCTGTGTGTGTTGGATGTGGATATTCTCACCGATAGCATTCCTGTCGGTGCTTTGGTGGAGAACATCACATTGTGTCCGGATGTGGAGATTCGCAACAACCGGTTTGCCCATTTTCCGCACATCCGTCTCTCGGGGCGCGGCCGTATAGTAGTGGCCGACAACGATATCAGCAATTGCTGTACGGCCTTGGTGGGCAACGACTTGGCTCAGTATTGGTACGAAGCAGGACGCCTTTCTCAGATATCTGTTCTCGGCAATCGTTTTTCTGATTGCAATGCTTTAGGAGGGCAGTATGTGATGACTTTCGGGGTCTCCGGCTGGGGTGAGGATGCTCCCAAAATTCATCAGAAAGTCCTCCTTCGCGGCAATATCTATGATGGCAAGTCAATCCCTTGTCATGCCGAGGGAGTGAACGAACTTGTCAATGAGGATTGATTATGTCCGGGGTAGGCATACCAGAGGATGAGGCTCTTGTCCTTCGGTCATTCGATGCTTAGGTAACGGAGGAATTTCTCCGTGTCATAGTTCATGATAAGTTCGTCGGGGAAGCGAGTCTCCTGAAGCAAGGGGTAGAGGTAACCGTAGTCGGCGATGGAGAAGGAGATGTGAGCGTCGCTGCCCAGGATTACAGGAACACCCTGTTCTCGGCATAGATGCAGGATTCGCAGGTTGTTGTCATGAGCCTTCACCAGTCCGCGTGCCGGTCGGAAACTGGTGTTGTTGATTTCCAGTAATGTATGTGTCTCGGCTGCAGCCCTTACGATGGGCTCATAGTCCAGTTCGGCTGCACCGTCGCCCGGATGGCTGATGATGTGTGTCCAGGGGTTTCTGATGGCGGCCACCATGCCTGCCGTATTTTCTTCGCGGCTTCCCCCTTGCCAGCATACGCTGTGTATGCCTGCTATGCGCAGGTCCATCATCTGGTAATAATGTTCGTCCAGGTCCAGAGTGCCTTGTGTATCCAGTATGTTCAACTCGGCTCCCAGCAGCAGGCGTACGCCATACATCTGGCGGGGGACTACGTGCAGGTTGCGGAAGTAGATGGGATTGCAGGTTCCCGGTATGTTGGGTCCATGCTCTGTGATGCCCAGTATGTCCAGTCCCTGGTTGGCTGCCTCATGCACCATCTCCTGTATGGTGCTGAAGGCATGTCCGCTCATCACCGTGTGGGTGTGTACGTCCAGGCGTATCTTCCTTTTCTCTTTCTCGATGTTCATAGTGGTTGTATTTGGTGTTTGTTATATGATGGTTCCTATATATAATCCCAGCGGAATTGCATCTGTTGTCCTGTGAGCGGATGTGTGAAGGAGAGTTGCTGGGCGTGTAGCATCAGCCTTTGGGCAACCTTCCCATAGAGCCTGTCTCCCACGATGGCATTGCCCAGCCCCGCAGGATGGGCGCAGTGGACACGTAGCTGGTGGGTTCGTCCTGTGAACGGCCGGAGCAGCACCCGTGCGTGATGGTTGCATATATCTGTTACCTGATAGTGCGTGAGCGCATGCTTGCCGTGGACGAGATCCACCATCTGTCGCGGTCTGTCCTCAAGGTCGGGACGCAGGGGTAGGGCAATCTTTCCCTCCTGTCCTATGGGGAGTGGTACCTCAAGCAGCGCCACATAAGTCTTCTGAACCTCCCGTCTGAGGAACTGCTGCTGCAGGGAGTGGTATGCTTCCGGGGTAAGGGCAGCCACCATGAGCCCGCTGGTGTCCATGTCCAGGCGGTGTACGATGAGTGGACCGCTGGCTGTGGGGAATTCCTGACGCAGGACATCCTGCACACTGGGCAGCAGGCTGTTGCCTGGCACGGAGAGCATTCCCTCGGGCTTGCGTACAACGACTATGCTGCTGTCGGCATACTCGATGCTCATCCTTTCCATTATCTGCTGGTAGCTTTTGTCCAAAGGATTGCTTTCCACGCTGAGACCTTGTATCATGTGTGTGAGCAGAGGCATACAGCGGCTGTGGCAGGCCGGATAGAACTGACCGTCCTGTCGTAGTTCGTCCGTGGGTGAGCGTCCTACCCAGAACTCTCCCATGCAAAGGGGAGTCATGCCTTGGCTGTACGCAGCCTGCAGGAGTTTGGGTCCACAGCAGTCGCCAGTGCCGGAGGGAGGTAGGGTCGTTCCGAATATCTGGCTTACGCTACGTGTCTCACCTTGGGCATTGAGCAGGCGGTATTGTCCGAAAAGCCATTGCTGGAGTGCTTCGCTATTTTGCTTGCGCTCGGTGGCAAGGGCTTTCTCCTGTTCCATGATTCTCAGCAGGGGTGCCTCAGCCTCCTGTATGGCTTGGTCCCATCGCCTGGAAACTCGTTTCAGTTCAGCTTTTTGGAACTGGCTTTCTCTCCTTAGGACTTCCTCCCTAAGAGCTAATTCATCGGGCGGGAGTGATTCCCTGAGTTCCTGTCGCTGGACTCTTGCCTGTCGGTTTCTCTCACGGATGGCTTGCAGTTCCTGTTCCTTGGCCTTCTGTAATTCGTCCATCCGCATCAGTCTGCTCAGTCTGCTTCGCTCTCTTTGCAGAGCGGTCAGGCGGATGTTCATGGCCGAGATACGTTCTTGTTGCTGTTGGAAGTGACAGCCAGGAGCCATCGTGTCAAACACGGGTGGAACAAAATATTCATGCACGGTTTGTCCACCCAACGTACCGGAGAAGGCCGCCAGAAAGCCCCGTTCCCCATGGTGTCTGACCACCAGCACTCCCATCATCTTTCCTGCCGAGAGTTCATCCTGCCATTCGTCATGCTTTTTCAGATAGGTGCGCAACTCATGGCTGGCAGCCAGGCACAGGGCATGTGGGGTGTAACAGAACGGATAGGTGAACCGTTCGGGGTCGGGGATGTGATTGGTGGAGTGGGGCAGCGGGTGTAGTATCATAGGAGCATGAGGCCCTCGGGACCCATATTGAAGAGTAGGTCAACAATGCTAAGTCCCTGGCGGAAGCCGTTTCGGTGTCCGAACACTTGCCAGTAGGGCTTCTTCAGAACCGGGAACTGCCGAGAGAAGGGGTCACCATGGAATGCTTCCGTGCATCGGATGCAGGCGGGAATGTCAAGCAGATTACACATGAGTAACATCAGTTCTTGGTTGAAATCGGCCAGAAACTCCCATTTCTTTTCATAGAAAGGAGCCAGGTCATCAGCGTAATACTCAAAGAAAGGGGATTGGCCATAACTGCTTGCCAATGCCTGCCAATGCTGGTGGCGCCAGTTGCCGTGTTCGCTGATACGAATGTCCTTGGTTTGGGCACGTTCCTGGGGTTTTACCACAGGAATGCTTAGGGGGAGAGGCCCCTGCGGACAGTCTATCATGCAGCGGTTGCGCAAGGTCTGTCGTCTGTAATGGTCGCACACCTCTATGAGTGCATCTCCAGCATGTAGCAAGGCGCTGTAGTGTGATGCCGGTGCCAGATAGCAACAGGGAAGCAAAATGCTGCTCATGGCTTTCCTCCCAAAGGGCAGAGCGTGCGGTCGGTCCTGAGCCGGAGGTACCAGGGCTTTGCTCCGTCCAGAGAATATATCAGGGTGGTGGCTTGCCCTATGATGGCTTCGGCAGGCAGGAAGCCCATGGCACGGCTATCGTGCAGGTTGGCAGGATTCCCTGAATAGACCCAATAATAATCCTTGTGGAAGCGGAACCTTCGGTACGACCGTCCGTTCCACATCATGCGGTCGCCCTTTACGGTTACCTGTGTTCCCTCATAGGTATTGGCGGTGCGTGTGTACAGCTTGATGTTCCAGGGTGTCATGTCCACACACTTTCCTTTCTGAGGTACCACTAATGGCCAGATGCACCCTTTGGAGTAATCTCTCACAGGACTGACTCGGAAGTGAGGCCCTGTCCATACTGTATCTCCTGGACAAGCCATCAGGCAACCGATGCCTTGAGTGGGCAGGGAGTCGCCTTCCAGTATGGTGCTGAATGCTATCCAGTCTCCTTGCTGCGGCGCCTTGGGATTGCGGTATTCTCCCGCTTTCCACCAGGGCATGTGTATCCCATAGGCCCATTTTTGTACCAGTACCCTGTCTCCTGCCATCAGCATGGGGCGTTGGGTGTCGTGTGGGATGGAGAAGATTCCGAACACCAGACAGCGCATGGCTATGGCCACCGCTATGGCGAGGATGAAGGTGAGTGATATACAGAGTGCGCGTCTCAAGGTGGGGATGCTTTTGCTTGATGGACTACTTCATGTTCTCAACCCATCGGAACAGACGGTTCCATCGGATGTGACGAATGCTGAAGAGGGGATGGTCCTTGTCGGTGCTGAACCACACCAATACGGGTTTGCCCACCACATGATCCTCGGGCACAAAGCCCCAGTAACGGCTGTCGGCCGAGTTGTGCCGGTTGTCCCCCTGCATCCAGTAATAATCCATTCGGAAGGTATATTCTGTGGTCTCCTGCCCGTTGATGAGTATCTTGCCCTCGGGGGTCACCTGCAGGTCATTCCCCTCGTAGGCTCTGATGGGACGCTCGTAGATAGGCAGATTCTCCAGGGTGAGTTTCAATGTCTCACCCTTCTTGGGTATCCAGATGGGGCCGTAGTTGTCGCAGGTCCATCCCGTGTATCCGTTTTGTGGATAGAGTGCTCCGGTCTCGTCGTTGTGGATGCGCGAGATGCCCACCACCACGTCCTTGCGTTTCTCCAGCGTAGATTTGGCAGCTTGGGTCAGAGGGATGATTCCCGACTGATAATAATCCTTCAGGTCGTCCTGGCTGATGCCCAGGTCTTCGACCAAGGTGGCGGGCAGATATTCTCCCACCAGCTCCATCTCGTAGTTGTATTGCACATCCTTGGCATCGGGATTGACCTTCCCGTCCAGGTACATGACACAATCCTTGATTTGGAGAGTTTGTCCCGGCAGACCCACACAGCGCTTCACATAGTTCTCCCTGCGGTCCACGGGCCGGGTGTCTATCTGTCCGAAGTCTCGCTGGTCCATGGCTACATATTGTTTGCCCAGGCTGTATATCTTGCCGTAGAAATCTCTCTGCTGCATGGGAGTCATGCTTTCCGGCTGGGGCAGATTGCCGTTTTCCTGTTCCCACAACTGGGTGCCGATGCCATAGCAGAGTGAATAGTATTCGGTCTGGTATGGCATCTCTGTCACGATGGTATCGCCCGCGGGATAGTTGAAGACCACGATGTCGTTCAACTGTATGGGTTTGGGGCTCACGCGCTTATATCCCCATTTAGGCCACTCGATGTAACTCTTGCATCCACCCAGTCCCAAAATGTTGGGCAGGGTGTGCTGGACCATGGGCATGTGGAGAGGGGTCTGAGGGACACGGGGGCCATAGGACATCTTGTTGACCACCAGATAGTCGCCCACCAGGAGGCTCTTCTCAAGCGAACTGCTGGGTATGTTGTAGTTCTGGAAGAAGTAGGTGTTGAAAAAGTATACGGCAACCAGCGCAAACACGATGGCGTCCACCCAACTCATGATGGTACGTGCAATGGGGTTCTCCAGGTCTTTCCACCATGTCCAGGGAATCCATCGGGTGATGTAGGCATCCAGGATAAAGGGAACCACGATGAGACCCCACCATGCGTCTACCCAGTAGAGAAAACACAAATAGAGTATTGTGAGGACAATGGCTTTGGCCCATTCTATGGACGTTGCTTTACGTATTTTCAGTTTCATGATGTCTTGTTTAGAATGTGAACAGGTCACTCATGGTGAGCAGACCATTATGTTGTGCGGTATATTCGGCTGCCAGGACTGCTCCCAGTGCAAATCCCCGGCGGTTGTGCGCATCGTGGGTGATGGTGATGCAGTCGGCAGGACTGTCCCAGGTGATGCTGTGGATGCCTGGCACTTCATTGCGGCGGATGCTGTCAATGCGCATCTTGTCGGCAGGAGTCTCCTGACTGCCCTCTGTCGAGCCGTCGGGGTTTGTGAGCAGCCCCGTTTGCCAACCGGATATGCGGTTCACTTCGTCTGCAAGTTCCTCTGCCAGGGTGATGGCTGTACCGCTGGGGTGATCAAGTTTGTGGATATGGTGTACCTCTTCCATGACAGGCTTGTAGTCAGCAAACTGGTTCATGATGCGAGCCAGATACTTGTTGACGGCCCTGAAGATAGTTACTCCCAGACTGAAGTTGCTGCTCCAGAAGAGCGTCTGTCCCTCTTCCTCGCACATGCGTTTCACCTCCTCGCCATGCTGCGGTATCCATCCCGTGCTGCCGCTTACCACCTTCACATGATGGGCAAAGGCACGCAGGTAATTGCCGTAAGCGGCTTGAGGGGCTGTAAACTCGATGGCCACATCGGCCGAGCGGAATGCCTCGCTGTCGAAGTCTTCGGTATTGTCCACGTCAATGATGCTTACGATTTCGTGCCCGCGGCTTACAGCTATCTCCTCTATCATACGGCCCATCTTGCCGTATCCTATCAGTGCTATCTTCATTTCGTTATCTTTCTGTTCCTTGTGCAAAAGTAAGGCATTTCGGCAAGATACGGAAGTGGTACCCGTAAAAACTGCGGTCTTTGGGCGGTTGGTAAGTGCATTTATCTTAACTTTGCATTATGGAGAAACTGCTGCATTACGTTTGGAAGCATCGAATACTTCCTTTGGGTGACCTGCACACTACGGATGGCAGGCATGTGGAGGTCATCGACCCTGGCACGCACAATCATGACGGGGGACCGGACTTCTTCAACGCCAAGGTGCTGGTAGATGGCATCCTGTGGGCAGGCAACGTGGAGATGCACCTGCGCTCTTCCGACTGGTGCCGTCATGGACATCATACGGATGCCGCCTATGACGGGGTCATCCTGCATGTGGTTCAGGAGGCCGACTGCGAGGTGCATAATTCGCAGGGCAGGAGCATCCCGCAGGTTCTCTTGCAGATACCCGACACTCTGGCCAATGATTATCAGATGCTCTTGCGCACGGACGAGTTTCCGCGTTGTCACAGGATTCTTCCCTCCATCAATCCCATTCGGATACATGCCTGGATGGACAGACTGTTGGCCGAGCGTATGCAGCAGCGTGCCGGGCAGGTTCTTGCGAGGGTAAAGGCTTTTGGGGGCGACTGGGAGCGGGCTTGCTTTGTCACCCTCTGTCGCAATTTCGGTTTTGGACTCAACGGAGATGTCTTCGAGCGATGGGCCATGTCGGTACCCTTGTCTGCCGCAGGCAAGCATCGCGACCATCTGTTTCAGGTTGAAGCCTTGTTCCTGGGCATGGCCGGACTGATTGACCATGTGTTTGGGGAAGAGGAGCAGGCCGATTGCCGTCATATGCAGCAGGAGTTCTCTTTTCTGGCCAGTAAGTTCTCGCTCAAGCCTACGCTGAAATATTCCGACTGGAGATACCTGCGTACCCGTCCCCAGAACTTCCCTCACGTGCGCATCAGACAGATAGCCCGGCTCTATTATGGAGGGCAGGTGCAGATGGATGCCTTGCTCCAGGTGAAGGGCGTCAAGGATTTGCACCAGAGGATGGCTGATGCCGGACTCTCCTCCTCTGTCACTCGGCTGGTACTTATCAATACTGTGGCTCCGATGCTGTATGCTTACGGAACCGCTATGGGAGAGGAGAGGTGGACGTTCCGTGCACAGGACCTGCTTGAGGAACTGCCTGCCGAGAACAACCGCATCCTGCGGCTGTGGAGGGAGTGCGGGGTGAGTGTCACATCGGCTGCCGACAGTCAGGCTCTGATACAACTCAAGAAGATGTATTGTGACCGGCTGGACTGTCTTCGCTGCCAGTTCGGATATGCCTATCTGCGCTCGTCGATGCAGCAGGAAGGGAAGGACAAGCAGACACAGGAAACAACAATCACAACAGACATTAAAGGATGAAAGAGGTAAGATATGCCTTCGAACTGCCCTTCAAGGTAAGGGATTATGAGTGTGACCTGGAGGGGATTGTCAACAATGCCAATTACCAGCACTATATGGAGCACACCCGTCATGAGTTTCTGCTTGCGGCAGGCATCGGCTTTGCTGACATGTATGCCTCGGGCATCACACCTGTGGTGGCACGCATTCAGATAGCCTTCAAGACACCGTTGCGCAGCAGGGATGAGTTCGTGAGCAAGTTGCGTGTGCGCAAGGAAGGGCTCCGATACATTTTCCTGCAGGATATATTCCGGTTGCCTGACAACAAACTGGTGGTGAGGGGACAGGTGGACACGGTGTGCCTGGTGAATGGCAAACTGAGTGAATGCCCCGAACTTGGGGAAAAGCTGCAGAAATACCTCGACTCGCAATGAACCCTCAGGAGATACTCTGTCTGATGGCTCTTACGCGCGTTTCGCATATGAGCCTGACAAATGTGCGTAGCCTGCTGGAGGCTTTTGGCACGGCTACGGCAGTATATGAGCACAGGCATTCCTTGGAGGATGTACTCACAGCAGCACGTAAGCCTACGTTGGAGGCTTTGGCGGATATGCACATCCATCTGGAGAAGGCCGAGAAGGAGCTGGAGTGGGCCACACGCAATGGTATCCAGTGTATAGGCATCCATGACGAGAACTATCCTCAGCGCCTGAGGGAGTGTGCTGATGCTCCAGTGATACTTTATTACAAGGGACAGGCCAACCTGAACGCTCCTCATGTGGTATCGGTGGTGGGGACACGTCATATCACTGAGTATGGCAGGGACCTGTGTGCCCAGTTCGTGAGGGACCTGCACACCCTGTGTCCTGATGTTCTTGTGGTGAGCGGACTGGCTTATGGCGTGGATATCCATGCCCACAGGGCTGCGCTCGATGAGGGGTGCGACACGGTGGGGGTATTGGCTCACGGGCTCGACCAGATTTATCCCCGCATGCATAGGGATACGGCAGTGAGGATGGTTTCTCAGGGCGGACTTCTCACGGAATTTATGAGTGGCACAAATGCCGACAAACGAAACTTTGTGCAGAGAAACCGCATTGTGGCGGGGCTTAGTGATGTGACGGTGGTGGTGGAGAGTGCCAGGAAGGGCGGTTCACTTATCACGGCCGAACTGGCAAGCGGTTATGACCGGGAGGTGGTGACCTTTCCCGGACGTGTCACCGACAAGTTCTCCGAAGGATGCAACAATCTGATTCGTACCAACAGGGCTGCCCTTATTACCTCGGCAGAGGATATGGTGGAACTGCTGGATTGGGATACGGAGGAGAGTCGGCAGAGATGTCTGGCTCATGGTGTGCAGACTGAGCTCTTCCCCGAATTGTCTGCTGAAGAACAGCAGGTGGTGCAGGCCATGCAGGGGACTGATAGGGTGCATCTCAATCATATCGCGCAATCCACGGGCTTGCCCATAGGCAAACTCTCCAGCATCCTGTTCGGACTGGAGATGAAGGGACTGGTGAAGATGCTCAATGGGGGGATGTATCGCCTGGCATAATCTGGCTTACCCTATGATACCGAACCTGTCCTATGGGGTACTGCCCTCAATCCCCCATAGCTATCTGGTAACCCACACTTTCCTCCCGTTTCTTATGATGAGTCCGTGCCAGGAATCCTCCATGACAGGGCGTCCCTGCAGGTCATAGACCGGACTCTCTGCATCCTTGGTAGCACTGGTGCCTGATATGTCTGTAGGAGTGTAGCGGTATAGCACATCGTCACCTCGTGTCACAGACAAGACGGTATAAATAGGTGCTCCATCCCTCATACTATTTCCAACATTCAGAAGTGGATGGAGTAAGCTTCCTATTCCTTCTATCCAGACATTGATTTCACTGTACGTTTCATCATGATACGGATCGGTGAGTTTCATTTCAATTCTGCGAGCCTGGGAGCCATCCAGCAAAGTTTGCTTGCTTGCCTCAGTTACCTCACAGAAAAAATCCCAGGTTTTACCAAGCCATGATGTCACGACCGTGCCAGTTGATTCCATCGTAAAGTCGTAGAACACGTACTCTTTTTCGTGTTCCGGATAGTAACGGTACACAACCCCATCAGCTTCGCGAAAGAGTCCCGATGTCTCCATGCTGCCGTTGTTGTCCTTGAAAAGGCGCATATAGTGCACCTCGCCAACCAGTGTGTCGCTTTCCTCCGTAAAGCAGTATGTCTCCTCCAACTCGCACGGTGGATATAGAACCTGCCCTTTCACATGCCACGTCTTTCCTAGTTCAATGAACCGCTGCACCTGACCGTTCATCCTTATAGGCAACATGAGCAAGAGAAATAAAAATATCTTGTTCATTTTCGCACATTATTTGAATTCGCTTATCAAGCTCTTGGCCGTCTCCTATGACGTTCACATCTTGTGCCTATTTCACTCCACCACCCTTTTCTTTCCTCCTATTATATATATCCCGCGCGAGGGTTTGCCCTGCAGCTTGCGTCCTTGCAGGTCATAGACGGAGGTGTCGTCCGCTCCGCTGGCTTTTGTGTTCTGGATGCGTGATGCCAGTCCTCCTTCAGGAGTAGGCCAGAGGTCATAGAGCACCTCGCCTTCACGTTCGAAGTGGACGAGGATACTGCGGTGAATATCATTTCCAGACGAGTTTCCCGTGAGTAAACCTTGGGGGCAACAGGACCAAAGAGACAATAGCCTGTGTCCCAGTTTGTCACTCCAATGCCTCTTATGAGCTTCGTGTTTATCTGTTTCCTGTCTTTTATCGCATTCCCGTAATAGGTGATTACGGAATCTATGGCCACATAGTCCATTACTTGGGGTGTCCCGAAGGTGTTATGCTCTATTTCCTGTATGGTTCCAAAGGTATACAGATTCACGGGGAAACAGGTACATGCTGCACCATATACATCGTCAAAGTCAAGTGTCTTGCCTATCTGCCAGTCAAAATCGTACAGACGGGCGGGATACTGGAAGCAGAGGTGACTGGCGCCATCATATTCTTCCTCATAGGTCTTTGTCACGGACAGAATTCCAGTCTGGGCATCCTGTGTAATCACGAACATTATGGAGTCGGGCTGTCCCTCCTTGTGTTGCCATACATACCTGAAGGTCATCCCGCTGCCAAAGTCTACTGTACTGTCGCCCTGCACGTAATATTCCACTATGTCATAATTGGAAATATAGTCCTTCCTGTTGCTTTGGCTTACTTCCGTAAACCACGAATCATATTTCAATGTATCAAGCCTAAGCTCTATCCAACGGGTTCCTTCGGTGAAGTAGTCTTGGGCCGAGGCGATGTTTGCCAGGCACCAAGTGATGACAATGCATATCAACGATACTTTTCCCTTCATATTTGTGATTTGTTGAATTCGTGTTGGGTGTATATACTCTTGTTTTCGTTTTATGCAAAATTATCCTTTTTTTGTCATGTGGCCAAAATTATACCTATATTATATAGTCGCCCCTTAAAAAGTAGTCACCTGATAAATATTGAAAGGGAATAG
>JBJEKL010000082.1:0-3164 GCA_051878615.1 Bacteroidaceae bacterium | reverse complement strand
TCGTCGATACATTCCTCATAGGCTCTCTATCCCAATCATGCATGTCAAAGTTATAATTATCCAATTCTTCGTTTATTCTTTTTCCGCCTCCTCTTTCCACCTCCACAGGATTCGTGCATCATATTTCCTGATAAAAAAAACATTGTGACCAGGCAGAATCCCTGGTATATAAAGCCAATTTCCTACACGAGCAAACAGTGTGGGAGGACTGAATGTTCCCCACGAACCTGCCGAAATGGATGTCAGAACAATAAAAGGAGGGGCTCCCAGGAATTTTACCTCTCGTATGGTATCACCGGCTGCGGTTCTCACATAGAAAGGAACGCAGTCGCCAAGTTCGTAGCCAACCAGGACCTCTCCGCCTGCATCTCCTTCATACATCCTACAGGAATGGTCCAGCCTTGTGTCACGTATCTGCAGTTTCCTTGCCCCTAAATCAAAATATAAATCAATGCCAAGAGTACGCACGTCTCCTTTGCCTCGCATCTCTCTCTTGTGTCCGATATACAGGCGGAACCGGTCATCATACACATATCCCCACGCCAGCGAATCTTCAGGAGAAATTCTGATGTCAACATAAGAAGTCTTTCCATGTCCATCCCTATGCATCCTCCACATACGAAAGCGATCTTCGTCAAGGAAATATATGGAGTCACCCTTCACTTTCATAAGAGCAAACATGGAATGCTCAAGTGATATCTCCGTATCACGTTTCCACACCTGATGCTCGCCATCATAGCATGCAATGCTCACCATGTTTTCCCCACCCAATACATAAAACCGTTCATGGTCATCCACGGTAAAACCTTTTATTACACATTCCGGCTGTTCACAGGAGTCAGAATACTTTGCATGAGGAAAACGGTTACCGATATATATGCTCCAACTCTTGATTGGCCATAATGTATCTATCAGACTCACGTCACTCATGTCACGGCTAAGACGCCATTGCACCATGCACTTGTTCTGACAGAAATCGGGAAGACACAATAGGATGAATAACATCACATACAACTTCGTTTTCATATATCTATTTCATTTTCTGTATATGGTAGGATCCTTGTGCTTTTTTAACCAATATCTCTCTAAATCATCAGTCTTATTTGTTGGAGAGCCTGTGGCTCCATGAGCATGAAAGATACTGTTTCCCTCCACATATATGGCTGCATGTCCACACAATTTCCCATTTTCGTCATGCCATCTCCATACAAGTATATCTCCCTTTCTTAGTTCATCTATGCTCGTAAAAACCATCTTTTTTAGTCCTGGGATGTCACCAGATTTTGTCGTCCATCTTGTCTCCAGTCCCAAAGCAACAGATACGAGTCCACTACAATCAATGCCATTCTTGTCAACTCCACCAGATTTGTAAGGAACGCCCTCAAAATTAAGTGCACGCTGATAGATTAGATCACCAGAATTTGCCAAAGTTAGCGGCCTTGATTCTACCTCCCATTCTGGTATATATCCACATCCTTTTATATATCCACCTTTCCAAGTACCATTGTTCATCATACTTTCCACCTCATCATATGTAAAGTATTGTACTTCGTCTTCGCTCCCTTCGCCTGCGTTTGGTTTGACAATTGTATTGGATGAACTGGAATGACCTGTGCCACCACCTGCGCTGCCTCCAAAATTACCACCTGTCTGATTCTCTCCTTCATTGCCTGAGGGAGGTCTGTTCCCGTCATCCTCGCTTCCGTTCTCCTCGTCATCAGGTTCATGCCATTCATGGGACCCTGTACTGAACTCATAGTCGGAGCCATGCTCTTCGCTGCCCGAACCGCTTCCGCTGTAGCCCTGGACCGTGACGGACTGCATCACATAGGACACCGTGCCGGAATCATCCCTCACATAACCGCCTGGCCACGTGCCGTTGTCCAGCATCTCGTCACATTCGCTCATTGAATAGGGATTGCCTATTGTTCCCTTTGCACTGCTTGACATAATTCTTTCCTTTTATTGGTTGTTATTGGTTTTGTTATTTTATGATTTGGCTACAAGCACTCCCTTGTAAATCAATTCCGCTATCTGACGCTCCACTATCCTGCGCCAGCTGCACACGCTCTCCTCACTTTTCAAGGTATAGCCAGCCATGAGTCCGGATTCCAAATCTCCGTAAGCCATAGGCCACTCCTGTAGCATGCGCAATGCTTTTATCTGCATATCCACGATGGGAATCTCCCTCATGCCCCTTTCGTACAGACAGGGTACCATCACCACATCGGTCAGTGGATACTGTTCCTCAATGCCCAAACGGCCGTGTAGCAGCCGTAAAGCCCCGGGATGGAAGTCACAGGGGAAGTGGTACCACTCCTGCCATGGATTCCCTTCTAAAAGGAGAGTCCTGCGTATGTCATCGTCAGACTGCTTGAAGATGATGGATTCTGCCGACCGTCTTTCCCAACAGAGCAGTTCTTCATTTGACAATTTATCCCATCCCTCTTGCGTCCTGTCCACATAATCCTCATAGACGGCAATGCTCCGCTCAATGCTCATGCAGGGATTCTCGTTCCGTATGCCGACAGAGAAGCGCCTGTGTGATGACGCAAACAGAGCCGTCAGGAGGTCCAGTACATCGGGGTAAAGTCTCAGCAGGGTGCGCCTGAGCATCTCCACATTGTAGGGATTACGCTTGTGACCGCCAAGTAGATGGAAGAAGGGCCTCTGGCTCCAATAGGAAAGGTCACAGAATTCACGACCGGAATATCCTTCGTCCTTTACTCCACGCCCAAGCACGCTGGCTACATACCTGTGCTCCAGATCTGCCAGAACAGCAAAGAACACCTGTTCGAAAAGAATGTTGCAACATACCCGAGAATGCGGAAGCGACCGGTCATTCATGCGGTTTCTCCCCAAAAAGGAAATGGCCTCATGGCAATATCGGCGGATAAAATCAATGTCAGAACCTCCGAACATTCCCATGTTATACGAAGCTACGGATTCCTCATGCAAAGCCTCTGTTATATAAGAGGGAAGTTCTATTTCCTGGCAACGTAGTACATTATCCATCATTCGGCGATAGTAGACCGTGCCTATTTCACGATTTTGAGCAACAAGAGGGGCAGAAAGAGCCCCTTTCGGAAAAGGAACAGGTGCATAGATGTCCCCGTCCACATGCAGGAAGGGTTCTGTCTGCATGGAGTAGGTCTTGATCTTTG
>JBJEKL010000081.1:0-13085 GCA_051878615.1 Bacteroidaceae bacterium | reverse complement strand
CAATCTTACGCTTCTTGGCCACATATACCTTTGCCATCTGGACAATACCTGAAGGAAGTTCATCACCGATTGTGATGGCGAACTTCTTGCGCTTCATCTCAGCATCAAGCAACTTGTATTTCTTCAGATAGTTGATAATCAACTGGCTGATCAGTCTGTTGATGCGCTCGTCATTGGTCCATCCGCAAAGTTGTACGGCTGTATATTCAAAACTGTTAAGCGCATTGGCCGAAATAGAAGCTCCCTTGGCGATCAAATCGGCACCCAGATAGTCCTTCACGCCCTGGCTCTTCTTACCCTTGGTGAGTTCGATAAGCTTATCCACAAGAATAGCCTTCAGGTCCTCAACCTTATCGTTGAACTCCTCATCGATAGCAGCCAGACGGGGTTTGTCCTGCTGCTTGGCGGCACGGGTCTTCACGGCCTTCGAGAAAAGTTTCTTGTCGATGACCACACCATTCAGAGAGGGACTTGCCTTGAGAGAGGCATCCTTTACGTCACCGGCCTTGTCACCGAAGATCGCACGCAACAGTTTCTCTTCAGGACTGGGATCGCTCTCACCCTTCGGGGTAATCTTACCGATCATGATATCACCGGGGGTTACACGGGCACCGATGCGAATGATACCGTTCTCATCCAAGTCCTTGGTTGCCTCCTCACTTACGTTGGGAATATCAGAAGTCAGCTCCTCCATACCACGCTTGGTCTCACGTACCTCCAGAGAGAACTCCTCTACATGGACGCTGGTCAGCACATCCTCACGAACAACACGTTCGTTCAGTACGATGGCATCCTCATAGTTGTAACCCTTCCAAGGCATGTAAGCAACGAGCAGGTTCCTACCCAATGCCAACTCTCCGTCTTCGGTCGAATAACCCTCGGTCAGAATCTGTCCCTTGACAACCCTGTCACCCTTGTTACAGATAGGACGGAGGTCAATAGTCATACTCTGGTTGGTGCGACGGAACTTAGGAATACGGTATTCCTTAAGAGCAGGTTCAAAGCTCACGAACTCCTCATCCTCGGTGCGGTCATACAAAATACGGATGGTCGTTGCATCCACATATTCCACGACGCCATCACCCTCGGCCGTAATCATCGTACGAGAGTTCTCGCAGAGCTGGCGCTCGATACCGGTACCCACAATAGGAGCTTCCGTACGCATCAGAGGTACAGCCTGGCGCATCATGTTTGATCCCATCAAGGCACGGTGGGCATCATCATGCTCAAGGAAAGGAATCAGAGCAGCGGCAATGGATGCAATCTGCTGAGGAGCAACGTCCATGTAATCAACCTCTGAGGGAGGAACCACAGGATAGTCATCATCCTCACGGCACTTTACCTTCGTACGGATGAATGTTCCGTCATCGTTGAGAGGAGCATTACCCTGACCGATGATCTTGCCTTCCTCTTCTTCAGCGGTCATGTATTGTACGCCATTCTCCGACAAATCAACAACACCGTCATTGACCCTTCTGTAAGGTGTCTCAATAAATCCGAGGTCATTGATCTTCGCGAATACACACAAAGAAGATATAAGTCCGATATTCGGACCCTCGGGAGACTCGATGGGACAGAGACGGCCATAATGGGTATAATGCACGTCACGCACCTCGAAACCGGCACGCTCACGAGACAGACCGCCAGGACCAAGAGCCGAGAGACGACGCTTGTGTGTCACCTCAGCCAAGGGGTTGGTCTGGTCCATGAACTGGCTCAGGGCATTTGTTCCGAAGAATGTATTGATGACGCTGCTGATGGTCTTGGCGTTGATCAGATCCGTAGGAGTGAACACCTCGTTGTCGCGCACATTCATGCGTTCGCGAATAGTGCGACCCATACGTGCCAGGCCGACAGCAAACTGATTGCTCAACTGCTCGCCTACGGTACGGACACGACGGTTGCTCAAGTGGTCAATGTCATCCACCTTTGCATTTGAGTTGACAAGCTCGATCAGATACTTGATAATCTCAATGATATCCTCCTTGGTGAGCACACGAACATCCATATCTGTATGGAGGTTCAGCTTGTGGTTGATGCGATAACGGCCGACCTCGCCCAGGTCATAACGCTTGTCACTGAAGAACAAGTTATTGATAACCTCGCGTGCGCTTGCATCATCGGCAGGATCAGCATTTCTCAGCTGCCTGTAGATAAACAGTACCGCCTCCTTCTCGCTGTTGGTGATGTCCTTCTGCAGAGTGTCGAAGATGATGGAGTAGTCAGAGGAACGTCCGTCCTCCTGAGATGCCTCCTTATGAAGCAGGACAGTAGGAACGTTGCTGTTCATGATCAGTTCGATAGCATCGTCATCAATAATACTCTCGCGATCCAGAACAACCTCATTACGCTCAATGGACACCACTTCACCAGTATCCTCGTCAACAAAATCCTCTACCCAACTCTTCAGAACCCTTGCGGCCAACTTGCGGCCTGCGTTCTTCTTCAGATTCTCCCGAGTGACCTTCAGTTCTTCTGCAAGTCCGAAAATCTCAAGTATATCCTTGTCGGTTTCAAATCCGATGGCACGCAGAAGAGTTGTCACGGGCAGCTTCTTCTTACGGTCGATGTAAGCATACATCACATTGTTGATGTCTGTTGCAAACTCAATCCAACTACCCTTGAAAGGAATAATCCTGGCAGAATACAGCTGTGTGCCGTTTGCATGGACACTGCTTCCAAAAAATACGCCAGGTGAACGATGCAGCTGAGACACGACAACGCGCTCCGCACCATTGATGACAAAAGTGCCATTGCTGGTCATGTAAGGAATGGGTCCCAGGAACACGTCCTGAATAACCGTATCGAAGTCCTCATGATCAGGATCGGTACAGAACAATTTCAGTTTTGCCTTCAGAGGCACACTGTATGTCAGACCTCTTTCCAGACACTCCTCAATAGAGTAACGTGGCGGGTCGATATAATAATCCAGAAACTCAAGTACGAAATTGTTGCGTGTATCGGCAATGGGGAAATTCTCCGAAAACACCTTATACAAACCATCGTTCTTGCGCAATTCTGGAGGTGTGTCCAACTGCAAGAAGTCCTTGAAAGACTTCAACTGCACTTCCAAGAAATCCGGATAAGGCATCGGACTCTTTACGGAAGCAAAATTAACTCTTTGGTTAACTAATTTAGCCATCTAAAGTTGTTTAAAAGACTCGTGAAAGGATACAGACACAAAAAGGCAAAGAACCCTCTACCAGAGGATCCTTTACCTATACCTGTTTTGACAGGATTGATTACTTCAGTTCAATCTCAGCACCAGCCTCTTCGAGGGTCTTCTTCAGAGCCTCGGCGTCAGCCTTTGCCATGCCTTCCTTCAGAGTGCTGGGAGCACCGTCAACGAGATCCTTAGCCTCCTTCAGACCAAGACCACAAGCCTCCTTGACAGCCTTCACAACCTGAAGCTTAGCAGCACCTGCGCTCTTCAGAACAACGTCGAAGTTTGTCTTCTCCTCCTCAGCGGCAGCTGCACCAGCTGCACCAGGAGCAGCAACAGCTACAGCGGCTGCTGCGGGCTCGATACCATACTCATCCTTCAGGATGGTTGCCAACTCATTAACCTCTTTCACTGTCAAGTTTACCAACTCTTCAGCAATAGCTTTCAAATCTGCCATTTTTATTTCTACTTTTATTATTGTTTACTTTGTTTGTTTCCTACGGGGAGTCAGATTATTCACCCTTCTCTCCAAGAGTTTTCAGAACTCCATGAATTGTATTCTGTCCGGACTGCAATGCAGACAGAACATTCTTGGCCGGAGACTGCAGCAAAGACACAATCTCAGCAATAACCTCGTTCTTGCTCTTGATAGAACAGAGAACATCCAATTGATCTGCACCTACATAGATACCTTCCTCAGCATATGCCGCCTTCAAGGCAGGCTTCTCAGCCTTCCTTGCCTGATACTCCTTGATTAACTTGGCAGGAGCATTGGCAACCTGAGTGAACATAATTGCTGTGGTACCCTTCAATACAGCTTTCAGTGCACTGAACTCTTCGCCCTTTGACTCGAGAGCTTTCTCAAACAGTGTGTTCTTGACAACCACCATCTTGAGTTCCTTCTCGAAGCACTGTCTACGAAGTGCTGTGGTTGAAGACGCATCCATACCCTCCACATCTACCAGGTAGAAGTGGGGATACTCGTTCAGCATCTCTCCAAGTTGTGCTATTATCGCACCTTTATCTTCCTTTCTCATGATCTTTCCCGAATTTAGATTTCCTCAGTAGCCTTAGGATCAACCTTGATTCCGCGACTCATTGTACTGGAAAGATAAATGCTCTTCACATACGTGCCCTTTGCAGCAGAAGGCTTCAACTTGATAATAGTCTGGATGAACTCCTTCGCATTCTGTGCAATCTGCTCAGCAGTGAAAGAAACCTTACCGATAGACGTATGCACAATACCTGTCTTGTCCACCTTGAAGTCAATCTTACCCTGCTTAACCTCACGCACGGCCTTTGCGACATCCATGGTCACAGTACCGCTCTTGGGGTTGGGCATCAAGCCACGAGGACCGAGTACACGGCCCAAGGCACCAATCTTACCCATGATGGAGGGCATCGTGATGATTACATCAACATCAGTCCAACCACCCTTAATCTTCTCAATGTATTCATCGAGACCAACATAGTCAGCACCTGCCTCCTTAGCAGCAGTTTCAGCATCAGGTGTGCAAAGGCAGAGTACGCGAGTCACCTTACCCGTTCCATTGGGCAAAGAAACAACGCCACGTACCATCTGATTGGCCTTTCTGGGGTCAACACCCAGACGCACATCAATGTCCACAGAAGCATCAAACTTGGTGGTGGTAATCTCCTTCACCAAAGCAGACGCCTCCTTCAGAGTGTATGCCTTCCCTGCTTCAATCTTATCAGCCACCAACTTCTGGTTCTTTGTCAGTTTACTCATCTTAATTGAAGTTTAAATTATTTTCCAGGGAATTCACCTTTCACGGTGATGCCCATACTTCTGGCTGTACCTGCAACCAAAGTCATGGCAGACTCTACAGTGAAGCAGTTCAAATCTGGCATCTTATCCTGGGCGATTGTTCTCACCTGATCCCAAGTGATCTCAGCCACCTTCTTACGGTTAGGCTCTGCAGATCCGCTCTTGATCTTCGCTGCCTCCATCAACTGTACTGCCACAGGAGGAGTCTTGACGATGAAATCATAAGACTTGTCTGTGTAGTAAGTAATGACCACAGGCAATACCTTACCGGCACGATCCTGCGTTCTGGCATTGAAGGCCTTGCAGAAATCCATGATGTTGATGCCCTTGGAACCAAGAGCAGGACCCACTGGGGGAGATGGATTCGCAGCGCCGCCCTTAATCTGCAATTTGATTAATCCAGCAACTTCTTTAGCCATTGTCGTTCTAATTATTTAATTATCTGATCAGCAATCGGATGAGCGTAACACAACACACCCTACTGCTTCTCTACCTGCATAAAACCTAAATCAAGTGGGGTCTTACGCCCAAAGATCTTGACCATTACCTTCAATTTCTTCTTGTCTTCGATGACTTCCTCGATGATTGCGTCAAAACCACTGAAGGGACCATCGGTCACCTTTACGCTCTCGCCAACCACAAAGGGTATAGCCACATCCTCTGGAATCTCGGCAATCTCATCGATTGTTCCCAGCATCTGCTTTACCTCGGCAGGACGCAGCGGCATGGGAGTCGTGCTACTCTTGGTATCGCTCAAGAAGCCCAGCACATCAGGAATATTTCTCAGAGTAGCCTGTACCTCACCAACGAGTTCGGCCTCTACAAAAACATACCCACTGTAACGGTTCTTCTCTTTTACCTTACGCTTGCCATTGGCAACCGTAACAACCTTCTCTGTAGGAATAAGTACTTGGGATACATGTTCAGCAAATGCTCCACCTTGGTGAAGCATCGCATCCACGTATTCCTTGACCTTGCCTTCCTTTCCACTTATGGCACGCATGACGTACCATTTCATTCCAGTATCAGCCATACTCTTACAGAAGGATTAACGCAAAATACCATAGATGAACTCCATGCCCTTCTGGAAAACGAAGTCCATGACAAATACGACCAGCGCGATGCATAGGGAAGCTGTTAATACTACAACCGCACTGCTCATAAGTTCAGAACGTGTTGGCCATGAGGTCTTATGTACAAGTTCTTCGTATGAATCCTTGCAATATGTTTTTACTCTCTCAAACATAATTTATTTCTTAATGCACGGGAAGAGAGGCTCGAACTCCCGACACCTGGTTTTGGAGACCAGTGCTCTACCAACTGAGCTATTCCCGTAAAGAAGAGTCCCCTCCACCATTTGAGAGAGGACTCTCTACTATTTACTTTCTCTTAAATCAAGAAAAACTTCCGATTAGTCGAATACCTCAGTAATCTGACCTGAACCTACGGTGCGGCCACCCTCACGGATAGCAAAGCGCAAACCTACGTTCAGAGCCACTGCGTAAATCAGCTCAACCGTGATCTCTACGTTGTCACCGGGCATAACCATCTCGATGCCTTCGGGCAGATGAATCTCACCGGTGCAGTCCATAGTACGCAGATAGAACTGAGGACGATACTTGTTACCGAATGGAGTGTGACGGCCACCCTCTTCCTTCTTCAGCACATAGATAGATGCCTTGAAGCCCTTGTGAGGAGTGATAACTCCGGGGTGTGTGATAACCATACCACGCTTAACCTCCTGCTTGTCGATACCACGGAGCAGCAGACCTACGTTGTCACCAGCTTCACCCTCGTCAAGGATCTTACGGAACATCTCCACACCTGTGATGACAGACTTCTTGTCCTCACCCAGACCCAGGATCTGAACCTCATCACCTACCTTGACAACACCAGTCTCGATACGGCCAGTAGCCACTGTACCACGACCTGTGATTGAGAACACGTCCTCAACAGGCATCAAGAAAGGCTTATCGATATCGCGAACGGGCTCCTCAATCCATGTGTCACATGCATCCATCAAAGCCATCACCTTGTCCTCCCACTCGGGCACACCATTCAGAGCACCCAGTGCAGAACCGCGGATGATAGGAGTATCCTCCTCGAAGTCATAAGATGTCAACAGCTCAACCATCTCCATCTCAACCAACTCGAGCATCTCCTCGTCGTCAACCATATCGCACTTGTTCAGGAACACCACCAGACGGGGAACGTTCACCTGACGGGCGAGCAGGATGTGCTCACGGGTCTGAGGCATAGGACCATCAGTAGCAGCAACTACGATGATAGCGCCATCCATCTGAGCAGCACCGGTAACCATGTTCTTCACATAATCGGCATGACCCGGGCAGTCCACATGAGCATAGTGACGCTTTGCGGTCTCATACTCGATGTGAGCGGTGTTGATGGTGATACCACGCTCCTTCTCCTCGGGAGCATTATCAATCTGGTCGAAAGACTTGATTTCCTCTGAGCCAAAGCCCTTGTCGTGAAGAACCTTAGAGATGGCAGCAGTAAGAGTAGTCTTACCGTGGTCAACGTGACCGATAGTACCAATATTCACATGGGGTTTGGTACGTTCGAACTTTTCTTTTGCCATAGCGTTTTTATTTTTATAAATAGTGTTTAGTCAAATTAACACTCAGCCGTATGAGCTGCTTCCGAGAGTTGAACTCGGGACCTCATCCTTACCAAGGATGCGCTCTACCACTGAGCTAAAGCAGCGACGATCATTTCTCTCTAATCTTTTCAGTGAGCGGAAGACGGGGCTCAAACCCGCGACCCCCAGCTTGGAAGGCTAGTGCTCTATCGACTGAGCTACTTCCGCATTACCTTTTGTGGGTAGTGATGGATTCGAACCACCGAAGGCGTAAGCCAGCAGATTTACAGTCTGCCCCATTTGGCCACTCTGGTAACCACCCTTATAGCTTGGTATCCTTATCTCTATATATTCCTGCGCCTCGCCTGGCGGAGGAGCCTCTTGTCGGATTCGAACCAACGACCCCGAGATTACAAATCACGTGCTCTGGCCAACTGAGCTAAAGAGGCAGTCACAGCCGTTTAGCAGATTGCCGTCACGACTAAACGGCTGCAAAATTAGGCATTATTTTTGAACTACCAAAACTTTCTTCGCTTTTTTAGCGATTTTTCTGCTTATCCTTGTTCCTGGACAACTGCCTTACCAGTGAGTCCACAGTCTTCATTATTGCTTCTTCAAAAGTATCGCACACCTCCTGAGCAAACATCGTTGTTCCTGCAGCCTGCAGCCTTATGGCCACTTCCTTATTCATGGCAGTCTCAGGTTTGACGACCTTCAATGACACCTCTACCTTTCCTGTTTCGCCACCAAATTTTTCCAACTTACTCACCTTCTTCCCGATGAACTCGTTCAGCTTTTCCGTGGCATCAAAATGAATTGCCTGAATGTTAATGTCCATAATTTCCTCCTTTTTAATTAAAAAGTTTCACTTGGCTCTTGGATGAGCATGCATGTAGACTTCTTTCAATTCCTCGAAGGAGGTGTGGGTATACACCTCTGTGGTGGACAGGCTTTCATGACCAAGCAGTTCCTTTACTGACTGCAGATCGGCATGATGGTTCAACATCGATGTTGCAAAACTGTGCCGAAGCACGTGGGGACTTCTTTTCTTCTGTGTCGTGACCTGGGAAAGATACTGTTTCACCAGCCCTCTCACCCTCTCGGGTTCCATACTCCCACCTCTGCGCTCGTCCACAAAAACGGACTCGGTGTAATAATGGTTCCGGGAACAGAAGGTTTCTCTCTGCGCCAAATACCCCCGCATGCACTCAGCAAGCTCCACACCAAAGGGCACAAGCCTCTGCTTGTTTCTCTTGCCGGTTACCTTTAGCTGCATCTGGCCCATATCAAGATCCGACAAGCGCAAGCCAGTCAGTTCCGAAAGCCGGATGCCAGTGGTATAGAACACGAGTATCATGGCTCTGTCACGTGCTCCCCTGAAGGAATCCTCGAAGAAACCGCCGTCAAGCAATCTGTTCATCTCCTCCTCCCGGATATAGCCGGGAAGTGAAAGCTCCTTTTTCGGCGCACGTACCAAATGGGCAGGATCCTTGTTCACCATCTTGCGCTTCATAAGGAAACGGTAGAACGTGCGCAAGGCGCTCAAACGCCGGCCGACACTACTTGCCTTATTGCCGCGTTCCATGATTGAGACTTCCCACTGGCGAACCACATCCGCCTCAATGTTGTTCCAATCAAGTTCACTATCCAATCCCTTGTAAAACCGCTCGAACTCCTTCAAGTCGGCCTCATACCCGCTGATGGTGTGTTCGGAGAGATTCCGTTCATACCTCAGGTAATCAACAAAGGATTCTATCCACATCTTCGTTTCTTTACAAAGGCGAAGTTAGGACTTTTTTTCCGCACCCCCAAGGGGTCGGCACGCTTTTTGGGAAAATTAATCCTCCACCCTGTGCAACTTCTGCACGTAAACGGCACGCTCCTTGGCGAGACGCTTCAGCACTGAGGGCTTGTCGAACTGCTGACGTGCGCGGAGTTCCTTCACGACACCAGTCTTTTCAAACTTACGCTTAAACTTCTTCAGAGCTCTCTCAATGTTCTCACCTTCTTTAACAGGTACTACAATCATTGTTTTGTTTGTTTAAAAATACTAATCTTTTGTTACTTGCACTTAATGCGGCGCAAAATTACACATAGTTTTTGAGACCGCAAAACTTTTCCAATGTTTTCATTAAATCTGACAATCCGAGAAGGATATGGCAGGACACGTCCGCCAGGACGGACAGGACATCACAGGACGGTCGGAAAAATTCATTCGGGATTCATATAAGAACCAGCCGAAGAGGCATCCTACAGAACAAATACCCCTGACGGTCTAACGGGCGATCCGGATTCAGATTACGGGTCCGACAGGGATTCCGAATATCACGAAAAGGCACGGGCGATATTATATAATAAAAGGAACGCGCGTGTGCGTTCCTTATTATTATATATATAGGAGGCAGAACAAGCCTGCCTCCACTGTACAACCGGAGACAGGAGGTCTCCTGGAAATTCACCTTTATGGTTGCTTACAGATTAGGATTGATCTTATTCCACTCGCTGATGGCAGGAATAATGTTCAATGTAACCAACTCGTCACGCATCTTGCACAGGTGCTCATAAGAAGCGTCCAGCTTGGCATTCTCCTCGGCAGTTCCCTGAGGCACCGTATAAGTGCAACCATTCTGATCCAGAGTGGTATCCATAGCCATCATGATATGATCGTACTTCCCGGTCTGGACATAAGTACCTGCAGGATAGGGGAACTTCTTGCCACCCATCACACTGGCAATCATCTGTACAGAAAGCAGAGAGGGACTCTGGAACGAGGAACGGCCACGCAACTTGATGATGGCGGCACCACCCTTGGTCACATCGACCTTCATCTGCTCCCACTCCTCTTCGGGGAACTCAGGTGTGCCGATGATGTCAGTAAGAGGCTTGCCTGCCACCTTGACGGCACTTCCGAATACTGCCATCTGCTCGCCATGACCGCCGAACGTGTGTGCGCCGACAATCTGATTCTCCATCACACCGAATTTCTTGGCCAGAGCGCTCTGCAGACGAGTGCTGTCAAGAGCTGCCAGAGTGGTCACCTGGCCAGGCTTCAGACCGCTATACAACAGAGTTACCAGACCCGTCAAGTCAGCAGGGTTGAAGATGATCACCACGTGCTTCACATCAGGGCAATAGGTCTTGATGTTCTTGCCCAGTTCCTCTGCAATCTTGCAGTTTCCTGCAAGCAGGTCCTCACGGGTCATACCCTCCTTACGGGGAGCGCCACCACTTGAGATAATATACTTTGCATCCTTGAATGCTTCTGCCACATCGGTCGTAGCAGTTATGTTTGCGTCGCAGAATCCGCTCTGACGCATTTCCTCAGCCACGCCTTCGGGCGAGAACACATCATAGAGACAAATGTTAGAAGTCAGATTCAGCATAAGTGCGCTCTGCACCATGTTCGAACCGATCATGCCAGCAGCACCGACAATCACCAGTTTTTCGTCAGTTAAAAATGCCATAATGCTCTTTTTATTTTAATAATGATTCGTATTTTATCTGAGAAACAAAGATATGGGTTTTCAAATTACCAGCAAAGGTTTCCTCCGAAATACTTTCTTCAGGACTGTCAAAGCGAACTTTTTGACATCCCGACTTTCCAAATGAACATCAGCAGACACTTATGTTCCTTGGTTTTCATAGATCGGGAAGGCCAGACAAACGCCAAGTAGAAATCCGTGGGACGTACGAAACCAGGGAAAAGCATACCAGCCAACAAAAAAAAAGGGGACATGCCTGCCATATCCCCTCGTCTGTAACCTGTGCCCGGAACGGGACTCGAACCCGTACGACCGCAATGGTCAAGGGATTTTAAGTCCCTCGTGTCTACCAATTCCACCATCTGGGCAACCTTTTCGGGATGCAAAGATACAGTCTTTTAGCCGAACGCCAAAGGTTTGGATATATAATTTCCTCACCAAACCGTGTTCCGACGGCAATGTTCACCTCATTGCAGATCACCTCTGAATCTGCCGTCGTGTCACATGTACGTCATTTCCGTACAATATCCTGCCATATACATACGAAAAGGACGAAAATCTTAAAAAACATTATCGGATTCCTTTGTCATTCATGGGAAAAAGTATAATTTTGTAGAGCAAACCGAAATTAAAACTGATATGAAATATAGGAATTCTCTGCTTATTCTGTGTAGTGCCGTCTTGGCGACACTCCTGACGTTCTCTTCCTGCAAGGAGAACATTGATACTTCTGCACGCTACGTATTCAAGTACAACACCGTGCTTTCCTATCTACAGAAACACGAAGTATACGCCGAGTACGTATCCTTGCTGGAGAAAGTGAATGTAAGTGAAATCAGTGACACCAAGGTTTCCGCACTGCTTTCCGCACGCGGCCACTACACATGTTTTGCTCCTACCAACGAGGCCGTCCAGAAATACCTGGAAGACCTATGCAAGAAGGATTCCACCATCCTGTCCCGTCCGTCCTGGGATGCCTTTACCGACAGCACCAAGTTGGATTCCATACGCAAGGTAATTGTATTCAACTCCATTATTGACGGAGGTCTGGAAACGGAAGCATATACAACCGCAGAATTCCCCACAGAGGACAAGGCCGAATTCGTAATGTCCTGTCTGAACGACAAGAAACTGTCTGTACACTACATCACCAACAGGCCAGACAGCATCTATATCAACATGGACTGTCCCATCAGCGAGACACAGCGTGACATTGTCTGTCTGAACGGCGTCATCCATCAGGTGGAGAAGACCATCGCCCCCTCCGGTGTCAATTGTGCGGAATACATAAACGAATATCTGGAGAAAGGCAAGGATGGTTATCGTACATGTTTCCGTGTACTGAAGGCCTGCGGTATGCTTGACACACTCCGTGCTGTGCGTGACGAGACATACGAAAAGCTCTACATCACCAACAGGATTCCCAACCTGGAGAACATGACCGGCAACGGTTTCGCCGAAGGCAGTATCGGCTATGCACCCAAGCACAGACTATATGGATTTACCATCTTTGCCGAGACCGACAGTTTCTGGCGTTCACAAGGCATAGACCCCGACTCGGAGAACCTTTTCCAGGAACTCATGCAATGGATTATCGACAATGACCAGTATTCCAAGGAGGACGATTTCGTTACCGACGAAAATTATACCTCAGAGAAGAACCTACTCTACCAATGGATTACTTACCACGTGCTGTCCATGCGCATACAGCCCGATCGTCTGGTGTTCCACATCAACGAGTATGGCTATAATCTCAATAATCCCTACATACTCACAATCCCCGTGATGGAATACTACACCAGCATGGGTCCCCGCCGCCTGTTCAAGCTCTATGAGTCAAAGCAGAGCAACGGAGTGTTTATCAATCGTTTCCCGGAGAGAGACCTGGCACGCAAGGGTTCCGGTGAAGAGACAAGTTGTGATCCCGACAAAGTGGGTTGCCGCATCATGAAGGAATCCGATATGGCTGTTCTGAACGATATTGAGAATGCATGCATCTACCCCATTGATGCTCCCCTCTCCTACAATGATGCGACGAGAGACAACTTCATG
>JBJEKL010000080.1:0-13241 GCA_051878615.1 Bacteroidaceae bacterium | reverse complement strand
GTAGCGGCATAGAGGCTGACGGGGTTATCCACCTTGTCATCCGTTGAATAAGGTACCTTCTTGTTGCTTCCGTACACTGACGAACTGCTGGCATAGACCAGATGCTCTACCTCGTGATGGCGGCATGCCTCCAAAATGTTGTAAAACCCGATAAGATTGCTCTCGATATAGCTGTCTGGATTGGTAATGCTGTAACGAACACCTGCCTGTGCTGCAAGATTCACCACCACATCAACCTTGTTTTCAGTGAAAATTTTCTCTATGAGGAGTTTGTCTGCGATATTGCCTTTCACAAACGTACAGTCTCTTGAGAGAATTTCTATTTCTCTCAGCCTTTCATATTTAAGATTGACATCATAGTAATCAGTGATGGAGTCGATGCCGATAACTTTGATATGCTCAAAGTCGTACAACAAACGTTTCACCAAGTTGCTGCCGATAAAACCAGCGGCACCTGTAACCAGAATGGTCTTTCCGTTCAAATCAATATTATATTCTAACATAATCTGTGTTTTGGTGAACAAGGGAATATGGTGTCCTATTCAGTCCATAGATTCCAATGCCAATTTTGCCTGTTTTGGACGCAAACGTTTGCAACCCTTCCCGCAAACGTTTGCAACCGCCCTCGCAAACGTTTGCATCCTCGGTCGCAAACGTTTGCGTCCAAAAGCCCTATATGGGAGGGGTACAGCAGAGAACGGATTTTCCCTCCTCCAAATACTCCAACATGGAACTTGGCAGCAGAGCTGCTCTGTCCTCTACAGCTTCATCAGTCACGGCGGAAGATGTCACGGGTGTAGACCTTTTCCTGGACATCATCCAGGCAGGAGTCATAACGGTTGGCGATGATGGCCTGAGAGAAGCTTTTGAAAGTGGTCAGGTCATTGACAACCTTACTGCCAAAGAAGGTGCTTCCATCGGAAAGATTCGGCTCGTAGATGATGACTTCGGCTCCCTTGGCTTTGATACGCTTCATGATACCCTGTATGGCCGACTGACGGAAGTTGTCGGAATTGGACTTCATGGTGAGACGATAGACACCTATCACACAGGTATGCTCCCTGCGTACATCATAACTGTTGTCGGTGGCATATCCGTAATAACCGGCCTTCTGCAAGACAGCATCGGCTATATAATCCTTGCGGGTGCGATTGGACTCCACAATGGCCTCGATGAGATTCTCGGGGACATCGGCATAGTTGGCCAGAAGCTGTTTGGTGTCCTTGGGCAGACAGTATCCGCCATATCCGAAGGAAGGATTGTTGTAATGAGTTCCGATACGGGGGTCAAGGCCTACCCCATTGATAATGGAACGGGTATCAAGTCCCTTCATCTCTGCATAGGTATCAAGTTCGTTGAAGTAACTGACACGAAGAGCGAGATAGGTGTTGGCGAAGAGTTTGACAGCCTCTGCCTCCTTCATGCCCATGAAGAGGGTATCAATGTCAGGCTTGACAGCTCCTTCCTGAAGGAGGGCGGCAAAAGTGCGGGCAGCCTCCTCCATCTTCTTCACATCGGTCATCTTGAGTATGGCCTCGTTCTCTTCACGGAACTCCTCCCTGTCGATGAGGGTGGGATAACCCACAATGATGCGGCTGGGATAGAGGTTGTCATAGAGAGCCTTGCTCTCACGAAGGAACTCAGGCGAAAAGAGGAGGTTGAGCCGTGTTGCACCCTTCCGGGCATACCTAAGATATAGACTGCGGGTATAGCCCACAGGTATGGTGCTCTTGATGACCATGACCGCAGAGGGATTGACCTGAAGGACGAGATCAATAACCTCCTCCACGTGTGAGGTATCAAAGTAGTTCTTCTTCGGGTCATAGTTGGTGGGGGGGGCTATCACGATAAAGTCGGCATCGCGATAGGCAGAGGCACCGTCGAGGGTGGCTGTGAGATGGAGATCCTTCTCGGCGAAGTACTTCTCGATATACTCATCCTGAATAGGCGAGATGCGCTGGTTGACCTTGTCCACCTTCTCGGGAATCACATCCACGGCAGTCACCTGATGGTGCTGGGACAGAAGTGTGGCGATACTGAGACCGACGTATCCGGTACCGGCAACAGCGATCCTGATATTCTGCATTTGGTTCATATTTATGAAAGTTAAATTTGTTGTTATCATTACCTAATCTGTTCTATATTCATTTTACCGCAGATGGGATGAGACCGCTTTGTCCTGCGGATCTTTTCATCTTTTTACCACGGATTAGACGGATCTAACGGATTTTGCTGTGGAGGAAGAATTAGATCAAAATATTGCTCCTTCCCCCGGGCTCACGCCCACACAGCCTGCTGGTGATGCTCAACCATGCAAGCAAGCTTGCCTGTCTGCTCCTCCCCACCAGGCTGATCTGCCCCACTGGCAGACAGGAAAGAAGCAAAACAAAATGACGGCTTACGGCAGTACAAAAGGAGCTTCCGCGGAGGCTACAGACAATTACCTGCAAGTAGTAAAACTTCCTGTCCTGCGGTGTACTGCCCTCCAGGCAGGAGTGATAGAAAGTATATCTGATATCCGAGGGCGTTGCCATCGGATACTGATGGTAGTGCCTTCCAGGCACCATAGTACTTGTCTGTCTACATTCTGTCTAACATCTACGGATAGAGATAGTCCTGCCTGGAGGGCAGTACGCCAGAGGATGGGTCTGTCACTACTAAAGATAACACCAGTCGAAGGAATCCGTCCTGCGGTGTACTCATCTCTCGTCCAATGACTCGTATTTGGAGTTATTGGACTTGAACTCGGGAACGATCTCCTTCATTTTCCTTACTATCGCCATATCATCGAAAGTAAGAGAGATGCGGTAAAGGTCCATCTCGTTCTGGAGAGCAAGGTCGTAGGGATATTCGCGCACCTGCGCCACCATGATCTTGGGATGTTTGGTGGGTTTGGTATTCTCCTTGGTGGAAAGCAGTTCCTCATAGAGTTTCTCACCCTCGCGAAGTCCCGTGAATTCTATCTTGACGTTCTTCGCCCCCGAGAGGTCAATCATCCGCTGGGCAAGATCGGATATACGCACAGGCTTTCCCATATCAAAGACATAGATTTCTCCTCCGTGCCCCATCGTTCCGGCTTGCAGGACCAGGCGACATGCTTCGGGAATGAGCATGAAATAGCGTATGATATCCTTGTGGGTAACCGTAACAGGACCTCCCTTGCGTATCTGCTCCTTGAAAATAGGTATGACAGAACCGCTCGAACCAAGGACATTGCCGAAGCGGGTAGTGACGAACTGTGTGGTACGTCTGCCTGTCTGGCATGTCTCCTCCCAAAGTTTGTTGTTGAGAGCCTGACAGTAGATTTCACAGATGCGCTTGCTGCATCCCATCACATTGGTGGGATTGACAGCCTTGTCCGTACTGATCATCACAAACTTTCGGGTACCGTACTTCACCGACAGGTCTGCTATCACGCGAGTGCCATATATATTATTCTGAACAGCCTCGGCCGGATTGTCCTCCATCATGGGCACATGCTTGTAGGCAGCGGCATGGAACACATATTCAGGCCGGAACTCAGAAAAGATTCTCTCCATACGATCCTGCTTGCAGATGCTGGTGACGATGGTCTCCACATGCAGGTTCTTATGATGATAAGCCATGTAGAGACGCATATCGTGCATGGGAGATTCGGCCTGGTCGATGAGGATGAGATGAGAGGGGTGGAACTGGGCTACCTGACGAGCCATTTCCGCTCCGATACTGCCTGCTGCTCCTGTGATGAGGATACATCTGTCCTGAAGCATCTCCCCTATGGCCTCCATATCAATCTCTATCCTGTCGCGAGGAAGCAGATCCTCAATCTCCACCTTACGCAACTGCTGATGAGTGAGTTCGCCCTTGCCGTCCCATTCCTGAGCAGCAGGTACCATCATGATTCTGATTCCGGCACCGATGAGACGGTCGATGAGGGAGATATGATTCGTGAACTGCTGCGACTGGATAGGTGAGACAAAGATGACAGAAGCCTTCTTCTCACGCATATGGTCCACAATCCGTTCGTCGTCAAAATAGATGGGGATTCCCAAAAGGCGTGACCCCTCAAGGGAAGGATCATCAGAGATGAATCCGACCAGGCGGTAAGTCTCATCCACAGAGTTGAGCACACTCTTGGCCAAAGCGATACCACCCGTCTGGCATCCGTAGATAAACACATTCTTGGCCTTGCTGGAGTGACGGAGCGAATCATGCAGAGTCTTGACGAAGACACGTAAGGCCCACATCATACTGGTGGCCAGGATGAAGATGAGAACTGCACTCTTGAAGCGGGGGAAATAGATATCGGGAACAATGGTGTCATGTACCTGCATCTGATGCAACAGACAGACGACAGCACATGCAGTGGCTGTGGAATAAGCCAGACGGTTCAAGTCCACAAACGAACTGTAGCGGAGCACTCCCCGATACGTATGAAACGCAAAGAAAGAGAGAACGAAGACGAGCAGACTGACCATGAGTCCGAAGGAGACGTAAGCAAAATGGTCCGTCATCATCTGCGCTCCATATTGGAGGTAATAGACTGCAAGTCCCGAGACGAACACCATAAAGCAGTCTATCAGGAGGATAAACCAGTATGGCAACGCCCCACGGGACAGGAACCAATTGAGAAGTCTTTTTATTGGTTTCATCATAATTTGTTGTTATTATACGTGTTGAATGGAATGGTCAATTATTTTATAGTATAACCCTCCAGGCCAAAGGTCATGCGAGTCTATCTACTTCAAGCTTTCCTTAAAGAAATCACATATGAGGAGCCCCAAAAATGAATAGTACACCTGCAGAGCAAATTCCTGCATGTTACTGCCTATCAAATCTACGAATCTCTTCTCTTCCATAGAGTATTCTGTTAACACGAGAGTCCATCTCTTTAATAAATTCGTTATCCATTTATATCACATCTCTATGATTTCCGAAGAACAACGTTAGCAATACCGACCATAAGAAGAAAGGCTCAGTTAAGACCAATTACACCAGTCACACCTAATCAACGAAGTCGTTACTGGAGGATGACGTCGGCTTCAGAGTAATTTCCATAAAATAAGATTTCCAGCCATTACTCTTATTCCTAAAGTTTACGCCTGACACAGACATGTTCATCGGTAATTTTTCTATAGGAGGCTGAGATACTATAATATGCTTCTTACCCCCCCCCTATTGGTCCTTTTAATAATCTCTTTACTAACTGTTTACAACACCATACCTGATGTCTTGCTCTACGATAAAGCGATGGACGAAGACACTTGCTGATTAAGTCAATGATACTTGAAGAGGTATCAAGTTTGGCAAAGAACTCTTCACGTTTAGGATGAGGCCTCAATTTTGGGAAAAAACCTCCATTATACTTCGAAGCAATTTCAATGGAAGACTCCTGGCAACATACCTTATTCCAATCAAGAGCTGCCCTCCCCCTTTCAGAATAAACAATGACAAGCCCTGTGCCTTTATCATCATCCATATGAGGCATTTCTACATCTATTCCCCAAAAGTCAGCTATTGTAATGTCACTCTGACTTCGTCCTAATTTCGCTTTGCAATCAGAACAGGAAGGACGCAAAATCATATCGGACAGGAACGCACGCATGTAATGATTGTGCCTATGCCAAGAAGAAAGAGAAACAGTATGGCCTGCATCATCAACAGTAAGCACGAAATTGAACTTCTTCCACCCGTTGGCTTTATTACGAAACTTCACATCCGTAATCCGAAGACCAGAGGATACCACCTCGTCAAGATACATACGCCAAACCTTGGGACTTGGTATGCCATGACAAAGAAAATCTACGGTGGTGAGATTTTCGTACTTTTTGCGCAGGAAATGGTGCAAGCCTGCAATCTGGCAAGGAGAACCAGAGAAAAGTACCTGACGACCTTGCTTCAAGAACATTTCTGCGTCACGATAAGCTGTACCAGTGCGTGCCTGTAGGTATTTCGAACCCATGAAAGCACTTACACCTGCCATAGAATCAGCATAATCAAGTACTACCTGCCATCGGCTGTCGAACCTTGCACCAAAGACAACTCCACCGGCAGAAATAGTTTGTTCGGCCAAAAGGGAAAAGATACCACCCGAAGAACTCCTTAAGCGTACTTCCTCATCCTTATTGATAGCAGCAAGGACAGCAAGTGGCGAACGCTCATCACATGGATGCAATTCAGGACATACCTTCTCACACAGACCACAATCAATACATTGTGAATCATCAATCTGAGGATAAAGAAATCCTTCATGATCCTCAATCATCGAGATACAATGTTTGGGGCATGACGTAGCGCAGGAAGAACAACCACAACAAGTTGTCTTGTCTGTAATCCTAATCATTATCGATGTAGAAATCTTGATTTTAGATTGTCTATAAGTATTAAAATCTTGCTCGTAAGCATCTGACGCTCACGCTTGTCACATCCTATATAATATATGACTACGGATGATGATAACAAACACAAGATAGTGGTATGAATAAGATTAGTCCATCCTTCATCAAAATACAAATATGCGCAGAAAGGAAGAATAGAGGATAATACTGACACAAGTAGAACGTTAAGCAAGACCTTGCGAACGAACAACAAACTGGACCATGTGGGGAAAACACCATTGAGCATGCACATGCGGGCAACAATGGCAACACACGCTGTGGCTGCATTAAAGAAAGGAACCACCTCAACCGGCATACCTAACTTCAGGCACAAATAGGAAAGGGGAAGCATGAGAAGTAAAATGCCACCCACCACAATCTGATAATTACGAATCTGACCTGTGGCATTTTTTGCCGTAATAATCGGCCGGGAAACTGCTTCTGCAAGCATAAAAATAATAATCCATCGTGTAAACGAAACAGAATGATCTGGTACAACACCCAACCATATCTGTAAGATGAAGTGCGCATTGAACATGATGGGAAGTGCCAAGACAAACAACAGATAATATGAATACTTGGAACCGTAAAGAAGGAGTTTCATCAGAGAATCATATTCAGAAGCTGCATAACGTTTGGTTATCTGGGGATCAAATGCCAAGGTGAAATTACCGACAAACCTCTGAACAACTCCACATATACTGCCTGCTATACCATTTGCCGCATTTACTGCAGGACCACCTGCCCAATTGAGCAAAAGCGTAGCTCCTTGTGTACGTAAGACAGCTGCAGAACAACCAATAAAGTTCCATCCAGCAAAACTGAAAAGGCTAAAAAACATAGATTTGTCATATACCCATTGGAATTTACACTCCATGAAATTCCGTTTACAGAAAGTTACATAGATAAGCTGGTTGATAAAGTTAATGATACACAGTAATATGCCATACATTATCAACCTGTCAATGGGTGAGTGAACTATCAGATAGCATATCAAGAGTTTAAAAACGGCATCTAAAATTGTAAAATATGCATAAACATCCATTCGCTCGTGTGAAACAATAGAACTGGAATAAGGCATATTGACCATACCAAGGACAAATGTTATAACGGACAATTGAAAACACCAATGGGCCGCATGAAGACGATCAGGTGGTATTACCATCTTGTTGTTGAGATACCATAGTCCAATACTCTCAAGTAATATGACAATTATCAGACCCAGACCCATCAGAACAATAACAGACATGGAAAAAGTTTTCCTTAAACGTTCCATATCACCCCGTCCCAACTCAAACGTTAATGAACGACTGATAGAAGACATGATGGAAGACGAAATCAGGCTGAACATAGAAACGAAACCTCCCACCACGTTGTATATTCCAAAATCCGTAACTCCTAATGCATTAAGCACTACACGTGAAGTGTAAAGCCCTATAAGCATCATTACGATCATACGAAAGTATAATGCTATTGCATTCTTGGCTATACGTTTATTATTTGTTATTCCTGATGACATTCTCTATGCGATGAACAAAAACTAACGTAAGAGGCATTTAAAGAAGCAAATCTTCACTCCCTTACCACCTCAAAATCCTCCTTATGGACTCCACGGATGGCTACTGCAAGGCCAGCAAAGTTGAAAACCAGTTGGCGGTCTCGGTCAATGCGGATGATGTATCCCTCGTAGCCCTTGAAGATACCTGTGAGAACACGTAACTTGATATGATCCTTGGCAAATCGTTCGAAGGGCTCACGCAAGAAGGTGACATTCTCGGGATGAGAGATGAGCACTTGCATGAAAGGTTGCATGACAGAATCTGGTATGGAAGCCGGAGCCTGCCTGCTTCGGTCGTTGACCAAATGGTACTGAGGGTAATAATCACGAAGGAAGGCGGTGAGGTCTCGCACACTACCCTGCAGGAATACCAGTCCGCTCACAGTTGGTTTGTACTCCCTGCACACTCCTCCACTCTCGTTTCTGGGCTTATAGGAATAGGAACGGTGGATGAAGCAGGCATGTCTTTGTCTTGGGTCAGAGAGGTTGCTGTTGATACGCTCCATTTCACGTTCGAAAACCTGTGCCTTCATGTTGTGAATGTAGAGATAACTCCAGGAGGTGGGGTCTTCAGCCGTCGGCAAAGGAAGAGCGAAAGAGGCAGGAGGGTCTGCATCTGGGGATAAGACTTCTATACCCGACACAGAATGGGAATCTGTCTCGATTACGTTGATGCCATTCAGGGAGCGTATGATCTCCTTGGCTGAAGAAGGGTTATCAGAGCAATCCTGCGTCACAAACTCTCCTTACTTATCATCCACATCAGCGACCGCATGGGATGGAAGCGGCATTCTGATCAACACAAACTTGTTGTCCATAGTCGTGCCGATTATATAAATATAACTGCCTGATGCCTGAAAGGCTGACAGTATAATCATATCACCTTGCTCTCCTCAACAGAAGAGAGACACTTCATTTTGTAAAAGTACGGCAATTATTTGGAATGGGGAAATACTTTGGGAGAAACTTACGTAATGGATAGTACAGACAAATGTGTGTATGAGTATTATGTATTAACGAAATATTTGTGTACATTCACGGATTCTGCCAAAGAAAGGAAAACGGGACAATAGTGACCGCGGATTATAAGGCTCACCGGGTAATTCTGGTGGACAGATGGCAATACGCCGCAGGACTTTTTCTCTAAACACGGATTGTAACGGATACGACGGATTAAACGGATCTCTTTGTGGATGGAAGAGAACAAAAAGGTTTGCCCCCCTTCCTCGGGCTGATGCCCTGCAGTCAGACAGGAAAGTGACAAAACAAAAGAACAGCCTCCCGGGTGTACAAAATATGCCTCCACCGGAGGCGACGGACAATGCCTGTCCTCTGGCGTACTGCCCTCCAGGCAGGAGGGAGGCATGGGGAAACAAGGATCCGAGGGCGTTGCCCCCGGCTACTCATGGTATAGCCTTAACTTCGTTGAATCTCGGCTGCACTCGGCATAGTCGGAGCAAGCTCCACTCTGCTCTCATTTGCACAAGATTTCCAGGCTACTATCCTCGGGGAGATGTGGCACCACTCTGCTGCCTGGAAGGCAGTACTATGAGTAACCGAGTACAACGAAACGAAGTGAAGGTGTGCCCGGATAGAACCAGCCACTACCACCCCTGCCTGGAGGGCAGTACGCCGCAGGAGTGGTTCTTTAATTCCCATGGCTTTTTACTATACCGGTTTAGACGCAAACGTTTGCATCCTTCCCTGCAAACGTTTGCAAGCGCGCTCGCAAACGTTTGCGGGAAAAGGGGCATCTTTTAGGGGATCACGAGGAGATAATGCATTATGTCGATAGAAAAGGGATTTATCTATCACAGAATGGGAATCTCGGGAAGGATGTTACGGAAGAGGGAACGGGCCTGGTGGATCTCTTCCTGAGTGAGGGCGGGGACGTCCTGAAGAGAATATGGGATACCCAACTCCTGGTACTTATAGGTGCCCATGGTGTGATAAGGGAGAAGTTCCACCCGTTCTATGACAGAGGTGTATGGCTTGAGGAACTGCGCAAGATGAGTGAGGCGAGACTCGACTGCTGTATATCCGGGGACAACCACATGACGTATCCATGTGGGTTTGTTCCGGGAAAGAAGATGATCAAGCCATGCCTGATTGGAACGACGCGGATGACCTGTATAGGACTGATGAAGGGTTTCATCGGTGGTCTTGATGTCCAGTAGGACAAGGTCGGTGTAATCAAGCACCGAGAAGGCCTTGTCCGAACTGATGACGCCACTGGTATCAAGAGCCGTGTGCAATCCATTCTGCCGGCACAAACGGAAATATTCCCTGACAAAGTCTGCCTGCATGAGTGGCTCTCCGCCACTAACCGTAACGCCTCCCTTGCGGATGAAGGAACGATAGCGAAGGGTTTCCCGAAGGAGTTCCTCGGGCTCCCACTCAAACTGGACAGGGGCATGAGGATTCCAGGTGTCGGGATTGTGACAGAAAGCACAACGCATGGGACATCCCTGAAGGAATGTGACAAAACGAATGCCCGGACCGTCGACGGTTCCGAATGTCTCTATGGAATGTATTCTGCCCCTCATGTAATACAACTATCTGAAGCGAAAAGATGGAGAAGAGCAGCTGTGGGCTGCTCTTCTCGTATCAATGAATGACAAAGGATGATCAGAGGCACTGATTGATGGTGCGGCTCAGCACATCGAGCTGCTGCTCATGAGTCAACTTGATGAAATTGACGGCATAACCCGACACACGGATGGTGAGCTGGGGATACTTCTCGGGATGCTCCATGGCATCGACAAGGAGTTGCCGGTCAAAGACATTCACATTGAGGTGGTGACCACCATCGGGAGTGAAGTAGCCATCCATCAGATTGACCAGATTGGTAATCTGGATATCTGACTGCTTGCCGAGGGTGGCAGGTGAGATGGCGAAGGTGTAGGAGATGCCATCATGAGAGTGCTGGAAAGGAAGCTTGGCCACAGAGGCGAGAGCTGCAACAGCACCACGTGTGTCACGACCATTCATGGGATTGGCACCGGGAGCAAAAGGAACACCTGCAGGACGACCGTCGGGAGTGGCTCCTGTGTACTTGCCATACACCACGTTGGAGGTGATGGTGAGCAATGACTGGGTGGGCTTGGCTCCACGGTAAGTATTGTGCTGACGCATGAACTCCATAAACTTCTCGGTGACCATGAGTGCAAGGGCATCGGTCTTCTCGTCATTGTTTCCGAAGGGAACATAGCCAGAGTTCTCGAATCCTACTGCCAGACCACGCTCGTCACGGATAACCTTCACCTGACCGAACTTGATGGCTGCCAAGGAGTCGGCCACAATGGAGAGACCGGCGATACCTGTAGCACGGGTACGTTCCACATCTCCGTCATGAAGAGCCATTTCGAAGGCCTCGTAGTCGTACTTGTCGTGCATGTAATGGATGATGTGCAGGGCATTGGCATAGGTGCGGGCCAACCATTTCATCATCTGCTCGAACTTGTCCATCACCACATCATAATCGAGGATCTCACCGGTGATGGGCGCATAGGCGGGTGCTATCTGTTCGCCGCTACGCTCGTCACGTCCTCCGTTGATGGCATAAAGCAAGCACTTGGCCAGGTTGGCACGAGCACCGAAGAACTGCATCTGCTTGCCTATCTTCATGGGTGACACACAGCAGGCAATACCATAATCGTCTCCGTAATCGGGACGCATGAGGTCGTCGTTCTCATACTGGATGGCCGAGGTCTTGATACTCATCTCGGCACAATACCGCTTCCAAGGTTCAGGCAAGCGATCACTCCAAAGCACAGTGAGGTTTGGCTCGGGAGCCGGACCGAGGTTCTCCAAGGTGTGAAGCATACGGAAACAGGTCTTGGTAACCAATGTACGGCCATCGATACCCATACCGCCCTCGGAAGCTGTCACCCATACAGGGTCACCTGAGAAAAGGTCGTTGTACTCGGGTGTGCGGAGGAAACGAACGATACGGAGCTTGATGATAAGCTGGTCAATGAGTTCCTGAGCCTCCACTTCGGTGAGTTTACCCTCACGTATATCATTCTCAATAAAGATGTCGAGGAAGGTGGAGATACGTCCGATGGACATGGCAGCACCATCCTGATCCTTGACGGCACCAAGGTAACCGAAGTAAACGAACTGGACAGCCTCACGAGCGTTCTGGGCAGGCTTGGTGACATCAAAGCCATAAGCTTCGCACATCTTCACGAAGTCCTTGAGAGCCTGGATCTGCTCAGTAATCTCCTCACGGCAACGGATCACGTCGTCGCTCATCTCAGCAATATCCAGGCGATCCATATAGCGCTTCTTCTCCTCGATGAGATTGTCAACACCATAGAGGGCTATACGACGATAGTCGCCGATGATGCGGCCACGGCCATAGGCATCGGGCAAACCGGTAATGATGTGGCTATGACGTGCATCGCGAATCTCCTTGGTATAAGCAGAGAAGACACCCTGGTTGTGTGTCTTGCGATAGGTAGTGTAGATTTCCTTGGTCTCCTTATCAAGTTTATAGCCATAGGCATCAAGAGCTGCCTCCACCATGCGGATGCCTCCCTTGGGGAAGATGCCTCGCTTGAGAGGAGCATCGGTCTGGAGTCCGACAATAACCTCGTCCTCCTTGTTGATATATCCTGCTCCATATGTGGTGAGTGATTGTGGGAGACGTGTCTCTGCATCATAGACGCCCTTTTCACGCTCAACCTTGAACATCTCGCTCAGCTGGTTCCACAGGCGTAGTGTGCGCTCTGTGGCAGGTGCCAGAAACGAAGCATCGCCTTCGTAAGGAGTGTAATTGTGCTGGATAAAGTCACGAACGTTGATCTCTCGCTTCCAGATGAATCCTTCATACTGGTTCAGTTGGTGGGTCAATTTCATAATACTTTCTTTAGAGTTAATCCGGAGGGTAAAATGTTCCCCTTCCTTTATGGAATTGCAAAGGTAATGGCTTTCCGTGACGTGAGCAACTAATCCAGGCAAATCATGACTATATCGGAGACTTTATTTTTCCTTGAACACAGATGGGACGGATTGATTGGTTCTTGTGGCTCAGTAGAAAAATACCGGGGATGATGAGCTGATGGTTTCCCAAGGATGTGGTTCCCGGGAGTATAACATAGGATTGTTTTCTTTAAACACGGATTGGACGGATTAAACGGATCTCTTTGTGGATGGAAGAGAACAAAAAGGTTTGTCCCCCTTCCTCGGGCTGATGCCCTCACAGCCTGCTGCGTAGACTCATCCATGCAAGCGAGCTTGTTGTCTGACTCTCCCCATCAGCCAGGTCTGCCCTGCAGTCAGACAGGAAAGTGACAAAACAAAAGAACAGCCTCCCGGGTGTA
>JBJEKL010000079.1:0-3358 GCA_051878615.1 Bacteroidaceae bacterium | reverse complement strand
GACAGGCTATACGCATGTGCACCTCTTTGGCACCATAATCAAAGAGAATCTTCACGTTGTCGCGTAATTGTGTACCGCGTACAATAGAGTCATCGCAGAACAATATCCTTTTATCCTGGAGCATGGCACGATTGGGGATGAGTTTCATTTTGGCCACAAGATCGCGCATGGATTGGTTGGATGGAGTGAAGCTACGAGGCCATGTAGGGGTGTATTTTGAGATGGCACGATGGTAGGGAACACCTTTACCCTCGGCATATCCCAAGCTCATGCCCACGCCACTGTCGGGAATGCCACAACAGCAGTCCACCTGATGAGTATCGCTCTTGCCCATCTCGTAACCACTTCTGAAACGCACTTCTTCCACATTACGACCTTCATAGCACGAGGTGGGAAATCCATAGTATACCCAGAGGAAGGAACATATTTGCATCTCCTCGTTGGGTTTGCGTAATTGGGTGATACCGTCGGCTGTAATATGTGTAATCTCTCCTGGACCTAAAAAACTGTGGATTTCGTAATCGAGGTTGGGGAAACTTGTTGATTCGCTTGTTACAGCAAATGCATCGGGCTTGTAGCCTACAACGATTGGGGTACGGCCAAGTTTGTCACGGGCGGCTATGATGCCGTTTTCGGTGAGCAACAATAGCGAGCATGAGCCTTCCACCTTGTTAAACACATTCTCAATGCCTTCTACAATCGTCTTTCCCTGAATAATCAGCATCGCTATTAGTTCGGTGGGATTGGTATTGCCCGAGGATAATTCTGCGAAGTGCATGTTCGCGTCAAGCAGTTCCTTTTCCAGTTTGTCGATATTGTTGACTTTTGCTACAGTCACAATGGCAAATTTGCCCAGATGCGAGTTGAATACTATGGGTTGAGGGTCTGTGTCACTGATGATTCCGATGCCGGAATTTCCTGTAAACTTGTCAAGTGCACTTTCAAACTTGGTTCGAAAATAACTGTTCTCAAGGTTGTGGATAGTGCGGTTGAACTTACGCTCTTCGGCATCGTAGGTAACTATACCACCACGACGTGTTCCCAGATGCGAATTATAATCTGTTCCGTAAAACAAATCAGTTATGCAATTTGATTTTTTTACAGTGCCAAAAAAACCTCCCATAAGAATATTATATACTATTGTTGATTTGTTGCTTGGTTCTTTTGAAACGCAAAATTATTGCCATTTTTCCAAATTTACAAAGCTCGGCCGGTTTTTCTGATGTTGGTTGTTGCCTGCATGTATCCTAAAAGTGGATAGGAATTCCATACAAAAGTGGCTCTGCCTCCCGTGCCGGATGTGGACAAGAGGGCAGAGCTGTGTGTCGGAGTCGGATCTGCTACAAATAGGCACGTAGAGCGCGTCCTTACTCGGGTAAACAGACCGAGATGGCCAGTTCATCAAGCTGGGCTTGTTCTATGATGCCAGGAGCATCCAGCATCACGTCGCGGCCACTATTGTTCTTGGGGAAGGCTATGCAGTCACGTATGCTGTCGAGGCCTGCAAACAAACTTACAAAACGATCCAGACCATATGCCAGACCACCATGTGGGGGGGCACCGTACTTGAAGGCATTCATGAGGAAACCAAACTTATGCTGAGCCTGTTCGGGCGTGAAGCCTAGAATCTCAAAAATCTGCTGCTGCAGTTTGGCGTCGTGGATACGTATGCTGCCTCCGCCTACCTCTACTCCGTTGATGACCATGTCGTAGGCATTGGCACGGACACTTGCGGGGTCGGTATCAAGCAGGGGGATATCCTCGGGTTTGGGCGAAGTGAAGGGATGATGCATTGCCATGAGACGCTGTTCTTCGTCGCTCCATTCGTACATGGGGAAATCTATTACCCATAGGCATGAGTATTTGTCTTTGTCTCTCAGTCCCATGCGAGTGCCCATCTCCAGTCGGAGTTCGCAGAGTTGCTTGCGTACTTTCATAGCATCATTACCGCATAGGATGAGAATGAGATCGCCAGGCTTTGCGTTCATACAATCACGCAATTGTATGAGGGTTTCCTGGGAATAGAACTTGTCCACGCTGCTTTTCACCGAGCCATCCTCCTGAACACGTGCATATACAAGGCCCTTGGCTCCTACCTGTGGACGCTTGACAAAGTCGGTCAGTTGGTCAATCTGTTTGCGGGTGTAGACTGCTTGTCCTTCGCAACAGATGGCTCCGATATAGGTTGCTTCGTCAAACACGACGAAACCTGCGGGGAAGATGGACTCCACGAGTTTGCGTGAGGCGTTGTCGGGCTGCTGGTTCTTGAGTTCCACGAATTGCATACCGAAGCGTGTGTCGGGCTTGTCACTGCCATAGTACTTCATTGCATCGGCCCAGGTCATACGTGGCAGTTGGGGGATGTCGATGCCCTTGATGGTATGGAAGAGATGGCGGGTCATACCCTCAAACATCTGCAGGATGTCCTCCTGTTCCACAAATGACATCTCACAATCAATCTGTGTGAACTCGGGTTGACGGTCGGCACGCAGGTCTTCGTCACGGAAACATTTTACAATCTGGAAGTATCGGTCCATGCCCGACACCATAAGTAATTGCTTGAGTGTCTGCGGACTTTGGGGTAGAGCATAGAATTGTCCCTTGTTCATGCGGCTGGGCACCACGAAATCACGTGCACCTTCGGGTGTGCTGTTTACCAGAATAGGTGTTTCTATCTCAAGGAAGCCTTGCTGGTCAAGATATCTGCGCACTTCAAATGCAAAACGATGGCGCAATTCAAGGTTCTTCCGTACGTTTGCCCGGCGCAGGTCCAGATAGCGGTACTTCATGCGCAGATCGTCACCGCCATCGGTATTCTCTTCGATGGTGAATGGGGGAACAAGGCTTTCGTTGAGGATAATCAGTTCATCCACCAGAATCTCTATCTCTCCTGTAGGGATGTTGTGATTCTTGGAATGACGTTCGATTACCTTTCCTGTAGCCTGCACCACATATTCACGTCCCAGATGGCCAGCCTTCAGGCGAAGCTCTTCTGAAGCATCCTCGTTGAATGCCAACTGTGTGATACCATATCGGTCACGAAGGTCAACAAAGGTAAGTGCACCCAGATTATGGATGCTTTGTACCCATCCGGCGAGTATTACTTTTTCGCCTAGGTTGGCAAGTCTGAGCTCACCACATGTCTTAGTTCTATACATTACTTATATATGTGTACTTTCCGTTTACAATTACCTCACGCTTCATCCATATTTATTTGGCGGACTGATTGCCTGTGAAGATGTTGGCCCATAAAGAAAGAAAGGATGAACTTCAGATAAGTCCATCCTCCGCTGCCTCTCGGCTTTCTGTACGCCCTCAGGGGCTCGAACCCTGGACCCATTGATTAAGAGTCAATTGC
>JBJEKL010000078.1:0-13668 GCA_051878615.1 Bacteroidaceae bacterium | reverse complement strand
GACTTAGTTCTTCCATACGGAGAACGTGGAGACAACAGCGTTGAATTGTGTGAGCTTTGAGGTGAAGGATGGTGAGTTTGTAGCCGTCATGGAGCCTTCGGGAGGCGGTAAGTCTACGCTTCTGAGCATACTGGGACTCTTGGATAATCCCGACTTTGGCTGTTATTATCTTGCCGGCAAAGAGGTGGAACATTTGAGAGAGAAGGAACGTACCAGATACCGCAAAGGGCGTATAGGCTTTCTCTTTCAGAATTTCAACCTCATGACGAACTGACAGTGGAGGAGAATATCGAACTGTAGCTGAAATACTTCAACGTGCCTCCGGAAAAACACATGATCGGGTGTCGGTTATCTTGCACAAGTTGAATCTTTCGCAACGTGCCTTGCATTATCCCCGGCAACCTTCTTGTGGCGAAGTGGTGGAGAATACCATACTGTGAGGTGTCAAATCTTTCTGTCCCTTATAATGATCATCCACAAGAACGAAGCCCTGCGGGATTGTGGTAGGGAAACTTTGATTCTGGGTTTCGGAAACCGAGTGTAGGCTCCTGTATGTCTTCTGTATGTCTCCTGCCCTGTAGGGCCGTTTATTGACAACAGTGAAATTACGGCTCGTTTGGCAGGAAACCAATCTCATGTGTAATTTGCGCATCTGTTTTCTTCCAGCTGTTGCGTTGTTAGGTACATTGTTCCAGTAGGAGCAGGGTAATGAATCCCAACAGCAGGGCATAGGTAGCCTCTTTCTGAAAGCCATGTGCGTGAGTTTCGGGAATCATCTCATCGCTTGTTACATATAGCATGGCTCCGCCGGCAAAACCAAGCATCATGGGCAACAGTAATTGGGATACGGCTCCCAAGGTGTATCCTAATAGCACGCCTGCTGTTTCAAGAATTCCGATCGCCAACGAGATGGCAAAGGTGCGTGCCATACTGACACCTGCCAATAGCAGTGGAGCGATGATGACCATTCCTTCTGGTATGTTCTGTAAGGCTATACCTACAGATACACTCCAGTCTGTTGTGCCCGTTTCTGAACATAGGCTCACACCTGCAGCCATGCCTTCTGGCAATTTGTGGAGTGCAATAGCCAGTACGAAAAGCAGTACATGATTGATGTTTGAGTTGTTGCGATGTTGTTCCGGATCAAGTCCTGTGATGTGATGCAGGTGTGGGGTTATGAGGTCGAGGATGTTTAGGAAGGCTGCTCCTATCATGACGCTTGCTGCGACTGTCCACCAATGAGTGTCATGTTCAAAAGCTGGTACAATTAATCCCAAAGTGGAAGTGGCCAGCATGATACCCGCACAATAGCCCAACATGATATCGTTCCATTTGTGCGGCATGTCACGAATAAGCATTCCCAACAAGGCACCTATTATTGTTGCGCCACATAGTCCTGCGGCACTTATCCATACGTCAGTCATATCTTTTCCTTCTATTTGGTTTTCTTTCTATTGTCGTGTGTTACTTTGTCTGCCTCGCGGAAATCTGAGGGAAGATACCCTGTTTGTCTTTTGAAGAATTTGACGAAATAGGAGGGGTCTTCGAATCCAAGTTCTAAAGCAATCTCCTTGACCATCATTCCCGTATAGCGTACCATACGTTTTGCTTCCAGGATAATGCGGTTATTGATGAGAGTGAGTGGTGAGTTTCCTGAGCAGTCATTCACACACTTGTTGAGCGTGCGTACGGCCACGTTAAGCATGTTTGCATAATCTTGTACAGAATGAGTCTTGTGGAAATTCCTTTCCACGGCTTGCCTAAAGAGCAGGAAAAGGGTGCGTGTGGCTTTCATCTCATCTGCTCTCTTTCCACATGCTTGTCTTCCGTTTCTTATAATGTTGATGAGAAATATGCGAAGCAAAGCCTTCAGCATGTCCACATTACCAAACTCTTTACTGTTTGCTTCTTCACGCTCCATCTCTGCCACAAGATGTGCTATGGTCTCTGATACCTTATCATCAATGATATAGAAAGGGGGAACATCAATGGCGTGGAAGATGTCATATTTCTGTGGCAGGCTTCCAGGATCCTTCTCGTCTTTCATGAAGTCTGTGCACATCTTGATGGAAATTCCTGTATATTTCTCTTTGTCGTCGAAGTGGTGTATCTGTCCTGGAGCAAGGAAGAAGATGCATCCGGGCCCTACTTCGTAATCTGTAAAATCAACAGTATGTATACCTTTCCCCTGCTGGAACCAGAGTATTTCATAGAAGGCATGTACATGCGGGACGCAGTCGTTGATGTCGCTTTGCAGTAGCACGTCTGGCATGTGTTCGATACGAAAACCATTACCGCTTGGTGCTGCGCATACTGTTTGATATTTTTCATTTAGTTTGTTTGTCTCCATATCTTATGTTGTAAGTGGTAGTACAAAGATAGGTGTTTGATGGTAAATTTCAGCATGAATATATTCAAAAAATAAGTGTATGACGAGAATTACCATTTTTGTGCCATAATTTTTTTTGAACTTATATTAAAAAACGGCAACTTTGCAATGCTAAATTAAAAAGAGAAAAGATTATGGCAAACAAGTATTCTGGTACACAGACAGAGAAAAACCTTGCAGCAGCTTTTGCGGGGGAGTCACAGGCACGTAACAAGTACACCTATTTTGCATCCGTTGCAAAGAAGGAGGGATTTGAGCAGATGGCAGAGATCTTCTCACGTACAGCTGACAACGAGAAGGAACATGCAAAGATGTGGTTCAAGGAACTCGATGGTATTGGTACCACAGCAGAGAACCTCAAGGCTGCTGCAGATGGCGAGAACTATGAATGGACAGATATGTACGAAAACTTTGCGGTTACGGCAGAGGCCGAGGGCTTTAAGGCCCTGGCGGCAAAGTTCCGCATGGTGGCAGCCATCGAGAAACGTCATGAAGAGCGTTATCGTGCCCTGTTGCACAATATTGAAGCACAGGAGGTCTTTGCCAAGAGTGAGGTAAAAGTGTGGGAGTGCCGTAACTGTGGCCATATTGTAGTAGGGACAAAGGCTCCCGCCGTGTGTCCTGTGTGTGTACATCCTCAGGCATTCTTCGAGGTGCACATGGATAACTTCTAAAATCGTGTCTGTCTGCGCTTGCGCAGCTACATGACATAGAGAGAGTACTATGCTTTCACGTTAGTTGTGGATGGAGAGTACTCTCTCTTCCTTTCTGTCATGTCCGTTATGTTATGAGCGAATACAGGAATCGGGCTGGAGGGAAGTCATGCTTCTCTGCCAGCCCGATTCTGTTTTATGTGCAGTTTGTCTCGTTATCGGATGATAGTTTGTGCTCGGTCAGGTCCTACACTTACGATGGTAATAGGTGTAGAGGTCTCTTTCTCTATGAATGAGATGTAGTCGCGTAGTTGCTGTGGGAATTGGGATTCGTTTGTCATTTGTGTGAGATCTGTCTTCCATCCTGGCAAGGTTTCATATATGGCTTTCCATCCTTCTGTGTCATAAGGCATGTCAGCGGTATATATGCCATCTTTCTCGTAGGCCGTGCATACGCTGATGGAATCAAATCCATCCAACACATCACTCTTCATCATGATGAGTTGTGTCACTCCGTTGACCATGATGGCGTATTTCAGGGCTACCAGATCAAGCCATCCGCAGCGTCTGTTACGTCCTGTTACTGCACCATATTCGTGCCCTATTTCCCGTATGAGGTCGCCTGTCTCATCAAAGAGTTCTACAGGGAATGGTCCTGCACCTACACGAGTGCTATATGCCTTGAATATGCCGTACACTTCTCCTATGCGGTTGGGTGCGATGCCCAGACCCGTACATACTCCTCCGCACACCGTGTTGCTGCTGCTTACAAACGGATAGGTACCATGGTCAATATCGAGCAGGGTGCCTTGTGCTCCTTCGGCAAGCACGTTCTTGCCTTCGTCCAGTGCTTTGTTGAGTTCTATCTCTGTGTCGGTCAGGGGGAACAGACGCATATATTCCACACCTTCCATCCACAATTTCTCTTCCTCTGTGATGTCGAAATCTGTGTAGTTCAGGTCTTTCAGAATCTGTATGTGTCGTGCCTTGAGTGCTTCGTATTTCTGTGGGAAGTTGTCCAGGATATCTCCTACGCGCAGTCCTGTGCGGCTTGCCTTTTCGCTGTATGTGGGGCCGATTCCCTTTCCTGTTGTACCCACTTTGTTTTTGCCCTTGGCGGCTTCGTAGGCGCGATCAAGTACACGGTGGGTGGGTAGAATGAGGTGAGCACGTTTGCTGATGTGCAGGCGGCTCTTCAGGTCGTATCCTGCATATTCCAGCTCGCGTGCTTCTGCTGCAAACAAGTCGGGTGCAATCACGCATCCGTTGCCGATAATGTTCAGTTTGCCTTCGTCGAAGATGCCGGAGGGAATGCTTCTCAATACAAATTTCTTTCCCTCGAATATGATTGTGTGTCCTGCATTGGGACCTCCTGCAAAGCGTGCCACCACATCATAGCGTGGTGTGAATACATCCACTACCTTTCCTTTGCCTTCGTCTCCGAAAACGATTCCCAGCAAGGCGTCTACTTTTCCTTTAGTCATGGGTCTGCTTATTTGTCTGTTTTACTTTTCTTATTTGTTCCATGTAGCACTTACGGCATAGTCCGTGCAGATATAGGACCGGCTGTTGTACTACGAAGGATTTGCTTCTGACTGCAGCCAGATATTTCTCCAGTTCTCTTCGTTCCAGTTTTGCTACTTTTCTGCAGTGGTCACATACCAGATATGCTTTGGGCGCGGGCTTCATGTTGAGTTCGTAGTGCGCTGCCCGTGCCAGCGTGTGCTTGATGAGTAATTGTGCCTCCACCAGTGTTTCCAGATTGTTGAATAGGGTGGTGCGACTTACTTGTAGTCTGCCCTGTTGGCGTATCTGTTCGTCAAGTTGGTCTATCGTGAAAATTCCGGGTATCCGGCATGCCGCCCTCAGGATTTCATGTCTTTCGGGCGTCTTACGCATGTTCCTGGCTGTCAGGAAGTCTGTCAACCGTTGTGCGGCAGAGGCTAAAATATCATCTGCATCGTGCATACCAGTTACAAAGGTAGGGCTTTATTTTGGGTTGGAATCTTTTTCTTCCTGGTTTTTCATGCACTTCTCATATTCTTCTTTCCATGCGAGTGCTACATTTATGGCTCTCCTGAGGCTTGGTGATGCGTTTCCCGTAAGTGCCTGAGCTTGGTTTTCCAGTTCTGTGAGTGATCGCATTTCTATCTGGGCACTTTGTTGGAGAAGTCTGGCTACACACAGGAATCCGCATATTTGCTTCATTATGTTGTCAGAGGCAATCCATTCAAACGAGATGCTACATGCCATGCGCGTCTTGGGCATCAGATGTGTCGCCATTATCTGAGCCACTTCCGCGGTGGGAATCTCTTCGCCCCAGATGTCTGCCAGATCATGTGTGAATTCTTCCGCAGGCATGAGCAGGCATGCCAGCAGGCGTGTTTCGCGTATGTTTTCGTTCCATAGTGTCTGAGCCAGTTGGCGATTTGGAGTGTATTCCGATGCAATGGTCTGCAGGCGTGGGAGTTCCACTCCGAAAATCAGCTTGTAGGGGAGTCCTGCCTCTCTCATGCGTGCAGAGAGAATGCCGTTCATGCTTGCTCTCAGATCTTTCTTTATATTCAGTATCTCCTGTTCCGTGTTCATATAAGTGTGCTATATTGTTGACCGTAGCGTATCATCTGCTCGTCGTAGGTTTCGCTATAGTCAATGTGTACGTCTGTGATTTGCCCGGACTTGTTGTACACTGGTGTGTATCGGGGATTGATGAATCCTTTGTAGGGTGCAAGATCCAGTTTGTGATAGCGTTCAAGGACTTCCTGGTGTAACGAGGCATCAATTTTCACTCCATAATGCTCCACGATTTGTTGGGCTGCGATCAAGTCTCCTTCGCTCTTGATTCGTTGTATTTCGGCCAGAAGTATACCGAAGGCTGTGCGCAGGGCTGGGTAATCCTGTATTTCTACATAGTGTTTCCCGTTTCTTTCTTTTAGCGTAATGGCTTTGGGACAGTGCTCCAGCGTCCACCGTGCGATAAGGGCTCTGTTGCGCATATGCGCTTCCTCAATCTGACTTCCTGGTTGGATGCGTACCATCTGGGTTAGTAATCCGTTCATCATGTAGCTATAATATTGGGCCTTGTATGCCTCTTCACAGGGCGTCAGTCCCAATTCCACCAGCTTGGGGTCGGCCAGATAATAGAGCCCGAATAGGTCGGCCCTTGCCTCTTCGATAGTACTTCCATAGGCTTTCAATGCATCGGGATCAACTCCTGGAAGCAGTTGTCCGCTTCCGTGTCCCAGACATTCGTGCAGGTCAGTATGCAGGTCATCGCATATGCTTCCATATTGATTCATGAGTTCAACACTCTGTCGGCAGTCCGCGAATTCTTCTCGGAATCCGTTTCCTCGTGCGGCTTCGTCGTAGGCATGTGTCAAATTGGCGATTGTCACGCTCTTGCTTCCATATTCGGCGCGAATCCAATTGCTGTTGGGTAGGTTGATACCTATGGCACTGCTTGGATAGAGGTCACCGCCCAGTATGGCTGCATTGATGACTTTGGCAGATACTCCCCGGCATTGTGTCTTTTTGAATCGGCTGTCCACAGGAGAGTGGTCCTCAAACCATTGTGCATTCTTGCTTAAGGCCTGTGCGCGTCCTGTTGCCTTGTGGTCTGTGTAGTTGACGTATCCTTCCCAACTTGCTTTTAGTCCTAAGGGATCCCCATAAACCTCCGTGAATCCATTGGTAAAGTCCACTTCGCCCTCAGTCTCTCCAACCCACAGGATTGTGTATGTGTCGAATGTTGTCAGACTGCCAGTCTCATAGAACTCTATCAGTTTGAGTATTACGCTCTTCTGCTTTTCGTTCTCTGCAAAGGGAATGGCCTGTGAAAGCATATGTATAATGTGTCGTATGGCTGTCCCGTACATGCTGTCGCTTTTCCACACATTCTCGTACAATGTGCCATCGGCTTTTTTTTCCAACCTGCTGTTCATACCATACATAATGGGGTGATGCTGGTCACCCTTGGCTTTCTGCTTGGCATAGAAATTCTCCGCTTCGTCTTGTGTGATACCAGGTGCGTAATAGTTGCATGCCGAGGTGAGCAACAGGTCTTCTCCTGCAGCTTGGTTTACTCTCTTTGGCATGACATCCGGGTCAAAGATGACGGGAAAAAGTTCTTGCTCCAGTTCTTCCAGCGTATCATATCCTGTGTCGATCCCTTCTGCCTGCAACGCTTCGTGCAGGAAATCCTTTGAGAATCCTGGTTCGAACTTGTCGCATCCATAGTGATGGTGGATGCCATTGCTGAACCACACACGTTTTATGTATGTAGCAAAAGCGGCGAACTCCGCTGAGGAACGGTCGCCGCTGAAGTGGATATATGCTGTTTCAAGGATGCGTCGTATGCGCAGGTTGAAACGCCCATTCTGGTCCCATAGGATATCTCTGCCATATAATGCCGCTTGGCTGAGATAATATATAAGTGTTTTCTGTCTGAGGCTTAGTTTCTTGAATCCCGGAACCTGGTATCGGAGCATCTGGATGTCGGCAAACCGTTCGCCGGCATAGGCAAATTCTCCTGTATTCATTCTGCTTTGATGGTTTGTGCTTTTGCCAACTTTGACTTACGTTTTTCTATGCGTTCTTTCTTCAGACTTTCCATCTCGTTGATGGCTTTCATCCGGAACTCTCTGGGGGTGCAGCCTGTACGCTTGTAGAATGCAGCATAGAATGATTGACGGTTTGAGAATCCTACTTGAGAGGCGATGTCTTCCATGGACATGCGTATGCAATGCTTGTCTTTGAGCATGTACATGGCATCCTTGATGCGAAATTCGTTTACCATCTGCGAGTAGTTGTCCTGGAAACGCAGGTTGATGACTGCGCTGATGTAGCGACTGTTGGTATCCAGCTCTTTTGCCAGTTTCTGTGCAGAATACTCTGGATCCTTGTACTTTTTTTCAACCACGAACTTGGCCATTATTTTCTGATAAAGTTCTTCCACCAATTGAGGGTTGACCAATGTGCGGTACAATGGGTTCTTTTGCTTTTTCTCTGTAAGGTTGTACTTGTTTGCTGACATAGTGATGGGGATTTTATTGTATATTCTTCCAAGCACAAAGTTATGGGATTTATTCTGTCAGGTAAAGGAAAGGATGGATAAATAATGTTAACATGTTCTAAATCCTGTATGTTTTTGGTTTTGATGAGTTCCAAATGGGGAATCTTTTACAGTCGCAGACAATGTATGTGTTTGTTTTGCAACGAATCCGCAGGAGAGAGTTTCTCTTGCGGATTCGTTTTTTGCAATTTGTGGGCAGGCGTTTTTCCTGTGATGGTTAGGGTTGCATTTCGTTTCTTTCCTGACTTTCAAGCAGTATGTCGGTTCTTGCTATCTCCAGCATGATGTCGCGTCGTTGCTGTTCCTGTAATTCTTGTTGTGCGGCCAATGATGCGAGAATCTCTTCCTCGTTGTTTCCGGCTTTCCCTCCTTCGGCTTGCAGATGCACGATGCGGCTGTTGAGGTTGTTGACTCGTTCTTGGCATAATGCTGTTTCCAGATTTGATGATAGGATGTGGGATCGCAATTCATTCCAGTCCTTTTCTTTCATCATCATTTTTTCCAGTTCAGAGAACTGTATGGGTGAGTTTTGTGAATTGTAGTTATGTATCCAGACATCTATCTCTGCCCGTATGTCGGCCATCATCTCTGTCTGTCTTTGTCCCAAGGTAGCTCTGAAATCATTTGTCCCTCGTGTCCTGTCTGTCAGGCTTTGCACTTGTTCGGCTTCTTGGATGACTTCTGTTTCTTCAGCAAGCGCTTTCCGGAATTGGTCGTATGCTTTCCGGAATTGTTCTCTGGGGTCGCTTCCGCCAGTCAGTCTTTCAATGCCAGTGCTGTTTTCTTCGACCTTTGTCTGGCAATCTTCCAACCTTTTCTGCAGTTCCTCTGCCCATTGGTTTACGATGGTCTGTTGGTTGCTCAGTTCTTCCAGAATGGCATGTTCTAAGACCTGTTCTTGTGTCTCCCTTTCAATTTGTTTGTTGACGGTCTCCCAGGCTGTGGCCATCTGTTGGATGTGGCCCTTGAGTCCTTCGTGACTCTCCTGCCATTCGCGTAACCAGTCGGTGATTGTTATGGCTTTGTCTGTCTGCTCATATATGCGGCTGTAGCGGCTGCGTTCTTTGTCAATATGAGTCTGTATTCTTTCCACTCTGCCAGCCATCACCTGGCATGCGGTGTTGACTTCTTCCAGTCGTGTGCTGAGTTCGCTTTTTCGTTGCTCCAGTTGTTGTAACTTTTCACTTAGGGCTGCAATCTGTGTGTGGTGGAAAGTGAATGTATCGAGTTCCTTTTGTGCCAGTTCGTAATCACGTCCTACATTTTCTTGCAGTTGTCGTATCATGGCTTGCCGCGCTTCTTGGTTTGTGCTGGATGTGCAATCGTAGAATGACCGGTCGAGAGTGGCATAAATGGTCCATTCCCTGGCGTATTCGTTTTGTCTTATACGTAGTCTTTCCAGTGTGTCTTCTACAGCCTTACGCTCTCCCTTGCTTTCTGCCAGATCCAGTCGTAGTTCTTCCAGTTGCTTCAGTTTGCCTTGTACTTCAGCTTCCAACAGTTCATAGTCGGTTTTGAAATCGCTTATCAACTTGCTTTGCTCCAGCATCGTGTCACAGTGGTAGGGATGATGTTTTGCCCCGCATACCGAGCAGGCTGTTCCTTCGCGTAGTCCTGCTCGCAGTTGAACTACGTTTTGCCCTTTGCTTAGCAGGTAGGTGTATTCCTTTTCGTGGCTTATGCGTTGTGCCTTGCCTGTTTCTGCTTCCAGAGCTTTTATGTTTGCTTCTGTGTGCTCTATGTGTAGGCGGAGTTCGTTGACACGGATCTCTTTTTCTTCAATGGAATTGTATCCGGCAGAAATACGTTTCCATAGAGATTCTGCGCTGAGTAGCATTTGCCGCTTGCCTTTTAAGGTCATGGCTCTTTCCTGCATGTCATAGCTGTTTTGGCCTTTTGTGTTGTTACGGTGAATCTGTAGCTCAGCTTCCAAGGTCTCACTTTGTGATACCAGTTCGCGGTATTGTGTGTACAGTCTTGCAAGGCTCTGATTCTCATCCTGCTGTTTCCTTGATGTTTCCCGTTGCTGCGCAAGCAGTTCCTCTTGTCTTTCCCGGCTTTCGAGCAACAGGTCTAATCGCAGCAGAATGGCTTCTGTATGCTGCAGCATGGGTTCGTGCATCTCCATACTCTGTCGGCCGGCACGATGCCTTTCCAGTTCCTGCCTTATCAGTTCCAGTTCATTCTTGTGATTTGCTATTTTCTCAGCCAGAGCTTCTGCTGTTCGTCTGACCTTCTCTTTGGTCTCGATGAGGTACAGCATTTCTGCATCGGTGGCTTCTCTGACTCCTTCCATTTTACATCCTTGGAAGGTGCTGTCATGTATTGCCGAGAAATGATCTTCAGTCAGTTTTCTCTGTTCCGAGGCTTGTTTCTTCTGTTTTACCAGTTCATCCTGCCGGTGTGTGAGGTTTTCTGTTTTCTGCTCCAGAGCATTCTGTTCGCTTTTGTTCTCGTCGTTCATGTGCCTCAGAATACTCAGCAGAATCACCTTCTTCAGGATGTTCTCCACTTGATCATGCTTCTGCAGTAATATGCGGTCGGCATCCAGGGCGGTCTGTTGCTTCTTGAGTGTAAACAGCAATTCCTTCTGCTGTCGCAATTCCAGTTGCAGTTCTTTATGACGTCTGAACCATTCTTGCTGCGTCTGCAACCTTTTGAGACTCTCTTCCACGTGTCTCAGTTTGGTCTCGGCCAGCCTTCTTCTTTCTCTCAGCCTCTGCAATTGTGCACTGTTCATCTTTCTTTGCTGGGGGATATCGGCCGATGAGGTGGCGTTGTCTTTATGTGGTGTGCTTGTGTCCGTGTCCTGTATCATAATGTAATGAGATATGTCTGCAAAGGTAGACTTTTTTTTTGTTATCTTCTCATTTCCCCTTAACTTTGCAGACGGATTTGTGGGAGAACACGTTGGTGTCCAGGTATGCGTATATTGGGAAGGTATATGGCCGTCTGGAAATATGTTGTGCTTGGGTATCCCATTTGATCTTATGGCTACTACCTTTTGCAAGGAGTAGTGTGGAATTTTATCATATATTAAAAATAAAAATTAAGAAACTTTATGTCCGCTAATTGCAATAAACCGGCAATACCCAAGGGAACGCGCGACTTCTCCCCGACGGAGATGGCCAAGCGTAACTATATTTTTGACACCATCAGACAAGTATATGCACTTTATGGTTTCCAGCAGATAGAAACACCTGCCATGGAGAACCTTTCTACCTTGATGGGTAAGTATGGTGAGGAGGGAGATAAGTTGCTGTTCAAGATTCTTAATTCCGGAGACTTCCTGCATGGAATGACTGCTGACGAGGTGGCCAATACCAGTACGCAACGCCTGGCCGCACGTTTCTGCGAGAAGGGTTTGCGCTATGACCTCACTGTACCTTTCGCGAGATATGTAGTTCAGCATCGTGAGGAACTGGCTATTCCCTTCAAACGTTATCAGATTCAGCCCGTATGGAGAGCCGACCGTCCCCAGAAAGGCCGCTATCGTGAGTTCTATCAGTGTGATGCCGATGTGGTGGGTAGTGATTCTCTTATCAATGAGGTCGAACTCATGCAGATTGTTGATACCGTATTCTCACGTTTTGGTATCCGAGTGTGTATCAAGATCAACAATCGTAAGATTCTTACGGGAATTGCCGGGATGATAGGACAGGCCGACAAGATTGTGGATATCACTGTGGCCATCGACAAGCTGGACAAGATAGGACTGGAGGCTGTAAATGCCGAACTGGCGGCTGATGGTATTCCTGCCGAGGCTATTGAGAAGTTACAGCCCATTATCAACCTTAGTGGTTCTAATGAGCAGAAACTGCAGACCATGCGACAGGTCCTGGCTGAGAGTGAAGTGGGATTGCGTGGTGTAGACGAGTGCGAGTATATCCTCAATCATCTTGTGGGATTGAGGAATGAGGTGGAGCTTGATCTTACCTTGGCTCGTGGACTGAATTACTATACGGGAGCCATCTTCGAGGTAAAGGCTCTTGATGTGCAGATTGGCTCTATTACTGGAGGCGGGCGTTACGATAACCTTACTGGCATTTTTGGTATGCCGGGGCTGAGTGGAGTAGGCATCTCTTTCGGGGCTGACCGTATCTTTGACGTCCTCAATCAACTTGATCTCTATCCCAAAGAGACAGCAAGTGCCACTCGTCTGCTTTTCGTGAACTTCGGAGAGGCTGAGGCGGCTTATTCTCTGCCCATTCTTGCTCAGGTACGTGGTGCAGGCATTTGCGCTGAGATATATCCTGATGCAGTCAAGATGAAGAAGCAGATGAGCTATGCCAACCAGAAGCAGATTCCCTATGTGGCTATTGTGGGTGAGAACGAAATGGCACAGGGTAAGGTGATGCTCAAGAATATGCAGACGGGCGAACAGCAATTGCTTGCTCCTGATGAATTGGTGGCTGCAGTCCACCTTTGACGATTAGTTCTGTAGTCGATAGGCAAAACAGGGCCGAGGAGGTTTTCTTTGGCTATCTGATGACAAGTACAAATTCAACGTTATTGTTTGCACCGGGTGACGTAATCGTTTGCAACCGCGGTTTCAAACGTTTGCGACCGAGGTTGCAAACGTTTGCGTGAATAAACGCATTCCTTGGATTTGGATATATCTCCAATACTCTTTATCGTTAGAGGGATGTGATTCTTTCCTACTTTTCCATGGGGGGACTAACAATTAGATCCAATCCCATGGCCCTGTAAATTGCCACCATCTGTTGTGTTCCGTACGTGTAAATACACGGATAATAGTAAATGGAGGTAAGTCCTTCAATTCTGAAATTTCATCCGAATAGAACATCTCTACGTTATAGACAAAGTCTCTGTCGAGCCTGTACATGTCGGCATCATGGAATATGAAGAACTTGTTTATCATATACACGCAGGACCCCTTGACATCGGGAAAATATTCCTTTTTGATATCCTTTAAGGAAACTAACCTCACAGAATCTCCTGTTGAATGATAATTGCAAAACTCGTCGTATGTAGTTTTACCTATCTGAATGGTACCAGGGAATTCAATATTCACGTGCATGGAATCTCCCTTTTCTCCTATATTCTTTATTGTAAGCGGAGGGTCAATGCTATTCTCCTTCACCTTGTATAAGTCCAATCCGATATTACTTTTTATAAAACTGCTGTCCAACATAACGCAACATCGTTCGTTATTGAATTGCCTGTCTGTCAGGTATTCCTCCCATTCATTTAGGTCTCTATCCAGGACAAGTCGCCCCTCTACCTAGAACTTTTGCGGTGGATATTCCTTTTTTTTTCTGTGCGCTCGCGAGAATAGAGAGCCCCATAAAAAGGCATGTAAATACAAATAATCTTATATGTACATTGTTAGTCATACATTCATTCTTTATCATCGTTACAATAATATTCCCTTAGACAAATGTATAACATTTATGAGATAGCACTTGTGCAATTAACTAAGTTTAACCAGTAAAAAGGTCATGTTTCAGAGAAGATGTACTTACTTGGTCAGAGGAGTATATCTTCTATTGCCGATGAGGTATATCTTCTCTGAAAAGTAAGTGCTACTGCTT
>JBJEKL010000077.1:0-13710 GCA_051878615.1 Bacteroidaceae bacterium | reverse complement strand
AAATGGTGGGGAAAAGGCCTTAATACAAAGGCAAGGAAGTTCTCTTTGGCGGTCCAATGACCGGCCGGGATTTACCCTGACATGGTTAGATATCCGCTCTTCAAAACGAGGAAAATAAAATACGGAGGTGCTTCCCAGCACCCCCGTATAAACATAACTAAACCTTAACTATGAAAAAATCTAATGAAATCTAACATCACAAAGTTAACACACTATTAGCATATAACAAGCGATGAATGGCACTTTTTTATAGTTGATTTACAATATTTAACATATCGGCAATATGTAACGTACATTTTAGAATTGAAGTTCGCTCGCTAAACTGAAGTTTTTTGGCTACCTTTGCATCGAAATTGGGGATATTATATAAATGAAGAAACTCTTGATAGAAACCTATGGATGCCAGATGAATGTGGCAGACAGTGAGGTGGTGGCCAGTGTGATGGGAATGGCTGGATATGAGGTTTGCCAGGATATAGAGCAGGCTGATGCTGTTTTTCTGAACACATGCTCTGTGCGAGATAATGCGGAGCAGAAGATATTGAGCCGCCTGGAGTTCCTCCATAGTCTGCAAAAAAAAGGGCACAGGATGGTCATAGGTGTGCTTGGATGTATGGCCGAGCGTGTCAAGGAGGAGCTTATCGAGAAATATCATGTTGACCTTGTGGCTGGCCCCGATGCCTATATGACATTGCCGGATCTGGTGGCACAGGTGGAATGTGGACAGAAAGCCATCAATGTGGAATTGTCTCTTACGGAAACCTATCGGGATGTGGTTCCCCAGCGCATATGCGGAGCACACATAGGAGGCTATGTCAGCATCATGCGCGGATGCAATAATTTCTGCCATTACTGTATTGTACCTTATACGCGCGGACGTGAGCGCAGCAGGGATGTGGAGAGTATCCTGCGTGAATGCAAGGACCTTCGGGACAGAGGTTTCAAGGAGGTGACTTTGTTAGGACAGAACGTCAACAGTTATCGGGCAACAGACTCTGAGGGAAAGGAGACCGGTTTCCCCCAACTGCTCCAGACGGTGGCAAGAGCCGTGCCCGAGATGCGTGTCCGCTTTACTACCAGTCATCCCAAGGATATGAGCGACGAGACCCTGCATGTGATTGCCTCGGAACCCAATATATGTCACCACATACACCTGCCCGTGCAGAGTGGCAGTGACCGCATATTGAAACTCATGAACCGAAAGTATACGCGTGAATGGTATTTGGAGAGGGTGAGTGCCATACATCGCATAATACCTGATTGTGCCATCACCACCGACATCTTTGCCGGTTATTGTAGCGAGACGGAGGAGGATCATCAGCAGAGTCTGAGTCTCATGCGTGAATGTGCTTATGACAGTGCTTTCATGTTCAAGTATAGTGAACGCCCCGGCACCTATGCCAGCAAGCATTTGCCTGACGATATAGCCGAAGAGGTCAAGGTGCGGCGCCTGAACGAACTCATTGCCTTGCAGAACGAGCTCTCAGCCGAGAGCAACCGGCGTTGTATAGGGCAGACCGTGGAGGTGCTGATAGAGGGAGTGAGCAAGCGCAGCCGGGAGGAACTCTTCGGCCGCACGGGACAGAACAAGGTGGTGGTCATACCACGTGGAGAGCATCATATTGGTCAGACGGTGAAGGCACGTATACTGGACAGCAGTAGCGCAACGCTTCGTGGTGAGGTTGTCGGATAAGGATGGGAGGAACCAAACAATGGGGAAGAACGGAGGAAGATCTTTCTGGAAGATTCAGACACTTACCAGTGTAATCAGCACAGGGATGGTACTTGTGCTGTTGGGATTGATGGTGCTGTTGGGGCAGGCTGCGCGTATGCTTGCCGATTCTGTCAAGGAAAACCTGACGGTGACGGTGGTTCTGGATGATGAGGCGGACGACAACAAGGCCCTTATGATAGCCGACACCCTGCAGACAAAGCCCTATGTGTCAGGATTGCAGTATATCAGTCGTGAGGAGGCGTTGCGCGAGCATGTACAGAGTATGGGTATAGGGTCGGCGGAGTTTCTGGAGTCGAACCCATTTTCCATCTCTTTCGAGATAAGGATGAAGCCGGAGTATTCGGTTAATGACAGTCTGCTGTGGATAAGCAAGGAACTGGAATCTACAGAGATGGTAACCGATGTCATCTATCAGGATGACTTGGTGAAGAGTGTCAACGAGAATATCCGGCGTGTGACTGCCGTACTTCTTGTGATAGCCGTCCTGCTGGTAGTTATCTCGCTGAGCCTTATTCACAACACTGTGAGGTTGAGTGTCTATAGTCAGCGTTTCACCATCCGCACCATGAAGCTGGTGGGTGCCCGATGGAGTTTTATCCGCAGGCCGTTCCTTTGGAGAGCTGTTGGGATAGGTGTCCTGGCTGCCTTGTTGGCCGATGCTGTCCTTCTGGCTGCTATTCGTTGGGCTGTGGTCCGCGATCCCGAAGTGGCCAGTTTTGTGACCATTGAGAGTCTGGCTGTTGCTGGAGGGTGTGTTCTGATTGTGGGCCTGCTCATCACGGTGATGTGTACATTCGTCTCCGTGACCCATTATCTTAAGGCGCGTGAGTCGTCACTATACTGACATTATACATAATCTCATATACGCAATGAACAATTTTGCATTCGACAAGAAAAACTATGTGCTTTTGGCCATCGGCATGCTTATCGTCATCGCAGGCTTGATCTTGATGTCCGGTTCTGGCAGCAGCGAGGGAGTCTTCAATCCCGACATCTTCAGCGTGCGCCGTATCAAGGTGGCGCCGCTGGTGTGCCTCTTCGGCTTCGTCTTTATCATCTTTGCCATCATGCACAAGCCATCCGACAAGCAGGAACAGGCAAGGGAGGAAGACAATGGATAGTCTGCAGGCGCTCTTGCTGGGTCTGCTGCAGGGTTTGACAGAATATCTGCCGGTGAGCAGCAGCGGTCATCTGGCCATTGGTGCTGCCCTCTTTGGTATCGAAGGGGAAGAGAGTCTGGCCTTTACCATCGTTGTCCATGTGGCCACGGTGCTTAGCACGCTCGTGATTCTGTGGCGTGAGATTGTATGGATTCTGCGTGGTCTTTGTCGTCAGGTGACAGAGGGTTGTTCATCCTGTACAGGTATCAATCCGGAGACTCGATATGCTGTCAATATCCTCATCTCCATGATACCCGTGGGAATTGTTGGGGTATTCTTCAAGGATGAGGTGGAGCAGGTCTTCGGGTCGGGACTCACGGTTGTAGGCGTCATGTTGCTGGTTACTTCGGCCCTGTTGGTATTCTCTCATTTTTCCAGACCACGCCAGCGTGAGGACATCAGTCCGCTTCATGCCTTTGTGATAGGTATCGGACAGGCACTGGCTGTGATGCCTGGACTTTCCCGATCGGGTACCACCATTGCCACGGGACTCCTTTTGGGCAACAAGAAGGAGAGTATGGCACAGTTTTCCTTTCTGATGGTCATTCCTCCCATACTTGGTGAGGCATTGCTTGATATCCTGAAGGTGATGAAGGGTGATGAGGCTTTTGGCAACATAGAGGTCCTTCCTCTTGCGGTCGGTTTCCTGGCTGCCTTCCTGTCGGGGTGTGCCGCCTGCAGGTGGATGATCAATATTGTCAGGAGAGGCAAACTCCTGTATTTTGGCATATACTGTGCCTTGGTTGCTCTTCTGGTCATCTGTTTCGCTTAGGAGATAATTCCGAACCGTAGTGTGATGAATATAAGTAAGGGAGAGATACTGCATATCGACAAGCCATTGGGTTGGACCAGTTTCAATGTGGTGGCCAGGGTGCGTTGGCTCATCTGTCGTAAGGCAGGTATCAGGAAGCTAAAGGTGGGACATGCCGGTACATTGGATCCTTTGGCCACCGGGGTCATGACAGTCTGCGTGGGCAAGGCCACCCGACTCATACCTCAGTTGCAGGCCCATATCAAGGAGTATGTAGCCACCCTGCAGTTGGGTGCCACCACTCCCTCCTTTGATCTTGAGAAACCTGTGGATGCCACCTATCCCACCAGCCATATCACCCGTGAAAGTGTTCTGGAGGTGCTGAAGGGATTCATCGGACAGATTGAGCAGGTGCCGCCATCCTTTTCTGCCTGCAAGGTCAACGGCCATAGAGCATACGACCTGGCACGTAAGGGGCAGGAAGTGACTTTACAGCCTAAACTGCTTGTGATTGATCGCCTGGAACTACTCGACTTTGCTCCGGAGACCATGCAGATGACCATCAGCGTGACCTGTAGCAAGGGAACCTATATCCGGGCATTGGCACGCGACATCGGGCAGGCACTCCATAGTGGGGCTCACCTGCTCTCGCTACGACGTACACGCGTAGGAGAAGTGAGAGCCGAGGACTGTATGGATATTGAGCATTTCGCCGAATGGCTTGATACGCAGGAAATCATTCAGGAACAGAGTCGGCCTTAGAAAGTGACAATAAAACGTACATTATAATAATCGCTGTGCGCAGGTATTCCGGTCCTTCCTTTTGGGGAAGATGGTGACGAGGCCTGATGATGCGTGCAGGACATAAGAAGAATAAAAGAACATGAAACTGTCCCAGTTTAAATTCAAGTTGCCCGAAGAGCGTATCGCTCAGGAGCCCGCGCGTTTCCGTGATGAGTGCCGGTTGATGGTTATACATGCCAAGAGTGGCATTATAGAGCATCGTGAGTCTTTCCGTGACATTCTCAACTATGTGGACGAAAAGGATGTCTTCGTGTTTAACGATACGAAGGTCTTCCCCGCACGACTTTATGGAAACAAGGAGAAGACGGGTGCCAGAATAGAGGTCTTCCTGCTGAGGGAACTCAATGCAGACATGCGCCTGTGGGACGTTTTGGTGGATCCTGCCCGCAAGATACGTATCGGCAACAAACTCTATTTCGGTGAGAATGAGGCCATGGTGGCAGAAGTGATTGACAACACCACCAGCCGCGGACGTACCCTCCGGTTCCTCTACGACGGACCGCATGATGAGTTCAAGCGCTCGTTGTTCGCCTTGGGTGAGGCTCCATTGCCCAAGACAATCATCACTCGTCCTACCCGTGAGGATGACTTGGAGAACTTCCAGTGTATCTTTGCCCGCAACGAGGGTGCGGTGACTGCCCCGGCATCTGGTTTGCATTTCTCTCCCCAACTGATGAAGATGATGGAGATCAAGGGACTGGAGTTTGCTTATGTCACCCTGCATTGTGGTTTGGGGTGCTTCCGGGATATTGATGTGGAGGACCTCACCAAACATAAGATGGACAGCGAGGAGATGCATGTGACAGCTCCTGCATGTGATACTGTCAACAAGGCAAAGGCGGAAGGACATCGTGTAATCGCCGTAGGAACCACCGTCCAGCGTGTCCTGGAGACCGCTGTCAGTGCCGATGGCCGTTTGAAGGAGTATAGCGGTTGGACCAATAAGTTCATCTTCCCGCCATATCAGTTTACGTTGGCGGATGCCATGGTGGCCAATTTCTATATGCCTTACAGCACCCTGCTCATGCTGTCGTGTGCCTATGGCGGCTATGACCTGATGATGACCGCTTACAAGGAAGCATTGAAATTCAACGAGAATGATCCGGAGCATCGTTATCGCTTCGGAACCTATGGTGATGCCATGTTCATTCTTCAGGATTGAGCATGGCAGGAGATGATCCGCAGGTCCATGTGCTGTATTTGGCACTGGGAACCAACTTGGGAGATCGGCGAGCCAACCTGCTTCGTGCGTTGGATATGATAGGCCAGCGTATCGGGCAGGTTTGCCGTAGAAGCAGTTTCCTGCAAACAGAGCCTTGGGGGTTCAGCAGCCCAAACATCTTTCTGAATGCTGCTTGTATGGTGCACACAACACTTGGCCCGATGCAATGTCTGGAATGTACCCAACAGATAGAGCGGGAAATGGGGCGCACCAGGAAGAGTGCAGAGGGAGTCTATGCCGACCGTGTGATAGACATTGACCTGCTCGTATATGATGACCTGCATATCGTCACGCCTCAGCTTACCTTGCCTCATCCCTTGATGATGGAACGCGAGTTTGTTCTACGTCCCCTTTCAGAAATCATGCCTGTCGAGCAGCTTGAAAAGATTCATCATATCCAAACATCAAAATAACCTAATGTATATGTTACAGAGAACATCATTCCTATTCTTGCTTGCTCTTTTCTGTGCGGGCATGCAGGCCCAGACATCCAGTCCTGCCGGTAATCCCGGTGTTACCCGATACGTGAACCCGTTCCTGGGAACAGCCACGTTGTGGGAGCCCGAAGATTTGGGTTATACCCATACCGAAGCCAAACGGGCATGGGGAGCAGAGACTTATCCCGGTGCCACACTCCCCAATGCCATGGTTCAGGCTACTCCTGTCACCATGTATCGTAGTGGTTCGGGTTATCAGTATGAGGATCATGAAATCTATGGTTTTGCTCATACAGCCAAGGGACATTGGGACCAGCTTCATTTTCCCATCCTGCCTGTTACGGGCTTCTTCTATCCCCGCAACTTCGCATCGCACTTCTCTCATCAACGTGAGGAAGCACATCCCGGATATTACAGTGTCTGGCTGGAGCGGTATCATGTACAGGCAGAGCTGACCACCACCCTGCGTTGTGCTTTCCATCGTTATACGTTCCGCTCTGAAGATGAGAAACGCCTGCTCGTAGATATTACCCGGAATAACGGCAATCCGCGTCAGTGGGATATCCGCAAGAGCCAGACTGCCGACAATGTCTTTGAAGGCTATCAGGACGGACACGGCCGCATTTATTTTTATGCCATGTCCTCTTTGCCGGTGCAGAGTGTGAACATGATGCAGGATAACAAGCATCGTGTGGCTGTGGTTGATTTCCAGGACAACCGGGGAGCGGCTCCTTTGGAGTTACGCATCGGATTCTCCTTTGTCAGCATCGAGAATGCCCGGATGAATCTGGAGGCGGAAATGGCTGGCAAGGATTTTGCTTCGGTACGTTCAGAGGCAGACCGTATCTGGCAGGGTATCCTTTCCCATATCCAGGTGGAAGGAGGGACGGAGCGCCAGAAAGGCCTTCTGTATAGCACGTTCTACCGCACATTCCTATGGCCAGTCCTGCGTAGTGATGTCAACGGAGAATATCGTGATGTGCGCGGTAACGTGGTAAAGTCTGATTTCCGTTATTATACCGAACCTTCTTTCTGGGACACCTACCGCAACAAGTTGCAACTCCTGGCTGTGGTTTGTCCTGATGTGGCTTCCGATATTATCAGGTCCATCACAGATATGGGCGAGAAACGTGGCGGATATATGCCCACCTTCTTCCATGGCGACCATGCTTCCACTTTTGTCATCGGTGCATGGCTCCGTGGCGCCAGGGACTTTGATCTTGAGCGTGCCTATCGTTTGCTGCTCCAGAATGCTACCGTACCCGGGCGTGGCGGACGTCCCTATCTTGACGAGTATATCGAGCGTGGATGGATTGCAGAGAAGGATACCACCAATGTGCCCACCGAGGACGAGTATAAGGCGGCCGTGACCAAGACCGTCGAGTATGCTTATGACGATTATGCCACGGCTCAGGTTGCACGTATCCTGAAGGACAAGTCCAACTATCGTCTGCTCATGTCCCGTTCGTCAAACTACAAGAACCTCTTTGACCCCTCAACAGGTTTCTGGCGCGGAAAGACAGCTGACGGAGAGTGGATTGAGGATTTTGATCCCTATATGCCTTACTATGCTTATCAGTACCGTGAGGCCAATGCATGGCAGAGCCTCTTCTTTGCTCCGCATGACCCCGAAGGCATGGTGGCGCTTTATCCAAGCCATCAGGCTGTGGAGCAGAAGCTGGACTCACTCTTCACGGAACCATGGCGTGGTTATGAGGCATGGAACTTTACGGGTTTTCTGGGGAATTATTGCCAAGGTAATCAGCCCGACCATAGTGTTCCCTATACTTATTATTTCATTGGCAAGCAGCCCAAGGCTCAGCGCATCCTCAACATCCTTATGGATAAGTATTACGATATGGGAGCCGATCATCTGGCATATGCCGGTATGGACGATGCCGGTGAGATGTCCAGCTGGTATGTGCTCAATGCCATAGGCCTCTATACCTATTCGCCTGCCGATGCCAGTTACCTGGTGAGTGTTCCCCTGTTCCCTCGTGTCAGGTTGAGCACGGGTGACGGACGTTCTGTGGACATTATCCGTCAGGGTAATGGTGAAGCCATCAGCCGGATTCTCTGTGGCAAGCATGCGTTGAAGGGATGGTTCGTTGATCATGACCAGCTCTTCCAGGCTGGCCAGCTGACGATAGTGACAGAGTAAGGCATAGTTGTCCCATGTGTTCTGACAGGTCCTGGATATTTGTGCTGCTGATAGCCTTCGGCATGACAACCTCTTCCCGGGCCCAGTCTTACACATGGGACAATTTTGTTCAGGAATATACCGAAGGCATACTGGCAGGTGACGATGATGAAGAGACGGCTTATGAGGCGGTCACCGACGGAGTTCTTCAGCAGTGGGATATACAGATGCAGGAACTTCGTTTGCTGCATGATAATCCCATGAACATCAACACCGCCACCCGTGAGGAACTTCTCCGCTTGCCTTTCCTCGACGAGGGCCAGGTGGAGGAGATACATGCCTATATATATCTGCATGGATTCATTCAGAGCCAGGGTGAACTTCGTCTGGTGCCTTTGCTGGACAGTCGCACCCGCCGGTTTCTTTCTCTCTTTGTTACCTATGGAGCAGATCCGACAAGGACAGAGAGGAAATACAAGTTGTTTGCTCCTGTGAAGAATACGCTCACCACACGCCTTGATGTGCCCCTCTATTATCGCAAGGGCTATCAGGTGACTGATGGGTATGCGGGTGACGCTCTTTATCACCGTACCCTTTATCAGTTGGATGCAGGGTCTCACCTGAGAGCGGGCGGACATGTGGAGAAGGATGCAGGGGAGAGATGGATAGACTCGTGGGGCGTGTATGCAGAATGGAAGCAGATAGGAATCCTGAAGAAGGCTGTAGCGGGTGACTACCGCATGGGATTTGGAGAGGGACTGGTGGCAGGTGGTACTTCCTGGTATGCACGCAGCACACCATCGTCCCGGGTTCAGACGGGTATCCGTGCAAGTACAGGTACCGATGAGATCCGTTTCCTGCGTGGTGCCGCAGCCACCCTTTCTTTGGGGAAGGAGGTAGATTTCACCTTGTTTGCTTCGGCACGCCAGCAGGACGCCACCCTCCAGTCAGACGGTTATGTGCGTACGTTCCTATCCACAGGACTTCACCGGACAGATAGTGAACGGGACCGGAAGAATAATGTCAGCACTTATCTGTGGGGCGGGAATCTCACCTGGACACATAGGGGTTGGCATTTGGGTGCCACGGGATACTATCAGCAGTTCAGCCGTTTGCTCAGTCCTGGTGACCAGTCTTATCGGAAGTATTATCCTCGGGGCGACCGGTTTGGTTGCGCAGGAGTACATTATGGATGGAAGGCTTATCGTATCACATTGGCAGGTGAGACCGCTTTCAGTACGGAGCAGGGATTTACGGGAAACCTTCCGGAGAATGAGCGAAGGGGTGGTTCTCGGGGTTTGGCCACATTGCACCGTATGACTTGGCGCCCAACTTCCCGTTACACGATAAGTGCTGTTCAGCGCTATTATGCCCCGTCTTATTATTCGTTCCAGTCAGCGGCACTGTCGCGTGGGAGCAGGGTACAGAATGAGAATGGCCTTTTGCTTCATCTTCGTGCCGAGCCATGGGATTCCTGGCAGATGCTTTCCTATGTGGATTTCTTCTTTCATCCATGGCCTCCTTATGGTTGTCATGTCAGCCGTACGGGTCAGGAATTCCAGTTTCAGTTGTTGCATCCTATGGGGGAGAAAAGTACCTTGTCTGCACGCTATGTGCTGCGCAACACAGTAGATGATGCACGTAATGTCCGTCATCGTATTCGTCTTCAGTACGTTTGCCAATCATCTTCCCACTGGCGTCTGCAGAGTACGGCCAGCCTGCTTCGTACGCTCAGCGGTACAGGATTCTCTTTGTTGCAGGGGATCCGTTACACCCTCTCCTCACCATCCCTGATGTTTTCTTTGGTGGCAGGCTATGCTCGTCCTGGTCAGAGCAAGAGCAGCATGAGTGAATATATTCCCACCCTCTCCGGAGCCATGGGGCAGACATTTATATATGGTGAGACAGCCCATGGCACATTGCTTGGCCGCTGGGAGAGCCGTGACAGGCATTGGCGTACTGAGGTACGGTATTGTGTACGTCGTGTGTTGGACTCCGACACCCAGAGCTCAGGCCTGCAGACTATCTTCAGTCCTTGGCGCAACGATCTTGCGTTCCAGCTGTCTTTCCGATGGTAGGGCAGGTTGCTGACGGGAATATGAATTATGCACAGATGAATCATATCACACGCATTCCGATGCAGGAGAATCGCTTTTCTTCTGCCGGTCATGTCAGAAAAAGCCGGATGTACTTTGTAATCTGATGGGAAACAAGTATTTTTGCAATGGCTATGTACCCGTTTGGCATGTGGGGGCCTTTCGTGTCGGTGACGACAGTGCGTCAGACAAATCTTTATACATTATTATATATATACCTTATTTATTATGTTGCGCAAAATTCGTACAACACTTGCCGTAGTCTTTTGGCTGCTTATCACATGGCTGCTGGTGGATTTCACTGGCGTAGCACAGATTTATCTGGGCTGGATGGCTCAGGTACAGTTTCTGCCGGCTGTGCTTGCCCTCAATGTGGGTGCGATACTCTTTGTATGTGCTCTCACCTTGCTTCTTGGACGCATTTATTGTTCCATCATTTGTCCTCTGGGTGTCATGCAGGACGCCATAGCACGGCTGCGTAGGAAGAAATACAAATACCAGTATAGCCCGGCCCGCAATACCATGCGTATTGTCTTTCTGGCGGTGGGTGCAGCCCTGCTTGTGCTTAATGTAGGCTGGGCGGCAGGACTGCTGATGCCTTACAGCACTTATGGGCGAATAGTAGGTACCTTCGTGGCTCCCTTATATAAGGTCATCAACAATGGATTGGCATCTCTGGCAGAGCATTATGGAAGTTATGCCTTCTATAGTGTGGATGTGTGGCTGAAGAGTATCCCTGCTTTGGTGATTGCCGGTTTGGCTTTGCTGATTGTCGGCGTGCTGGCATGGCGGGGCGGACGTACCTGGTGCAACACGGTTTGTCCTGTGGGAACCATTCTTGGTTTCCTTTCACGCCGGTCGTTGTATGCTCCCGTGATAGATACCGACCGTTGCAACAGTTGTGGTCTGTGTGCCCGCAGTTGCAAGAGCGCATGTATCGACAGCAAGAGTCATTCCGTGGACATGAGCCGCTGTGTGATGTGCGGTGACTGTATGGATGCCTGCCATCGTGATGCTATCCATCTGGACACCCGTAAGGGAACTTCTCCGTGTGACTCTTCATCATGTTCTCCAGTGCAGAAGGGCGGGCAAGGGGACGACAAGGCACAGGGAAGTGTGGATCAGAGTCGCAGGGCGGTGCTCACTTCCACGGTCTTGATGGCGTCTGCTGCTCTGCTTCACGCCGAGGAGAAGACCACCGATGGCGGTCTGGCTGCCATTGAGCGCAAGCAGAAGCCACAGCGAAAGACACTAATCACACCTCCCGGTTCGCTCTCCATTCGTCATCTGCGTACCCATTGCACAGCCTGCCAGCTCTGTATTGACAGTTGTCCCAATGACGTGTTGCGTCCCAGCAGCAGCCTCGACCGACTGATGCAGCCCGAGGTGAGTTATGAACGCGGCTATTGCAGACCAGAATGCAACCGTTGCAGTCAGGTATGTCCCACGAGTGCCATACAGCCGATTACCGTGGAGGAGCGAACGGCCATTCAGGTAGGACATGCCGTATGGACGCGCGAGTTGTGTATCCCCGTGCGTGACGGCAAGACCTGTGGCCTGTGTGCACGTAAGTGTCCGGCCCAGGCCATACAGATGGTGCCCCTGCAGCAGGGAGTTCATCGGGACGGCTGGCGCTGGCTGGATGCCGACAATCAGGAGATTCCACGCGAAAAGGCATTGTTGATTCCTGTGGTGGATGAGGAGAAGTGCATAGGCTGTGGTGCCTGTGAGAACCTTTGCCCAAGTAATCCTGTCAGTGCTATCTGTGTGGAGGGACATGAGGTACATAGAGAGATTTGACACATCGTTTTACGCATAGAAATACCGATATGAGTAAGTATATAGACCGACGAGAGTTCATAAAAGCCAGTGGTACCGTTGCTGCTACCGGCATGCTGGCAGGATGTGGTATGAAGGCAGGTGGTCCCGAAGCAGGGCTTGATGCAGCAGGGCATCACACTACGCCTGTACCTACGGATAAGATGACCTATCGAACAAATCCCAAAACGGGGGAGAAGGTGAGTATCCTCGGGTATGGATGGATGCGCCTGCCTACTGTCAAGGGTGGTAGCGGACGTACTCAGGAGAATCCTCGGCAGGACGAGCTTGACCAGGAGGAAATCAATCGTCTGTGCCGTTATGCACTTGACCATGGAGTGAACTATTTCGATACATCGCCAGCTTACTGCCGTGGACGTAGTGAGGAATCGCTTGGAAAGGCACTTCAGGCCAGCGGATACTCGCGCGACCAGTATTTCATTGCCACCAAACTGAGCAACTTCAGTCCTCAGCAATATTCGCTTGAGGAAGGACAGAAGATGTTTGAGAATAGCCTCAGGTATCTGCAGACAGACTACGTGGACTATCTGCTCCTGCATGCCGTAGGCGGTGGAGGCATGAGGACATTGCACGGGCGCTATCTCGACAACGGGTTGCTCGACTGGCTTATGCAGCAGCGTGAGGCCGGACGTATACGCAATCTGGGCTTCTCTTTCCATGGTGATGTGGCTGTGTATGACTGGTTACTGGAGCATCATGACCAGTACCACTGGGATTTCGTGCAGATACAGGCCAATTACTGCGATTGGTACAACAATGAGGACAAGGGGCGCAGCGGAGCGTACCTCTATGGCGAATTGGAGCGCAGAGGCATCCCTGCCGTTATCATGGAACCGCTTCTGGGAGGCCGTCTGAGCAAGGTGCCCGATCATGTGGTGGCACATCTCAAGCAACGTAGGCCGGAGAATAGTGTTGCCAGCTGGGCTTTCCGCTATATTGCCTCCAAGCCCAATGTGCTCACGGTATTGAGCGGTATGACCTATATGGAACATCTGGAGGATAATATCCGCTCCTATGCTCCGCTCGAACCTCTTACTCAAGAGGAGCAGGAGTGGCTGGAGGGAGAGACGGCCAGTCTGATCAAGGGTTATCCCACGATAGACTGCAATGACTGCCAATACTGCATGCCATGTCCTTACGGACTTGACATCCCTGCCATTTTCACCCATTACAACAAGTGTGTCAATCGTGGTGAGGTGCCCGAGAGCCAGCAGGCCAGGAACTATCAGCAGGCACGCCGTGCATTCCTGGTGGGTTATGACCGGAGTGTACCTCGCCTGCGTCAGGCCAATCATTGCATCCAGTGCCGCGCCTGTGTGCCACATTGCCCTCAGCAGATTGACATCCCGGCACAGTTGCAGAGGATTGACGAGTTTGTGGAGAAACTGAAGCAGGACAAACTGTAATTCTTAATCGGTCATTGGACTGCAATTTCCGGGACGCAGTTTCGTGAAACCATCCGTCCTATATGTGTAAAGAAAAAGGAATATGCCTTGCTTGTTCCCCTGATTTTCCGTGCAGAACCC
>JBJEKL010000076.1:0-13895 GCA_051878615.1 Bacteroidaceae bacterium | reverse complement strand
GTCTTTTATCTGGATTTTTCCCCAGCCCGATACTCTGATGGTGTGATGCCGAACATCGCCTTAAAAGAGGAGGAGAAATAGCGGGGAGTGTTGAAACCAATGCGCTCTGAGATTTCTACGATGGAGAGGTTGGTGTCTGAGAGGAGTGTTGCAGCACGTTTGAGGCGGATGCTACGAATGAAATCATTGGGCGTAATGCCCAACATGGTCTGCATGCGTTTGTATAGGTTTGTTCGTCCGAGAGCCACATCGCGGGCCAGTTGCTCAACGGAGTATTCAGTGTTGTCAAGATTGTTTTCTATGGCTTTCAGAAGTTGTCTGACAAGTGCTTCTTCCTCGCTGTTGACGCCTATTTTTGAGACGTCGACGCGTACATTTTCTACGAATTGATGACGGGCTTGCTCTCTTAATTCAAAAAGACGGTTGACACGTTCCTCTGTCTCGGCTTCGAGGTGGGCACGTTTGCGTTTAAGATAGAAGTTGATGAGGTAGGCAAGACCCCAAAGGATGACGAGCCCATAAATAGTTTTCATCCACCATGTGAGCCACCAAGGCGGAAGGATTGTGAAGGTAACCTGTAACCGTTCACCCCATTTCCCGCCATCCACAGCAGCCTGTGCTTCTAATACATAGTCTCCTGGCTGCAAAGCATTATAGGAGGCTGTGGCAATTCCTGTCCCACAGGCGTCGTAGAGCCAGTTCCTGTCGAGTCCTACAAGGCGATAACGATAAATGGTATGCTCAGGTGCAGCGTAGTTAAGTGCGGAGAAGCGAAAGGTGAGGTAGTTCTGGGTGTGATGAAATTGAGAATAGGAGGATGAAGGGAGTGCTTGCCCGTTCACCTCGAAACCGACAAGGCGGACAGGATATGGTGTGGTGTCTGCGGCGAACCATTCAGGACGGAAGATAATGAGTCCCATAGTGTGCTGCACGAATACCAGGTGGCCATCGTCCAGAAGTTTTGCTGCCCGCTCGTTCATCGAAACTTGTGGTACGCCGTCAGCAGGGCCTAAATTGAGAATGGGATATGGCTCATCTGCTCCGATTCTGCTGATTCCACTTGATGAGCCTACCCAGATATTCCCGTCTTTGTCTTCTACGAGGCTACGGATGCAGTTGTTGGCAAGATTTTTTATTCTAACAGGTGTTTTGATCTTTACGTTTTCGTTCTCTATTAAAAACAGCCCATTCTGTGTGCCAAGCCACAGACGTCCTTTGCTGTCTTGCAAGGCACAGTTGTATTTTTCTGTCCATCGTGCTATTTCGTTGGCAGGCGTAAACTCACAGATACTGTCGTGCTTGATATTGAGCATGAAGGCACCATTTTGGGAATATACCAGCACGTCTTCTTCCGTTAATGGACAGGCTCCCACAATCCAGCGGTAGTTTGTATTTATCTGTGGCAGTTTTCTGTTTAGTACATCGAATGTTCGGGACTCCGGGGTAAAGTAGCCAAGGTAGTTTCCGTTGTTGCAGAGGAGCATACGGCCATCCGGCAACTCTGTGATGAATGACATTCTGTTATGTACGAATCCGGCAACGTTGTTCTGAGTGTAATGCATGGCCTTGCTTTCTGAACACAGAATGTCGGATTTGGGACGACAATAAAGCCCGTCTTTGGTGCACTGCCATACTTGTCCGTGAGAGTCATGCATGTATCGAACTGCACAGAGCAGGCTGTCGTTACGTCCAATAGAGATGGCTTGCAGTCGTGATGGACGGACATAGAACAGGCCGTTGCCACGAGTGCCTATCCATTGCCCTCCCTGACGATCAACCATTGTGTGTGCTACCTTTGCTGCGGCTCCCAAACTGTCCGCCAATTGTTGCCACAACTCATCAGGCTGCTCGTAAGTTCCTTCTCCATCCAAGAGATTCCTCACTTGTTCTGAAGCAAGCCACTCTTTTACGTCATAGCGGAATGTCCTTGTGCGCGTATCGAATAGATAAAGGTGATAGAAGTCGCGCAACCATAGCAGCGAGTCGCCTGCCCACAGATGGGCATAACCACCGAAATGTCCCAGACGATATGCGCGATTGAGGTCGCAAGAGATTTCCCGAAACGTCTGTCCGTCGAACAAGCAGAAAGCCCCTTCGCAGTTTACCAGGATCTGTCCATTCGGCAGTTCCACCACTTGTCTCACCTCGTTCGTAACCAACCCGTCACCCACAGTGTAGTGCTGCCACACGTGGTTGGTTGTGGACAAGAGAGTGCATCCGAAGGATGTTAGCAGGAAAGCTATGGTTGTGAAGCGCTTCATGCCGTTCTTTTTGACTTTCTCGGAAACAAAAGTAGGAAAAAACATTGAGAAAGCCATCCAAAAATGTTCACATACGTGATAAAATCGTTCATTTCATTGCTGTGGACGATTTTTGAGGTGTTTTCGAACAACTGCGAACAGGTAGGAAATGGATGTTGCATATATTTGCAATGACAAAAACGAAATAATGAAATAAAAACGATGAGACGTAATTTCACTTTTCTGCTGTTTTTTGCGGCATTGTTCTTCACTGCCTCTGCCCAGCGTGTCTTCAACCATCCGGGCAGTATTCTCTCACAGGCCGACCTGGATCGTATCAGAATGCATGTTGAAGCAGGCGATGAGCCGTGGGCTTCGTGTTGGAAGGAGTTGCAGGCAGATAATTTGTCTAAGAGCACTTACACAGCCCAACCTTCGACTGAGATAGGAGGCTCAAACGGAACTCGCCAGCGTGCTGCCCAGGATGCATATGCAGCGATGCTGAACGCCATTGAGTGGCATGTGACGGGCAAGGTCGCATATGCCGACTGTGCGGCTGAAATCTTGACAGCATGGGCGAACAAGTTGGTGACAGTACAGGACGAACTTTACCAGTATCCCTGCCGGGCTTTTATTGTGGCCGCTGAACTGTTGCGTACACAAGAGGGTTTCTATGAGGGGTGGGCAGAGACCGACCGCGCGATGTTCTTGGAAAAGGTTCGCACGCTGATGGTGCCCGCCTGCCGCAAGTTCTGCACTTATCAAGGCACACATCCGTCATGGTACACGCCCTGTGCTTTATCGGTGTTGGCAGGCGGTGTACTCCTGGATGATGAAGAAATGTATCAGGAAGGTTATGACCTGATGATGGCTACGAATCACTGGGGTACGATGTATGGCGGTAGTATAGAGCCAAGCGGACAAATGCGTGAGATGGGACGAGATAACGTACACGGTGGACTGACGTTAGGCGACATAACACAGGCATGTCTTGTGGCATGGAATCAGGGCGATGATATGTTTGGGGAGGGTGAAGACCGTTTGTTGAGGGGCATGGAATATTGGTGTCGCTACAATACAGGCCATACCGACACGTTTTATGAGCCATTGGACTGTTCGGGACTGGATAATGCGACAGGCTTTTCTTTCTATTACATTTCCACACACAATAACGCCTTCCGTCTGCGTCCTGATGCCTGCTCGTTTGAGGCCGTCTATCATCATTACAAAGAGATCAAACAAATGGACGAGGCTGAGAATTACCCCTGTTTGGGCATTGCTGCCAAGTTGGCTCGTCCTGATACCAACAATCAGATGTTGGGTTATGGCACTCTTTTCTTCACCATTGATGCAGCCAATAGCCCTTACATGACGGAGAAACCTGCAAAGCCAGAGGATGTGAAGGCAGAGGCTGGGATCGGTTGTGCTTATATCTCTTGGAAGCATCCGGTATTGGAAGATGCACGTGGCTTTAATATCTATCGCTCAACCGACGGACGGACATTCTCCCTCTTAAAGACATGGGACTATTACACCAATAATGAATATAAGGACGAGGATGTGGAAACAGGAAAGAACTATTATTATAAGGTTCAGCTTCTGAACAAAGCAGGATCCGGCCCGCAGAGTGATGTGGTGAGTGTCACTATACCCGAACCTACCGACGAGTTGCCTTTAGGCTGGACATTCTCACCCATCGGAACCACACTTGGCAAAGCCACCTTCTCCTCGGCGCAGGAAACGTCATTCACCGTCAGCGGTGCTGGCAAGGACATCGGTGGGATGACAGACTCAGAGGGCTTCCTTTACAAGAAAATTACAGGTGATGCTACACTTACTGTTCGTCTTGTCTCCACCATCGAGCAGTTCTATAAAGTGGGTATTCAAATGCGTGGCTCGCTCAGTGGCAATGCCCAGCGCGTAGGTATCACACTCGGAGAAACTGGTTGCCGTATGTTGCGCACCTGCATCCGTTCTTCTTATGGAGGCAATACCTCTTGGGTTAATGGTACCAACTACGGACGCGCTCCGCTATGGTTGCGCATCAGTCGCGAAGATGCCAAGTTCACCACATATCTTAGCCGAGACAGTATCACATGGCATCAGCTGACTTCTGTCGTCGTTTCTATGCCTAAGACCTATTATGTCGGTATGGCCTCCTGTTCGGGAAGTACCACGACAACCTATCAGGCTATCTTCGACCATGTATCGCTCGAAGGTTCTGTGGCCTTGCCTACGATAGTTCCATCCGCTCCTACTAATTTCTCCGCTGTGTGGAGTGATACCGATGAGGCTGCGCTTGCATGGAACTCCGTAGCTAATGCCGATTCATTCTACGTCTATCGTGATGATGTACATATTGCCACTACCCGTGCCACCAACTATATTGATACGAAGGCCACAGCTGGCACCTATATGTATAAGGTGTCCGGTTGGAATGCTATAGGTGAAGGCAAGGCGTGCGCAGCCAAACAGGTAACGACGGATAAGGTCGTAAAAATATCAGGCAGCATTATTGGCACCAGCGGTAGTTATTCCAACAACTCCTCCCGTACCGGCAAGGCAGCTCTTAACGACAACCTGACAACCTTTTACGATGCCGCCAATGTTTCCGGTGACTGGGTGGGATATGATTTAGGCACGCGCTACACGGCACAGGTTGTCTATGTGAAATATGCACCTCGTTCGGGCTATTCCGGGCGTATGACAGGTGGTAAGTTCCAAGTTGCTAATGAAGCGGACTTCTCTGATGCTGTTACCGTCTCCACTGTCTCTGAGGCACCCACAGAAGGCTCTCTTACAAAAGTTTTCAGTTCTTTTCCTCCAGGAGTAAATGAGGATGGAATTCCTAATCCTCGCTATCGCTACCTTCGTTACATAGGTCCTGACAATGGCAGTTGCAATGTGGCCGAGGTACAGTTCTTCGGCAGGAAAGTGGATGAAACGGCGGTGGGAATAATACCAATTGACAATGGACAATTGTCAGCGGGCAATAGGGATAGCGCGGTATATGATTTGAGCGGTAGCCAAATAGCAGAGGGTAAATGTAGAAAGGGACTTTATATTGTAGATGGCAAGAAAGTAATCATAAAGTGAACGTATGAAAAGATTGTTATTAGGCACCTTGATGCTGATGACCTGTTTATGCCAGATATTTGCGCTGGATGTCACTGTACAGCCTGGTGATGACATTCAGGCAGCTATCGACCGTGTATCGGCTGCCAACACCAAAGGCAAGGTAATCTTGGGAGAAGGTGTGTACGAGTGTACGGAAACGCTGGTGCTAAAGAACTACGTCACCATAGTCGGTGCCGGACGCGACAAAACCACGCTTCGCTTTGCCGCTGGCGACTTCACAGCCTTACAGAACAAAGGCGAATACAGTGTGCTGAAAGATGCTGGCGTGGAGAACTTGCGCATGGAGGGTGAGACGAAGGGCACGGAGCGCTATGCCGTGAGTATCACCGCTCTGGGCGACACACAGCACCGCAACATCACTTTTTGTGACGTGGAGATAACGAACTTAGGCATGAGTCACTTCAAACGCTGTACCAACCTTGTCGTCAAGAATTGTTATTTCCACGATAATTTCTTCTCTCCCGATGAGGGTGGTAGCCTCTACTTTCAGAACCTCTATATTCGCTATTGTGAGGGTGTTACTCTTCAGGACTGTGACCTCTCGGGCAACCCATCTTCATCGTGCCTGCATTTCGTGGGCGGAACCGGTATCACCTTGTCTCATGTGACGGGCAACAACTCGTTGGTTCAGGACGGTGTGAACATTCAGGAGAATCCCTCCGAGATGGTTATCGAGAACTGCACCTTTTGCGACAACTACCGCGTGGGGCTTGATGTGCAGGCTGGCAATGGAATAACCATCACCAACTGTACCTGCACGGGCAACGGCAAGAACTACTCCTGCTCGGGGACCTACAGCATGAGTGACAACAACATTTTCGTTGACGATTCGTTGGGGTGGCAGCTGAATGTGTTGGAGGACGGTGAATACTACATACAGAAGACTGCCAACACAAATCTCTATATGACCAACAGCAATGTGAACGGCAGTGGAGGATATCCCTCCTTCACAGCAAAACGTATAGTACAAAGCCAGCTCAACACTCAGATATGGATTGTAGAGAAGGACGGCCCTAACTATAAGATTACCAGCAAGGCCGACAATCGTAGCCTGAAAGAAACTGCAGGTTATGTCATCAGCAGTTACAACGCACCGTGGAATACCTACCGCATTTACACCGCTCCCGATGGCCGGCAGGCCATTCAACAAGACCAGAATGCCCTGGGCAATAGTGGCGATGCTTATTTCTGGGGCATCAGTGGCTCTCAGCTCAAACAAACGTCCAATACTGTTGCCGACGACGATCAATTGCAGTTCCGTTTCGTACCTGTCAACGGGTCTACAGGCATTAATGACCACACGTTAACCAGTGCAGTATCCAAATATGGGTACAATCTTATGGGCAACAGGGTTTTTGTTCCTTGCACCAACTCCATTATTATTACCAACGGAAAGAAATATCTATGGAAATGAGAAAGACCATCCTATTTGCCTCGTATCTATTGTCGGCACTCTGTGTCTGGGCGCAAAGCGGTGACGAGTGGCAGCGGCTTACGCCTCCGGCCTGTCACCAACTGTTGCTGAACGACAAAGTTAAGGGCTGTGTCATCCAGCCTACGATGTATGGCATCTTTTTCGAGGATATCAACTATGCTGCCGACGGCGGTCTGTATGCCGAACTGGTGGCCAACCGTTCCTTCGAATTTCCTAACCGTCTGACGTGCTGGGAGCCTTTCGGACAGGTGTCGGTGTCTGACTCGCAGCCGGCATTCCCTCGCAATCCGCACTATGCCGTGCTTGAGGATGTCGGCCACTATGAGATGCGCACGGGTCTCGTCAACCACGGCTACTTCGGTATGGGATTCAAAAAGGACAGCACGTATATCTTCTCTGTCTATGCCCGTTTGCATGACGGGAAGGGTAAAGAGGCGAGGATGGATGTCAACCTTGTGGACAGTCACAAAAACATCATTGGCATGGCAACGGTGAGTGTGAATGCCAGAGAGTGGACATGCTACAAGGTGACCATCAAGGCCGAAGCCACTGATGCACATGGAGCACTGAATATCATCCTGACTTCGCGCGAGGGTATGGACGTAGATCATGTGTCGCTGATGCCCCGTGACAATTGGAATGGCATGCGCACAGATCTGGTACGGGCCTTGGTAGACTTGCACCCAGGTGTGTTCCGTTTTCCTGGCGGATGCATTGTGGAAGGTACCAATCTCGCAACGCGCTACCAGTGGAAACACAGCGTGGGTGACGTGGAGAACCGCCCGCTGAACTTGAATCGCTGGAACAACTGCTTTGCCCATCGCCTGTCACCGACCTATTATCAGTCGTTGGGCATTGGTTTCTATGAATATTTCCTGTTGTCAGAGTATATCGGTGCAGATCCGCTCCCCATTCTGAACTGTGGCATGGCGTGCCAGTACCAGAACAAGCAGTACCCCTCGCCTGATTATGTGCAGGTGGATTCGCTTCAACAGTATATCCAGGATGCTCTCGACCTGATAGAGTTTGCTAATGGCGACACTACCACTACGTGGGGTAGCCTGCGTGCCAAAATGGGACATCCAGCTCCGTTTGGCTTGAAACAAATGGGTATTGGCAACGAGCAATGGAGTGAACCCTACGTGGAACGCCTGGAGCCTTTCCTTAAACCTATCCGCGATTGCTATCCCTATATCAGAATTGTAGGCTCGGCAGGCCCGGCGCCCGATGGTGACAAGTTCGATTACGGCTGGCAGGAGATGAAACGTCTGAAAGCAGACTTGGTGGACGAACACTACTACAAGTCGCCAGAGTGGTTCCTGAAAAGTGCCACCCGCTACGACAGCTATGACCGTAAGGGTCCGAAGGTGTTTGCCGGCGAGTATGCCTGTCATGCCAAAGGGAAGGAAAATACGTGGGAGTCGGCACTCTGTGAGGCCGCCTTCATGACAGGTCTGGAGCGCAATGCCGATGTGGTATGGGAAGCAACATATGCTCCGCTATTTGCCCATGTGGACGGTTGGCAGTGGCGGCCTGACCTGATATGGTTCGACAATCTGAACGTCATGCGTACTCCCAACTATTACGTGCAGCAACTCTATGCCACCAACCGTGGTACACGTACCGTAAGTCTGACCGAAAACGGACAACCGCTGACAGGACAGCAGGGACTTTATGCATCGGCTGTTTATGACAGTGAACAGAGTCGCTATATCGTCAAACTGGTGAACACCACCGATGCTATAAAGACAGTGTCCCTTGACTGCAAGGGTATCAGAAGAATTGCTGGCTATCGACAAACGGTGATGACAGCCGACCTGAATGCAGAGAACAGCGTAGGCGGGAGTCTGGTGGTGTGTCCGGAGCAACTGCTTGTCGCTGACGAGGCATCGCAAATCCATGTCGCTCCATATTCATTCATTATCTATAGTATTTTTGTTAACAAATGAATCATATTAGAATTTTTCTTATTCTAACCCCTTGGGCTTTATTATACCTCTTCGGGGGGAAGACGCTTGCCCAAAGTCTTTTTGTCAGCACGCCCCACACTTTGCTGACAAACGGCCAACGTGAACGGAAGGTGCTGTTCAACTCATGGGAGGATGTGTATTTCAGTGTCAACGAGGAACATATGCACGTCATGATGGATAATGCCGTGGCGACGGACTGCGAACTTTTCGTGATTTCCTAATATATGAAACGTATCATCCTTACCTTTGCGCTCTTCGCGAGCATATTCCATATAGCACCCGTCTTTTCTTTGGGACGCTTTGGCGATTGGACATGTTCTGTTGCACTCACGGGTTACATCAGTGATGAAACGGGTAAGGCTCCCAATGCGTTCCTGTGGATTCCGGAGGGCTGTGAGCAGGTGAACTTTGCCGTACTGGCACAGCAGAACATGACAGAGGAGGCTTTGTTGCGTAGCGGGCGTTTCCGCAAGAAGATGAAGGATTTGGGTGGCGCACTTATCTGGGTCGCGCCTTGGTTCTCGCAGGACTGGAGTCCCGCGACGGGTTCTCAGCAGACGTTCGAGGAGATGATGGTGGGGTTGGCCGGGCAGAGCAATCATAAGGAGTTGACAATGGTGCCTGTCGTTCCTTTCGGTCATTCGGCACAAGCCACCTTTCCATGGAATTTCGCAGCATGGAATCCTGAACGCACGCTTGCTATTATCAGTTTTCACGGCGATGCACCGCGTACCAACCTCTGTGGCTATGGTACAGCCAACGTGGAATGGGGACGGACGCGCAACATTGATGGTATCCCGGGACTGATGATTGAGGGAGAATACGAATGGTGGCAGGCGCGAGTACGTCCCGCCCTTGCCTTTCAGATGATGTACCCCAAGAGCTGTATCTCTCTGCTCTGCGATGTGGGTAGCGGGCACTTCGACATCTGTGATGCAACCATAGATTACATAGGATTGTTTATACAGAAGGTATGGGAGCATAGAGGCAGAGGCCTGCGCCGTCTCAACCCTTCAGATGGTTGGCGTTACGGTTGTCCTATTGGCAGCGATATAGAAGGCGACCCCCTCACCGCTTTTCCCCAGGAGCCTCCTGCTTCATGGAACGAATATACGGGTGATCCGCATACAGCCTTTTGGTACATTGATGAGGAGATGGCTCGTCTTACTGCTGCACGCTATGCGGAGACTGATGGCAAAGAGGGGCAGGCGGCTACTATCCGGAAACTTGATTTAAGACATCTTGAAGTGGGAGATGTTTTCAGTTTAGGCAAGGAGTCTGTAAGTTCTCTGCTTTCAGATTTCAACTCAGTTTTTTACATCTGCGGTCCGCTTCGACAGGTGGGCTTTGACACTTTCGAGATTATTCCCTACGATTGTGGTACAGATAACCCTAAGCGCAGTCACTCTGCATGGATCGTGGCAGTCCGTGAGGCTGACACCACTCGCAAACGCATAGTGCAACCGATTCATATCGTTCTGAAATAACAAGCTGACAATATGAGACAATATCTTCTTTTCATCTGTGTCCTCCTGCCGATTTCTGTGATAGCACAGCAGATAAGTTCGCCCGACGGACGATACACAATGATAGTGGGCGAGGGCATGACCTACAGTGTTACCTTCAACGGAAATGTGATTGTGCGGCAAAGCCAATTGGGTGTGGATATTGACAACCGTCTTTTTGAGTCGGCACTTGGTGTGCCACGCGGAGAACATGAGAACTGGTGTGGTGACTTCCGTCTGAAAGGCATAGACAGGATGACGGTGGATACCACATGGACACCGATGTACGGTGAGAATGCTCACATCCGCGACCACTACAACCAGTTTGTGTTGCACTATGAAAAGGGCAGTCAGGAAGGTTCTGTAGAAGGGGAATATGACAAACGTAAATACTATGCGATGGACATTGTTGTGCGTGCCTACAACGAGGGTATCGCCTTCCGATATCATTTTCCCGAGACAGCCAATAGTCTCTTCCTGCACATCGTAAATGAGCGGACATCGTTTGCAATGCCAGAGGGAACAATGGCGTTTTACGAGGAATGGGCTCAGGGACCATTTGAGAAAAGAAATCTTATTTCCAGTCTTTCTTCAAAGGGCAATGGGAGTGGATGGTTTGAATCGGAGCGACCGTTGTTGTTGGTCCTCCCTCCTCGTGAGGACAATGGGAGGAGTATTTATGTCGCCTTGCTTGAAGCGGCAATGAAGGATTATGCCCGCGGGAAGTTCAAACTGAAAAAGGATAATGAGCTGCAAATCGCCATGTACGATTGTGCTGACATCATCTCTCCCTTTGATACTCCCTGGCGTGTCATCATGGCAGCAGAGCGGGCCGTAGACCTCATAAATAACAAGGACCTCATCCTGAATCTGAATGAATCTTCAGAAGCAGAGAATAATTCTCAATTATCATTTATAAAGCCAGGTAAGGCTTTTCGTTCCTGTCGCTTGGATAAGGCTTCTATTTTCAGAAGTATTGACTTTTGTGCAGAATTTGGCATACAGTATGTTGAACTCGATGCAGGATGGTATGGTCCCGAAGGCAAGGTAAGCAGTGATGCTCGCAGGGTTATTGAGACGCGTGATTTCACTATGCCCGAAGTTTGTGCCTATGCCAGGGATAAAGGGGTCGGTGTTTGGGTGTATGTCAACCAGCGTGCTCTCTATAACCAGCTGGACGAACTACTCCCGTTGTATCAGCAATGGGGTATCAAGGGAATCAAGTTTGGCTTCGTGCAGATTGGAAATCAGCAGTGGACGACCTGGTTGCATAAGGCCGTAGAAAAGTGCGCAAAATATCAATTGATGGTTGACATCCATGATGAATACCGTCCGACGGGATTAAGTCGTACATATCCAAATCTGCTTACGCAAGAAGGAATCATGGGTAACGAATGTATGCCTGATGCTACCCATAATGTCACGTTGCCTTTTACCCGTTTCCTTTGTGGCCCAGCCGACTATACCCCTTGCTATTTCAACAATCGCGTGAAGGGTACCAAAGGCCACCAGCTGGCGATGGTCGCTGTTTATTACTCACCCTTACAGTTCCTGTTCTGGTACGACAACCCCTATCCTGAGGGTTGGGACTGTGAGGAACTGGAATTTTGGCGTGATTGCCCCACCGTCTTCGATGAGAGTATAGCCCTTGATGGCGTTCCTGGAGAGTATATCATCCAAGCCCGTCGCAGTGGAGAGGATTGGTTTGTGGGCGCCATGACCAATACAGAAGCCCGTATCGTCAGCATACCCACAGATTTCTTGCCAATAGGTAAGTATGAGGTGGCAATATATAACGATAATCCATCGCATGATACCAAGACAAGGATTCACGTAACCCACAGGGTTGTCGACATCGGCACCTCCTCCCGTCGGAATAGGCATGGGAAAGAGCCTGTCACGTTGCAACTCCAGCCCAGTGGTGGTGCGGCAATCCACTTTAAATCTATAGCAAAATAAAAATCAACCCGTATGATGAAGCTTTTTTTCGTTATAGTAGCGTTTTTTCTGATGCCGGATTTATGTATGTTGGCTCAGACAGAGTATAAGATGGCTGGTCCTTATGAAGTCGTGGCGCGTGATGGTGAGTTCCGAGGAAGTAAGAACGGCAGTGAGCGTGATATGAAGGCGGCATGGGATTTCGCCAAGGAAGGGAATCACGAGGAGGCAGTACGGATTATCAATGCATATGCAGAGAAATTGCAGCGGCTGGACGGACATGATGCACCGTTGTGTTTGATTCAAGGGTATTGGCTGTGTCGTTCCATTATGGAGCTGAAGGCGGATCCGCGATTTGTAATTGATAATTCACAATTGAATGCCTGGGAGGCAATGTTGAGGAGGGCTATGGTACCTACGATGAACAAATTCGAGTCTGATAGCCCGTATGCCAATGGAAATTGGGGTGCCATTGTGAACCGTTTCCGTATGGCTTGTTCCCTCGCCATTGATGACAAGGAGATGTATCAGGCAGCCATTGACTATTACCTTCATGCCAATGATAACGGGTCGTTGCCCAACTACCTGAACGAGACGGGCCAGTGTCAGGAGACCGGACGTGACCAAAGCCATGTCCAGCTGGGGTTGGAAGCTTTGGTGGAGACCTGTGAGATGGCATGGATGCACGGAGATGACCTATATGGTGTTCTTGACAACCGGCTGATGAAGGGGTTGGAATATACGGCAAAATACAATCTGGGTTACGATGTGCCTTTTGAGACATGGACCGATTGTACAGGACTTTATAACGACTGGACTGAGCCTGGGGAGATGGGACGTGGCAAACTGTGGGACGTCTATCGGACTCCTTACGACCACTATGTGAAAGTGAAAGGGCTGAAGATGCCATACACGGAAAAGGTGCTGGCGTTGCAAAGTAAGGCGGAGCGTAGGGGGGAGAGTCGAGAGGTTCGGGCCCCAGGTGTGAACGAAGGGGCTAAATTACATCAGGTATTCACCTATCCGGCTCCTGAAGGTGCTCCCCTGAAGTATGACTATGACGTGTTCATCCAGCCGCGTGGCAGTCAGGAGTGGACAAGGATTGATACATATATGGCGATGGTGAACGCCCCGGTTGGAAATGGCAAACACGCCGTCAGTGAGATTTCCTATGCTTTCTTTGACTTTACAGGTGACGTGTATGTGCGGGTGATTAGTAAAAACAGGAAATTCAGGTCGGCCCGCATCCGGCCGGACTATCGCGGAACGATTGCCAACGTGCAAAATGATTCGACGGTGCAGTTCCTGTTGTTCCAACCAGAGAATGTCAGTGTGGAGTTGGACGGGGATATTACCAATAATCTTCTGGTGTTTACCTCTAAACCGCCTGTGAGCAAGGAGGATGCTGAAAGAGAGGCACAGGCGCAAGGACGTGAGTTCAGGTATTACGCCCCTGGTTTTTACAATCAACTGGATACTATATTCGTTGGCTCGAACACAACGCTTTATTTAGATGGTGGGGCTTTCTTTACAGGAACTTTTGCCATTGACGATGTTGAGAACGTGAGCATCCTGGGGCGTGGCATAGCCCGTCCTGTTCGAGGCTACGAAGGCTGTCATGTCTATCGTTCTAAGAACGTGCTTGTTGATGGGCTTATTGTAAATACCT
>JBJEKL010000075.1:0-14054 GCA_051878615.1 Bacteroidaceae bacterium | reverse complement strand
GTAAAGACACACCCAAGACAGATGACAAGAGTAGGAATGTGTATCTTCTGAAAGAAACCTTTATGGCTTCCCGTATTCTCTCTCATAGACTGCCTGATAGGGGGTATGCCGGAACACGTTGTAACCTTCGTGTTTGATGTCTTGAGGCAGCCGCACGGCACACAGCGAGCGGCAATGCTCGAATACAGACCAGCCTAGGTGCAGTTCCGTGCCGGACATCTCCACCACTCCCAGCCTTCCACAGCCCGAGAAGGCGCTGTTGCCCAGCCTCTGGAGTGACCTTGGCAGCCGGAGCGTGAGGATGCCGCAGTCTGAAAAGGCATTGTCACCTATGGAGCGTACGCCTTCCGGGATGACGAGGTTGTCGGGCATGGTTGCTCCGCAGAACGCCATGTCCCCTATTGTGCCCACGTCCGCTGGTATCACAGTCCTGCCGCATCCCTTGATGAGCGTGGCCGTGGCTGTCTCTATGATGGCGTTGCAGCCGCCTCGCGAATCGTAAACGGGGTTGCCGGGCGCTACCTCTATCGACGAGCAGAGTCGGCAATGGAGAAACGCGGTTCTCACAATCTGCGTTACGCTGGTGGGGATGCGTATGCTGCAGATGGCGGACGAGGAAAAGGCTTTTTCACCTATGCTCCTCACGCCTTCCGGGATGACGGAGTTGCCGCAGCCGGCCACCAAGCAATCTTCCTGCGTGCTGATGATGGCGTTGCAGTCCTGCCGCGAGTCATACCATTTGTTCTTGAGTGACACCGTCAGTCTCCCAAGCCTGGCGCAGCCTGCTACCACGCTGTTCCCTATCTCCCTCACGCCTTCGGGTATGGCCATCTCCTCCAGGCTTGCGCAACCCTCAAAGGCTCCCTCCCCTATGCTCTGCAGGGATTGGGGCAGGCTGATGTGCCTCAGTCCCGTGCAGTCGGCGAAGGCGCGGCAGCCCAGCACTTTCACGCCTTCGGGAATGGCCATGCCGCCGATGCACTGCTGCCCTGCGAAGGCACACTCCCCTATGGCCGTGACCCCGCCGGGGATTCGCGTGGCCTTGCAGCCCAGCACGAGCGTGCCTTTGTCAGTCTCTATGATGGCGTTGCAGCCTTCCCGCGAGTCATACGTGCCGTTCCCTTCAGCAATGCTGATACTTTCCACGCCGGAGCACCCCCGGAAACTTGCTGGGGCAAGGATTTCGAGCGTTGCGGGCAGGCTGATGCTTTCCAGGTTCAGGCAATAAGCAAACGCATCGTCGCTGACGATCTCTGTCCCCTCGCTGATGACCAGGTGCTTTATCTCGGGGTGTCCAGCAAAAGCCTGCCTGCCTATCTTACGTACGAGATAGTCGCGACCGCCGATGGTGACAGAACGGGGAACGATAAAGGTGCTGTCACCGAGCACTGGCACCCAGCTTCCATACCCGACATCCGTCACGGTGGCCGTGGGCTGTGGGCCGTCATAAGATATTCGGTACCTCAGGGAATCCACGGTGTAGAAAACCTCCTCCCATGCCATACATTTCACAGAATCACCAACAATTTTTGTCCGACTCATTGCCTGCGAAGACAACAAAATGAGGGAAAGGCACAAAGAAAATGTGGTTCTACTTGTCATCATACATCACTCCTTCCACCTCTTTGGGGTCAATGCTTCCATATCCATCACTGTCATAGTATTTTACCCTACCCTTCTTGTCTATCCCGTCATATTTTGCATAATGGTCTTGTCCATCTTTCTGAAAGCACACAATTTTAGCATTCTGCTGGTTTTCCTTGTTAGAGAAAAACAAACCTGGTTCATTCTCACTGCTGAAGAATAGGCTGTCGGTAAACAAACCATAGTGCTTACCTACGCCATAGAGTGTCTCGATATCCATAGCCCCACCCTTGTACCCGTAGTTCTTTTGTGCATATTCATTCATACTTTTATAATATTCGCTAACACTATCGTAGCCATCAATTCCACGATTCGGAGATTTCTTCTTTACTTCGGTCAGCGCAAATAATCCACATTCATCTTCATTTACGGGTGTTTTATTTTCTGAATTCCAAAATTGTGGCGATTCAGGATCAGCACTTCTTGTCATGGGAATCTGCATATCAATAGAAAGGTCGCTACAACCTGTCAAATCATTATCTCCGGTACAACTACCTAAAATGCAGATGAAAGCGCACAATGAACCCACGATGATGAATGTCGCTTTGTTTTTGTTTCTCGTTGTCATTTTTTTTGATTATTTAGTTAATTTGTTCGAAAAGCAAACGCAAAGGTAAAAAAAAATAAAACAACACAAAAAAGTTACATTTACTACGTAAGTTCGGGATAAGAAACATGTTGTAAAAGTTGGTGGTCTTGCAAATATTCTGTAAATTTATAGCTGACAATCAATAAGTTAAAACGAACACGGGCGATGATTACCGAAGGCAAAGTTGTAGAGATTTTCTGTTTTATGGATGAGTCATGCAATAATTTTGCATCCGAATGTGAGAAAAACCTTCGTTTGGAGGACAAGGAACACGCTCACCGTAATCGTAAGGGACAGTTGGTCATTAGCGAGATCATGACCATTCTTGTCTGCTACCATTTCGGTTCATTTGCCAATTTCAAGCACTACTACCTCTTCTATGTGAGGCAGCACCTTGCCGGCTATTTCCCGCATGCTGTCTCGTACAACAGGTTCGTGGAACTGACACCACGCGTATTCTTCCACATGATGCTCTTCATGAAACTCCAGGGCTTCGGCAAGTGCAGCGGTATCAGTTTTGTGGACTCCACAATGATACCCGCTTGCCACAACCTGCGCCGCTATGCCAACAAGGTCTTTTGGGGCGTGGCAACGGGCGGCAAGGGGACAATGGGATGGTGTCACGGCTTCAAGCTTCATCTGATGTGCAATAACAGCGGGGAGATTATAACATTCTGTCTTATAGGTACAAATATCGATAATAGGGTCAAACGGGTGTGGTCGGTCTATGCCAGGGAACTCTACGGAAAGGTCTTCGCCGACAAGGGATACTCCTTCTTTGACAACAAACCACAGGCATTGCCTGTTCATGTGGAGCGCTCAGCACACCTCACGCTTTTTTGAGGAAAATTATCCCGAACTCGCGTATAGATCACAACCTGCGCAACCATGGCCTGATGAAGAGCGCCCGCCATGAGGTGCACGAGGGAAACACCTCGCTTACTGCTCGTGATGACTCGCGTTGCTGCCGACATATCATCGTGCGTCAGACACTTGATCCCAACAAGACATACTATGTACGCTTCAAGAGTGTGCTTGATTCGGACAAGAAGGAACTGTACATGGACAATATGGAATGGTGTCCTAAGGAAGTGTACGAAACACTTTCTCGAGCCAGTAGAAATTTTATGGGGATAAAATAAGTATGTCCGACAGAGTGCACAGAAAAACATCAGAACTCAAATGAGCGATTTGGGCTTATGGAACGCCCCCACCATAGTTGAGAAATCTCATTTCTACCCAATGCAGGTTCACTTCGCCTTCAGAACCCTTAAAATGGTCCTTTTTCCGCAAACGTTTGCGAGCGCGCTTGCAAACGTTTGCGAGGGCGGTTACAAACGTTTGCGTGGAAGGTTGCAAACGTTTACGTGGAAAGTTGCAAACGTTTGCGCCTAAACCGTACCAACTATCCATCCGCCAACCTTTTTCTTCTGGAGGGTGGTACCCCAGGGGACGTGTTCCTTATTTCCCATGAAATTTCCGTTGAGCCATTTTTTTCCTTTTCTTTGTCTTCATTGTTTCTTGACAGATGTCTTTTGTCTTAGCCCCAAATCCAATGACTGGTTTTGGGTTTATCTGTTTTTTGGTTGTTTCTGTTTGATAGGAAAAATGAAGTTTTGGATGGAAAGTATTTGCCAGAGAAGGATAATAAGTGTACATTTGCGCCTACTATGTCTCCGTTTTATGATGAATATGGTATTCTGAAGGCTGTGTTCATTCTGTTCGGGGACGTATGTCATATCAACAATTATCCGTATGAGCAAATCAATTCCGGTTGTGAAGAAGCTCCTTGGGCATGTCATAACAGCAATCCTTGTGCTGGTGTTTCTCTATGCCCTGAGGTTGTTTACTCATGCATTCTTGTTTGATGTCTTCATTATTCCCACCAATTCCATGTTGCCTACCTTGCAGCCAGGTGACCGGTTGCTGGTATGTAAGATGATAGTTGGACCGCGGATATACCGGAGTATTTATATTCCCCCTTATCCCATTGAATTGGAGAGTTTCCGTCTGAAGGGCTTGCGTAAGGTACAGACAGGTGATGTCGTGGTATTCAATGCTCCCGCGCATGATGGGCAGGTAAGTTTCCTTATCAATCATGTCTATGCCAAGCGGTGTGTGGCTCTCCCTGGTGATAGTCTCATGGTGGATGGCTCCTATTATATCAATAGCAATTGTCGTGATACGCTTGGTCTCATTGAAGAACAGCATCACCTCAATAATATTCCCGACAGTGTGCTCACTCATGAGATATTCTATGTGTATCCTTTTGATGAGCATGTGCTTTGGACGGTGAAGCAGTTGGGGCCCTTGTATGTGCCGCGCAAGGGTGACATCGTGCCTCTCACACCACTGACTGCCACGTATCTGCGCCATATTATAGAGTGGGAGTTGGGACAGAAGATTCTTGTTGACTGGAATAGGAATGAGGTAAGAACTTCTGATGGCAGACATTTGTCCAGGCATGAGTTCCTTCATAATTTCTATTTCATGGCGGGGGATAACGTATGCGATTCCAATGATTCACGATATTGGGGGCTTGTGCCAGAAGAGTATATAATAGGTGTGGCTACGCATGTTCTCTATGGACGTGACGTGCAGACAGGTCGCCTGCGTCGACACAGAATATGGAGGAGGGTGATATGACGGGGGTGCGCACATGTCTCGCTGATATGCTGGTGGCAGTAAGGTTCCCCAGTCTGCTCTCATGGATGGGTGTGCTTGCGGTGATGGTATTGATGCTTCTGCCAGTTCAATTAGGGTTTTGTCAGGCAGAAATCGTCTTGCCCGTGCTGGCTGCCACCTTGGCTGTAGTGGCATGGGTTATGATGATGGTACGTAGAACAGTCTTCCGTTTCGCGATTCTGGATGCCCTGCTGGCGACATGGCTGTTATATGTACTCTTGCGGGCGGGTAGCACACCCGACGTGCCTTGTTTCCCTGTGGTAAGTAGGGCGCTTTCCCTGATGATGTTGTATGTGGGACTTCGAATGCTGTTCTCCTCTGCAGGAGTTTCGGTATTGATGGTAGAACGTTCTTTCATGACCTTCGCATTATTGGAAGGTCTCTTCTGCATCGGTCAGTTGCTGTTGGATGGCAGCCGTCATACCGGCTATCCCTTTACTGGTACATTCCTCAATCCTGGTCCATGTTCGGCAGTTCTCTTCATGGGAGTTTTTCTGGGATTGTATTCCTTATATTTGTCTGTTTCATCAAGGAATGCTTTTCCTTTTTCCATTTCTTCTGTACTTCCTGTCAGCACCCTTATAGTTTGTTCGTTGCTCCTTCCTATGGGATGGAGCAGAGCGGCCTTAGTGTCGGTGTGTTGTGTGCTGACTATAGCGATGTGGCATCGGATGCCGGCTTGCACTCGTCGGCTTGCACTCGTCGGCTTGTTGTCAATATTGCTTTTGCTTTATCTGTTCAAGCGTGGCTCTGCCGATGGCCGTCTACTTTTTTATATGATAGCATCATCGGCGGTGGCGGGACATCCCCTGTTTGGTAGCGGTATCGGAAGTTTTTTCCAAGCATATGCGCGTGAGACAGCCTCCCTGCATAGTCAGTTGCCTTTGTCTCTTGTCACTCATGCCGATGGAGTGGAGTATGCTCTCTCTGATGGTATGCGGGTGGCTGTTGAACAAGGAATAGTCGGTTTGATTTTTGCTATATCCTTCACTTTCATCGTGCTTTCCCGTTTGCGCAGCATCAGCATTTCTCTTATGCTGATGCTTCTTGGCTTGTTGATATTCTCGCTTTTTTCTTATCCTTTCCAGTTGCTTCCCTTCCAGTTGTTGTTTGTTCTCCTTGCTGCTCTTGTCGCTTCCCCGATGGCGACAGACGGTCAGCCTGATGTTGCAATACATCCTGCGGGGGGGCGCCTGTCGGGTATGCTTTTATGTGTGATGGTTGCAGGATTGGCCTTTGTGCTGACTCCTCCCATTAGCCGTCGTGTGGAAGCCGCTCGGGAATCTCGCTTGATAGTGGGACAAAGTAATCCCCGGATGCTTGCTGAGTACCGCAGACTGATGCCTTGGATGTACCATGATGCATCGTTCCTGTTCCGTTATGGTCAGATGCTGGCATCGTGTGGAAAATACAATGAGAGTAATTATGTACTGTGGCAAGGTTCTCTGGTGAGTGGTGATCCTATGTTCCATGTACTTCGGGGGCATAACTACAGGCATATGCATGCTTATGACCAGGCACGTCGTGCATATTTGCAGGCTCATGGCCAGAGTCCTTCCCGTCAATACCCATTGTTTTGTCTGATGAGACTCTATCGTGATATAGGTCTTCGCCGAGAGGCTGTCCGTATGGCAACAGTGCTTCTGCATATGCCTACGCAACAATCTCCGCTTGCCAGGCAGATCAGAGTGGAGGCACAGAATTGTATCGAAGAACAATAAAAGCGCTTGCGCGCGTGTTAATAAATATATGATGAACAGAAATCTCGGAGGACTTCTCTTTTTGTTGATGACGCAAGTGTTGTGCTCGTGTGGCAAGAAGACAGATGACCACAGGCTGGAGGAGGCTCTCTTGTTTGCGGGTGATAATCGTGCACAACTTGAGCAGGTTCTTGCTCATTATGCTGATGATTCGCTCAAACTGGCAGCTGCTGAGTATCTTATTGCAAACATGCCAGGTCATTATTCCTACGCTGATACAGACTCCGTAATGTCATATTCTCGTCGGGTACGTGAACTCTGTATCCGCATAAAGGGAGTCCCTTCCAAGCAGTTGCGCGATTCTGTCAATGCTTATGCCAGGGAATGTGGCATACCACAGGCTCAGAAGGTGTTTGACAGCAAGATACTTACAGCCGGATATATGATTAGGAATATAGACGAGGCCTTTCGCTCATGGAAACAGGGAAAATGGGCCAGACATCTCAGTTTTGATGAGTTCTGTGAGTATCTGCTCCCTTACAAGGTGGTGGAGATGCAGTTGCTGGATGACTGGCGTACACGATTGCAGGGGCTTCATTGTCAGGGACTCGACGAACTTGACTGGTGTGATCTCTATGCCAATTCTGCTTTGCAGGCTGCCAGATTGGTCAATGGCAATCTGAACAAATTGATGAATCCGGATCATGGTGCGTATGTTTCCTATCAGAACATGAAGGTAGAGGATGCCTTGGCTCTACCCATGGGCAACTGTGATTTCTATGTCTTCATGGCCACCATTCTGCTTCGTAGCCAGGGAATCCCTGTCGCAATGGATTTCACTCCTCATTGGGCTTATCGTGACAATGGTCATTCGTGGAATGTGGTGTTTACCAACGAAGGACGTGAAGAGCCTTTTACGGGGGTGTGTACTCAACCGGGTGATTTGCATAAGCCAGATGAGCGGATGCCCAAAACCTTTCGCTGCACCTATGCCCAGAATCATGAGTTGCAGGATCTGAATCGTCGTGAGAAGTTTGTTCCCCGGTTTTTCCGTAATATCTTCATGCGTGATGTTACCAGTCATTACATAGCGTGTTCTGATGTTACCCTGAATGTCAACGTACGGCATGGGAGTTATGTATACCTGGCAGTCTATGATACCAGACGATGGGCTCCTGTTGCCTATGCTGAGGTCAAGCAGGGAAGGGCTACTTTCAAGGATATGGGCCGTAATATACTCTATGTCCCCTTGCGATATCATGAGGACGGGACAGAGGAACTTGTGGGTAGTCCCTTCGTGTTGGAGTACGATGGCAGAATCCGCACATTAGAGCAGAATGATACGACTAAAGAGACAGTTACCCTGAGGCGTCGTTTCCCCACGCTTGGATACGTGTATGAAATATTGGGGAGGAGCATAGGCGGAGAGTTTCAGGTATCCAATGATGCGGGTTTCGCAGATTATCAGGTTGTACATCGTATCACGGACGGACATGCTTACGGATATGAGTTTGAGATACCCGATAGTGTGGGTGCCTATCGTTATTGGCGATACAAGCAGGACTCCTTGCCCAGTTATTGCAATATGGCCGAGATGAAGTTCTACGATGCAGAAAATAATGCCGAGATTAAAGGAGACGTCATCGGTACAATGGGGTCTTATATGAACAGAGGCGGCTTGCGTGAGAGTGTTTTCGACGGAGATGCGCTGACCTTTTTCGATGCTCCCGATGCCAAATCCTCATGGGTTGGAATGGATTTCGGCAAGCCGGTCAGGCTTGGGCGTGTCTATTACGTGTTTCGAGGTGACGGAAACACCGTCGAACCAGGAGATGTCTATCAACTGTATTTCTGGAATAAGAACCGCTGGCAACTCCTGCACACATGCCAGGCCGAGCATCCGTGGCTTCAGTTTCCCGACATCCCACAAAATGCTTTGTTGCTGTTGCGTGACAGGACGCGTGGAATCGAGACGCGGCCTTTCACATATGAGGAGGGTCGGCAAGTGTGGTGGTAATTGATGGACAGATAAGATGAACAAATTAGAAATCAATGGATATGAGAAAAGGATGTCTTCTGTTATTCATGCTATTTGCATGCAACGTACCCATTTGTGCCGGACTGGTGAAGACCGATTCGGTAAAGAGTGAAGTGTTGGGAACATGGGTGAAGTACAACGTCTATTTGCCCGATGGATTCGATAAGGAAGATTGCATGTATCCCATCGTGTATCTCCTGCACGGACTGAGTGATGACTATACGGCATGGGTGAACAAGGGTGGTATGAAACTGGTGGCCGACGAATTGATCACATCGGGCGAGGCAGACAAGATGGTGATTGTGATGCCGAATGCAGGTGGCCCTGATGTGCGTAACGTACAATGCGGCTATTTTAATGTTCCCGGATGGAACTACGAGGAGTTCTTCTTTACGGAACTCATGCCACAGGTGGAGGAGAAATATCGCGTGGTGTCGGAGAAGGGACATCGTGCCGTGATGGGACTGTCAATGGGTGGCGGTGGTAGTACCAGTTATTGTCAGCGTCATCCCGAGCGTTTCTGCGCATGTTTCTCTATGAGTGGTTGGCTCTCGTGTGATGATTTCAAGGAAGAGCCTGCCGAGAAGCATGACTGCCTGTACAGGACCCGTGAGTCTGTCAATCGTCATTCAACCCTCGATTTCATGCGTAATGCCGATGAGGCAACCCTGGAGAAACTGCGTACGGTAAAGTGGTTCTTTGATTGTGGCGATGACGATTATCTGTATGATGTCAACAGCATCCTTCATCAGTTGATGCGCAACAAGGGAGTTCGTCATGAGTTCCGCGTGCGTAATGGAGAACATAATTGGGAGTATTGGCATTACTCCTTGCGTCTGGCTTTGCCTTTCGTTTCGCGTTGCTTCTCGCCTCTGCCACCACTCAGATAGGTTTCCTCAGTTGCCAGAATGCCACGGCAGAGGCTGCTGCCACGTTGAGTGAATCCACTCCATGCTGCATGGGGATGCGCACCACGTAGTCGGCTTCTTCGATGGCATTTGCAGGCAGACCATCCCCCTCGGTTCCCATTACAATGGCCAGCTTCTCTTCTTCGGCCAGATTGGGGGCATCGAGGGGGATGCTTCTTTCCGTGAGAGCCATTGCCACTGTCTTGAACCCCATTTTATGCAGGGATTCATAGGGGGTGTCGGTCCACGTCCAGGGTATCAGGAACACGCTTCCCATGGATACGCGGACGGCTCTGCGGTTCAGAGGGTCGCAGGAATCTCTTGTCAATAGCACGCCATCCATGCCCAGGGCGGCTGCAGAGCGGAAGATGGCACCTATGTTGGTAGAGTCGACCACTCCGTGTATCAGTACGATACGTGATGTATTGGAACACACCTCTTCCACGCTTTTCTCTGTAGGTCGACGCATGGCACACAGCACTCCACGGGTGAGTGTGTATCCTGTCAGTTGGCTTAGTACCTCACGTGACCCTGTATAGATGGGACAATCTCCCATCTTCTTCACGATGTCAGCGGCATCTCCCCCGATATGCTTGCGTTCGCAGAGGAGTGAGATGGGTTCGTATCCTGCCTGCAGAGCCACCCTGATAACCTTGGGGCTCTCCGCTATGAATATGCCCTTCTGTGGCTCCAGTCTGTTGCGCAATTGCGCTTCTGTAAGTGTCGCGTAGCTTGCCAGCCTGGGATCGCTTGCGCTTTCGGTCTCTATGATTTGCATATCTTCCTTCTTTCTTGTTTTCTGTCGGGACATGCGATGAGCATGTCCCCGCCTTGCAAAGGTACGTCTATAATCCCAAATCAGTCATTAGATTTTCTCTCAGTTTTGTCTGTCGGCCGAATTTGGATAATTCCTCTTTTGAGCCCGTTTTAGGCAGATACGGATTTTAGAAGCAAAAAATATGCTCTATGTGAAGATATAACCTATATGTTGTGTATGTTACATTAAAATATGTTATCTTTGCTAAAACTTTGTAACGAGCGTATGAGTTTTCTGGATTTATGTAAGCAACGTTTCTCCGTGCGCAGTTATAGTGGCGAGGAGGTGAGTGAGAGCCAATTGGCGTATATTTTGGAGTGTGCCCGTTTTGCACCCTCTGCTGTCAACCTTCAGCCCTGGAGATTTATTGTCGTGCGTTCCGAGGCCGTTCGCAAGCAGGTACAGTCGTGTTACAAACGTGAGTGGATATCAGAAGCCCCTATATATATAATATGTATAGTATGTCATGATGAGGAGTGGGTGCGTCGTGATGGCAAGCAGCATGGTGACATAGATATTGCCATTGCCGCCGAGCACATCTGTATGGCTGCTGCCGAACAGGGATTGGGTTCGTGCTGGGTGTGCAATTTTGATGCGGCCCGATTGCATGGGCTTTTGGCACTGGAATCTTTTGAGGAAGCATCGGTCATCATTCCTATTGGACATCCTGCTCCGGGATTGGAATCACCTGAGAAGAAACGTAAGAGTCTTGAGGATATTGTCAGTCAGCTTTGAGTGGCATTTCTCGTAATATCTTTTTCTTAATCTATTAACTCATCTTTAAACCCAATCAAAATGAGAAAAATGTTCCTGTGCGCCCTTGCGCAAGTGATGGCTATTGCCGCTTTTTCACAGGTGAATGTCCAGTTGCACTACGACTTGGGAAGTGCCACTAATCCCAACTCAGAAGCCAGTCGCCAGAAAGTGACCACTACGGTGGAGATGTTCAAGGCAGACCGCCTCGGAAGCACTTTCTTCTTCATCGATATGGACTACAGAAACAAGAAGACCCTTACTGCCCCCGTTAGCCACGATGTGACAACGCGTGGTGTGCTTGGTGCCTATTGGGAGGTGAGCCGTGACTTCACCTTTGCAAAAGTGAAGGACAGCAACGTGAGCTTCACTGCGCATGGTGAGTATGATGGCGGACTAAACTTGTCTGGGCCTTTCCAGCAGTGTATTTTGGTGGGTCCTGCTTTGCAGTGGCACAACGATGACTTCCGCAAGACTTTCACCTTCCAGGCCATGTACAAGCACATGCTCAAGGGTAACAATGGTCTCGAGGGCCACGCCAGTTTCCAGACCACTGTTGTGTGGGGACTTACTTTTGCCAATGACCTGTGTACCTTCAGCGGCTTCGCTGACTTGTGGTATGCACAGGTTCCCAAGAATGTGTACAAGGGCAAACTGGGCAGTGACCAGCGCGGACTCATCTTCCTTACGGAGCCTCAGTTCTGGTTCAACGTCGTGAACCGCCATAGTGCCAATAACAAGCTCTCCATCGGCACGGAGTGGGAGCTGAGCAACAACTTCATTTGGCATGAGGCAAAGCATCGCAGTTTCTACTGGAACCCCACCATTGCTCTCAAGTGGAGCATCTGAGTCACTCACGACAGATAATTCCTAAACACAATGACTATGCTTGAAAAGTTATTTGGTTTCTCCGCTTCCACCATGAGTGTGAGGCGTGAGGTGTTGGCGGGGGTTACTACCTTCCTCACCATGGCATACATTCTGGCCGTCAATCCCACTATCTTGGGCGATGCGGGAATGGACAAGGGGGCAGTGTTTACCGCTACCGTGCTTGCCTCCATATTTGCTACGTTGGTCATGGCCATCTATGCCAAGTTGCCGTTCTCGTTGGCTCCGGGCATGGGCTTGAATGCATTTTTTGCTTATACCGTGGTGCTGACCATGGGTTACACATGGCAGTTTGCGCTTACTGCTGTTTTTATCGAGGGACTCATCTTTATCTTACTTACGGTAACGGGTCTTCGGCAGAAGATTGTTGATGCCATGCCTCTGGTTCTTCGTCGTGCCATTTCGCCTGGTATAGGTTTCTTTATAGCCTTTATCGGTCTGAAGAATGCCGGTATCGTTTCTGATAATCCTGCCACGTTTGTGACCATGGGTGACCTGCATAGTCCAGCTGTCCTGCTTGCCTGCTTCGGCATCCTGCTTAGCGCTGTGTTGCTCATCAAGAAGGTGACAGGTGCCTTGCTTATAGGGATATTGGTAACCACCGTGATAGGTATTCCTATGGGAATCACACAATTTGGGTCGGTGCTTGATGTTCCTCCCAGTATTGCTCCCATCACCATGCAGTTTGAGTGGAGCAATATATTTAGTATGGACATGCTGATATGTGTACTTACTTTTCTCTTTATTGACATGTTCGATACCATCGGTACACTGTTGGGGGTAAGCCATCGTGCGAACATGGTGGATGAGAAGGGTGATATACCTCGATTAAACCAGGCTTTTATGGCTGATGCTATTGGTACCACTGTAGGTGCCATGCTGGGTACCAGTACCGTGACCACCTATGTGGAGAGTGCAGCGGGTGTCAATGCTGGTGGCCGTAGCGGTCTTACCGCCTTCACCACAGCCATCTGTTTTGTGTTGGCACTATTCCTTGCTCCTCTCTTTCTGGCTATTCCTGCTCAGGCTACAGCTCCAGCCCTGGTGCTTGTGGGTGTGATGATGATGACGGATGTGAGCAAACTTCATCTGGGTGATTTTGCCGATGCTGTTCCTACTTTTGTGTGTATTGCGCTCATGCCCCTTACCTACAGTATTTCTGATGGCATTCTGATGAGTCTGATCACCTATGTGTTGTTGCGTACTTTCACGGGTCGATGGCGTGAACTGAAAGTCAGCATGGTGATTCTTGCTGTGCTCTTCTTGTTGAAGTATGGGCTTCTCTGATAAAGGTTTGTAAATGGGAAATCGCGTATTTGTGGCCTGTTGCATGAGGCAGGCATAAATACGCGATTTCTTTTTTTCTGTGGTTCCGGAAAGGTTGTACTGCAGGATGTTATTGATTGAGCCTGTCCATGTTTTCGGCCACTTCGCATAGGGTGTCATACCATTCTTTGCCAAAACGTCTGGTGAGTGGAGCGGCCAGGAATTTGTATATAGGCAGTTTCAGTTCGCGACCTTTCTGTCTGGCCTCCCTGCATACATCCCATCGGTGGTAATTGAGTGCGACAGTACCATTGGCGAATGTTTTCTCTCGGATGGGGTAGAGTGCGCAGGAGATGGGCTTTATAAAGCGGGTCTTTCCTGCCCGATGAGCACGTTCTAAGGTGCAGAGACAACAACCGCCTTCGTAACATGTGAAGGCACAATTCCTGCCATCAACGATGCTGGTAACCAGATCTCCTTCGGTGTCGGTGTAGGCCACACCTTGTTTGTCAATCACAGCTTGGGCTTGTGCTGTAAGGTCTCCCCACACCGAATCAAGAGATTCCTCGATGCCTTCAATCTCCTCTATGGTTACAGGTGCTCCTGCATCTCCCTCCACACAGCATACGCCTTTGCATGCGTCGAGATCGCAGCAGAAGTGTTCTGTGATGATGTCCGAAGAGACAAGGATGCCGTCAATGTCCAGAATCATTTGTTTTATTTCAGAGAGTATTCAATGGTGTTGACGACCCTGATGTTCTTGATA